>NZ_BAUV01000002.1 GCF_000513135.1 Halalkalibacter akibai JCM 9157
CTATGAAAACAGCTTGAATATTAAATGACTTATATGTTGATAAAGAAGCAAGAAAACAAGGAGTAGGAGAAATGCTCTTACATAAAGCTAAAGAATACGGAAATTGAAACAGGTGCAAATAGCCTTAGTCTCAGTACAGCACCAGATAATTATTCTGCACAAAGATTATATGAAAGAAATGGATACAAAAAGGATTCTCTATTTTATCATTTTGAATTAGATTTAGCTGAATAAACCTTCTTCAACTAACATGAAAATAAACTTCTGTAACTTAGGAAAAACGGCAATACTAAAGAAGACGCAGCTCATTCATTTTTTTAAAAGGGGAGAGCGCCTGTTTCGTTTAGATGAAAAAGTACGCTCTGGAATTTCTACCTTTGCAAATTTGGCTTCAAAGGACGAAATTGAAGAAGGTTGTAATAAGTTGAAAATGGACATTGAAACTAAGAAAATAGAAAATGTTTTAAATAAATATAGTAGCAATTTAGGTGATTATATTTATGTAGTTGCTGAGAAGAAATAGAAAATCTTGTTGAACTAACGGAGGCGTTAGTAAAATTACGGGCTGTAAGAGATGCAGCTCGTTTTTTTTTATACCCACTTATTGGAAGATGATGTTAAACTAAAGGGCAGTTTATTGCAAGAAGGGTTGTTTTTATTATGGAGGAATCTATTAAGAAAAGGGTGGTTTAAAAATGAAGTTGAGAGTATTGTTTGGTATTTTACTTATTGTTATTTTGACGGCTTGTTCTTCAACGACACAAACGGTTATTTCCGATGAAGTAATCTTTTATGGGGAAGGAGAATACTGGAATGTTAGTTACATATTCAATTCAGGATTGTATGAAGAGAAAAAAATAAATTGGGTTGAAATCGAAACAAAAGGTTTTGAGCTAACACAGGAAGAAATTGAGAATATTGACATTGAATTTGAAGGTAGAGATGGTTTGATTACAGGTAATGTGGGAGATATGGAAACGAAAATTGAGGGTAATGCTATCTCTTTTTTAGTTGGTACTGTTAATTTTGAAACATATGAAGAAGATGAATATAAAATCACTATTAACTTCAAAGATAAACACGATTTTATAAAGTTGCAGATAAAACGTTGATATTCAACTAACGGAATCGATAGCTTAATAAAGGTTATCGCCGTCTTCCCTGTTGAAGTTACGAGGCAGTTTAGTCGAAGATATATTTGTAATCACTAAACTTTTTTGAAATAATGGGAAAGTTCCCCAATAACCTTGTAATACGATGTACTTTGTATTACTATATTCAATATAATATTTTGTATTTTTTAGGAGGACAAGTCGTATGGACAAAGAGATGATGAAAGGAAGCATTGATATTTTAATATTATCAGTAGTGAACCGTAGTGATTCATATGGATATGAAATTGTAAAAATATTAAAGCAACAAAGTGATAACGTTTATGATATGAGCGAGGGAACTTTATATCCAGCTTTAAAGAGATTGGAGAATAAAGACTTTATAGAAGCTTATTGGGGAGAATCTAATGAAGGTGGGAGAAGAAAGTATTATCGTATTACTGAAAACGGTAAAAAGGAACTAACTAGAAAAGTAAGCCAGTGGAAAGAAATTAATATATTAGTTTCCAAAGTTACGGAGGGATGGTATGAGTTATATTAACCATTACTTAGAGAAATTGACTTCAGGTCTCAATTGTGATGAAAAGACGAAACAAGATTTGCTTGATGAGTTCAGTGACCATTTATTTTTATTGAAGAAGGAGTATTTAGAACAAGGTCTGTCAGATGAAAATGCTGAAAAATGTGCTGTTTTAGACTTTGGAGAACAATCGCATATTCAGAGTGAATTAGAAAAGACATTAAATCCATTTAATAAAATTTTAAAGGGAACCATCTGGTTAACTTTTTGTGTTTACATATGGTTTATTGTGATGGTTGCATTTATTGGGAAGTTCGACGTATTAGTTAATCATGATAGAGGCGTTACTTTGAGGTTTGATTGGGGTATTTATTCCAACCACAATCTAATTCCTCTTAAAAACATTCATAATGAGATTTACCAATCTATATTTTGGGTAAGTACAAGGAACGTCTTTGATATAACTTTTTTTACAACAATACTCGGTGGAATGTTAATGTTTATTCCTTTAGGAATTTTCCTTTTTATTTTGTTTAAGATTAATACCTTTGCAAAAGCAATATTGTATGTTCTTTTAGTTGGCATAATGATAGAAGGAGTACAGCTTCTGACGGGTACAGGTACGTTGAATGTAAATGATGTTTTCTTTTATTTAATAGGTTCAACAATAGGTTGGTTTCTGTTGAACATTATTAGAAAATTAAATTTAACCAAGGTAGGAAAGGGTCACAGTTTAATATACAGATAAAATAAAAGTAATAACCTCTGTTTAATTATTAATTGTTTCTTAAACTAACGGAAGCGATAGCTTAATAAAGGTTATCGCTTATCCCTGTTGACGTAACGGGCAGTTTAATTGAGGAAAGATTATAACGAAATTTATAAATACGATAATTCAAAAGAAGTTAAGGGGGGAATTGTAGGTGGAAAGTAAAATTGAAGTGTATGAAAAGAAATCTCAATATTTCAGCCCCAATAAACACTTTATTTCACGTATTCAAGAAATGGAGAAGAAATCAGTTTATGGGGCTAAGGTTGCCCAAAAATGGACTGAAATTTTAAATAAATCTCTTAATAGTGAAACTTACCCTGTAAATCATCCGATTGGGCAGGAAACATTTTCGTTATATGCAGAGTATCCAACTGGTGTATTTGAATATGCTTTAGACATTGACGGTGCTACTTCACTTATAAAAGAAAGATGTATTAAGCCAGTACAGTTTACTCCGTCAAACATAATTGATGCTGTTGACCAAGGTAACATAAATAAAGACCCAAATCGGATAAAACCAAACCATAAAAACCCTGTAATCGTACTTCAGAGTCGGTATCTAACTGATAACAAACCTTATTGTATTAATGGAAACCATAGAATATTTGAAGCATATCGAAATAACGATACACAAATAGATGTTTTTCTATTTAAAGATTTGGAGTTTGTACCTTTCTTTTATGACATTCTAAGTAAAGCAACTTACTTTTTTGAGATTGATTACAAGTATGTAGTTTCTGATGAAAGATACATACAAAGCAAAAAAGGTGCATTTGTATATGAATTTTAATTGATTGGAGATAAAGGTTTATTCAACAAACGGATGCGATTGTTTAACAGGAACAGTCGCTTTTCACTAAAGGAGGAGAATAGTTATTTTTCTATTAACTAAAAAAGGAAAAATGGAATATTGAGGATAAAATATAAATAAGTTTTTTTATGAATTGATAAAAAAAGACACTATGGTCCCTATCCCTTATGTGTTGTCAAAAATTCAATCCCCTATAAATGATTATTAAAACTGAAAGAGGCGATAAAATGTAGGTTTTCCCTTTTAAATGTGTAAACAGGCAAATTCTTATCGAATATTGTTATAAACATTTTTAAGGGGATAGGGATATGAATAATAAGAATGTTTCTTTTCGTTTTCTTTGGATTGGTCAGACATTTGCCAATCTAGGTGATGTTTTATATATCGTTGGTTTAATTACGTTAATTTATCAGTTAACAGGCTCTGCTATGTACATGAGTATGGTTCCCTTTTTTATTACTATGTCACAATTTCTAAGTGGAGTATTTGCCCCTCTTATCATTGACAGGATTCGTTTAAGAGGTATTTTAGCGTTTTCCCAATCTGGAAAAACATGCTTGTTGTTCATACTAGGATGGTCATTGTTTAGTAGTTTCTCATATCAAAACATTACAGTCGTTTTTTTGTTAGTATTTATGATTTCATTTTTAGATGGTTGGTCAACACCTGTTAGAAATACAATGGTTCCTCTTTTGGTACAACAAGTTGACTTAGTGAAAGCAAATAGTTTTTTATCTATATTAGACCAAACGATTAGACTTGGAGCATGGTCTGTTGGTGGTGTCCTCGTGGTCTGGTTGGGGAACTATCAAGTAATCTATATTACTGTTTTTTTATATTTTGTTTCAAGTATTATGATGTTCATGATTAAAGAAATTCATCTTAATAATCATTTTAAAGAAACAAACCAAACCTCTCTTCCGAAAACGAACTGGGTCAAAATAAAAGAAGGATGGGTTTTTATTTGGAAAACGCCTGCTGTACGAACGATTAATATAATGGGTGTAATGGAGTCTCTTGCCAGCGCTGTTTGGGTGGCGGCAATCATTTATATCTATGTCGAAGAAGTATTAAAAGCGGGTGAAGAATGGTGGGGCTATATTAACGCTTGTTTTTTTCTGGGATTGATTATTGGTGGGTTTATTAGTTTAAGGTATAATCGCCTCGTAACCGAGCATTTGAGTCATGTTATTGTTGTTGGAACACTTATTGCGAGCGTATTTACTTTTGTGTTTGCAGTTAATTCGATACCTTGGTTAATATTAATTCTTTCTATCTTGATTGGTTTTGGAGAACAATTGGGGGGAATCGCTCAACAAACCACGGTTCAGAAAAGCACCCCGCACAAAGAATTGCCAAAGGTTTATTCTGCTCAATATGCACTTCAATTGGTGACTTACGCTATCTCAGTTCTATTATTAGGCTATCTTACTGAATTATGGGGTGTCAAAATGTCATTCTTACTAGCATCTTTCTTGTTATTTACATCCTTTATGTTTTCATTTTTAAATAGAAAACATTTGAATGCCGTAGTAAAAAAACAAGTATCGACTTAATTTCTTAGAGAGCTTGGAGAATTACTAAGCTCTTTCTCTTTTATCCTAGAGTTAAGTTTGTGAAGTTTTGTACTAAAAGTAACGGGAGCATTCCTTTAAGAAGGGATGCTTTTTCTATGTAATTTCCATAGAATGAATGTAAAATTAAAGAACAATATAAATCACTAATTTGGTAATATTTCACCTGTCGAGGACATCTCTTATTAAGAGGAGGGATTTACATGAAAAGAACTTATATAATTGGCTTGGGTGGGGCTGTAATCTGTGCAACTATATTATCTTTTACCGTGTTTGGCAGCCAGACGAATAGTAACATGGAGGAAGTATTAGATGAAGAAATCATTTTTTATAGTGACGGAATTGTAGTAGATGAAGAATATATGAATGAACTGCAAATTGGAACCATGGAATTAGCTAAGTTTATCGGAGAAAAGTTACAGGACACTGACATAAAGGTGAAGCAAATTGAGCTTGACCTTCCTAATTTACCAAATCGACGTATTCACATTGAAGAACTGACAGCTAAAGTTGAGAATAGCGAAGAGACGGTTAATGAAATAATGAAATCAGCAATAGCAGAAGGTATTGTTCGAGATGATGAACCTTATGAGATAATTGTAAAAAAAGAAAATTAAAGCAGTTCTAACTTTTTTGAGATTCCATATTCTTTTTCTTCTTCAACTAACGGATGCTTTAGTTGAACAAGAGCTATCATTTATAACCGATCTTTTACTGCGTAATACAACCAAACTTTTAATTAAATAATCATTTGAAGAGATCACTCTTATTAGGGTGGTCCTTTTTCGTACTAGACCATTACTGTGCAACAAGTGTATTCACTTTCATATGACTTTGAGAACGACTACACTTAAACTAACAGCTTTAGTTTAATAAGGATTCATATCCAAAGTCAGCATATTCTGTTGGCTTTTTTTATTTTGTCTTGGGAAGTGATTTAGTGTAGAAGTAGGATCATAATTTTCGGTAACTAATTTTAAAATAGCTTTTAAAGGATATATATCCTTTTTTGTCGAATATCAACAAAAAATACGACCAAAAGGAGAGGCAAATGAGTTACTTAATTTTTATAGATACTAATGTTGTGCATAACGATTTTTTCTTTAAAAGTAGCGCTATTAAAAAATTATTGAAGTTCACTAATCATGAACCAGTTAAACTTTGCATTACTCAATTCAACTATAACGAAATCATAAAAAAGTATAGAGATAACGTTAGACCTGCAATAAAAGAAGTGCGACAGGTTAGAAATAGTGTAAGCAAAAGGATGGAAGAATTAGGAATTGACGAATTGTTTGATATGGAGAAACTAAGGGCAGAAAAGTATGTTGAGAATTATAAGCAATTTCTAGATGAGACGATTGAAAATAATAATATACAAATAGTTGGTTATCCAACTGGAGAACATGTTACTGCTCAAATATCAGAGAAATACTTTAACGTAATTAAACCTTTCGGTGAAGGTAAAATATCCTTTCAAGATGCAATTATTTGGGAAAGTATTGTTGAATATTGTAAAAATGAAGATCCAGAGACTGTAGTGTTCATTTCAAACAATACTACAGATTTTGCTGATAATAGTAAAAATAAAATACACAGTGATATAGAAGATGATATTTGCGGACTGCTTTATTACAATTCAGTTGGTGCATTTCTTGAACACGAAGAAGATAACTTACATGATTACTTTATCGATAATTATGAATTTGATAAAGAACTATTGGAAAGCGAATTAAGGACCTTTTTCGATGGAAATTCTCTTATAGATTATTCAATCCATGATCTCCTAATGAATTCAGAGTTTGAAGGAGAATACTTTAGCGGATGGGGTACCGACGGTTACATTGATGAGATGGACTTCGAGATACTTGAAGTTACTTTTGATATCGAAGAGAATGAATTATTAATCTCATTTGGAATAGAGTTAAGTGTTAGTTTTAGTATAGAAACGATTGACCCATCTTACGAAAGAGGTGATTCTGGAGACGGGATGCTGTCGGAAAGCAGTTGTACAGATATATATCTACTGGGAGATATAACATATTCTCTTAATGAAGGGACAATGTCTGACTATGTAGAGAAAGAAATAGATTTTCTATAAGTATCTTAGATGATGTACAAGAATTATAGAAGAGTGCGAGCAACATGAAATATTTTTGGTCTAATAGAGAGTCCCTTTGCTGCACAGTACAACTATACTGCGCCTAAAATAAAATTTATTTAACTATGTGAACAATAATTAAAGTAACGGGAGCTTGAGATTAAAATGGATTCACAAAAAGCATTGGATTAAATCCAATGCTTTTCTGATGTTAAGTTTAGTTAACTATGCTTAAATTAGAACTACTATTTATCCGTAAATCATGTTCTCTTCTAATGTACAAAAACAGTTAAAACCCATACCTGTTTTAGGTTATAAATTTCTTCCCAAAAACCCATAATGTAGCAAAATGAGCTTTTTAAAAGACGCTCCTCTTCTGACATTAGAATAGAAATTCTTATGCACTTGAGAGCCTTAAAGAAGGTTAAGAAGGATGTATCTCTTCACGATCCTATTGGAACGGACAAAGAAGGGAATGAGATCACGTTAATTGATGTGCTGCAAGAAGAAGGCGATGATATCGTGGATGTGATCCAAACGAACATGGAGAAGACTCAAATCTATAAATTCATTCATGTGTTAGATGACAGAGAAAAAGAGGTCATTGTAGGGCGTTTCGGCTTGAACTTGGAAGAAGAGCGCACCCAGCGAGAGATCGCGAAAGAATTAGGAATCTCTAGAAGCTATGTATCTAGAATTGAGAAAAGAGCGTTAATGAAATTGTTTCATGAGTTTTATAAGCAGAGTCAAGGGAAGAGCTAATGATTATTGAAGGGCGATCGATAAAAAGTCGATCGTCCTACTTTTAATTGCCTTAAAGAAGAGTTATGTATAGGATTAGTGAAAAAGAACAGTTTCATATGTAGAAATATTTTTGGACAAATTTAGAAAGATTGAATTTGATTTGATAATGGGAGTGCAGGCATCTTCATAGAAGATGCCTGTTTAATTTTCTCTAAGGTTATGTCTAATCGTGTTCAACTTACCTCGACTGTCTGGTTTCATAGAAAATCGAAATATGAATAGTTAAAGACAGATTTTCTTAAGTTGAAATAAAAAGATTAGAATAACTACACTATGTTTAACCAGCTATGTTACAGGCAAATAAGTTAATAAGTGACTCATTTTAATTTCTCTAGTTTCATAGGAATGAATAAAGTGTTTCGGACAAGGGGGATCAAATGCAAAATATCAAAGATACTGTTAAAGAAGTTGTTTACGCTATCATTCCGTTGTCTTTAGTCGTTATTGTTTTACAGATTACAATCATAGGAATGCCGACTGAAGTGTTTGTTCAATTTCTAATTGGGGTTGTTATGGTTTCAATTGGATTGATTTTATTTTTATTAGGTGTTCATATAGGTTTATTACCAGTTGGTGAGATGATTGGAGCTGCCTTACCGAAAATGGGGAAAGCCTGGTTAGTTGTCTTTTTTGGCTTCCTTCTCGGTTTTGTTGCGACTGTGGCAGAACCAGATGTACGAGTGTTGGCCTTACAAGTTGACATAGTGTCGGACGGTGTTATCTCTAGTAACCTTCTGATATATACAGTAGCATTGGGTGTTGCTATTTTTGTAGGCTTAGCCATGCTAAGAATTTTACTGAAAATCCCCATTACTTATTTACTAATTGGAGGATATGGCTTGGTCTTTCTACTAGCTTCATTTACTCCTGCTCATTTTGTACCTATTTCGTTTGATGCTGGTGGTGTGACAACTGGACCGATGACAGTACCGTTTATCCTTGCTCTGGGTGTTGGGGTTGCCTCGGTACTAAGAGGTAAATCTGCCTCAACGGACGGCTTTGGTTTAGTCGCCTTAGCATCCATTGGTCCTATTTTAGCTGTTTTAATGCTAGGGGTGGTGTATGGATGATAAACATTTTTGAAGGGTTTGGCCATGTTTTATATGAAGTAGCTATTGCCCTAATTCCTCTAGTTATTTTCTTCTTATTCTTTCAATTCTTCATCTTAAAGTTACCTATGAAAAAGCTAGTTGATATTCTCAAGGGGATTTTCTTAACATTCTGGGGATTAGCCTTTTTCCTGCAGGGAGTTCATATTGGATTTTTACCAGCTGGTGAAGCGATGGGATCCATACTCGGTCAAATGGAACATTTATGGATGCTGATTCCAATTGGATTTATCTTAGGATTTGTGGCCACATTTGCCGAACCCGCAGTTAGAATATTAAACCATGAAGTCGAGAAGGTCTCTGGAGGCTATATACCTCAGAGAGTGATGTTATATACATTATCAATTGGTGTAGCCATTTCAATTGCCTTATCTTTACTCCGAATTTTATTAGGGATTCCATTATGGTACTTTATTATTCCAGGATATTTGTTAGCCCTTCTGATGATCCGCTTTTCTAGTCGGACGTTCACGGCAATTGCATTTGATTCAGGTGGAGTGGCTACAGGGCCGATGACCGTTACATTTATTGTCGCAATGGCAGTGGGGATAGCTACAGTTATAGAAGGAAGGGATCCGCTACTTGATGGTTTTGGGATGATTGCATTAGTTGCCCTTTCTCCCATATTATCTGTTTTAACATTAGGTTTACTCTATGGTCGAAAGGAGAAAGAGAATGATCGAACATTTGAATCTGACTCATAAACTACTTGTTACAATTGTTAAAAAAGGAGTCGCGTCTAAAGTTGTAAAGGCGACGAAAGAAGCAGGGGCAGAAGGCGGAACAATCCTATTTGGACGTGGCACTGGGATTCATGAGAAGAAAAAATTCTTAGGAATCTCTGTAGAACCAGAGAAGGAAGTAATTTTAACATTAGTGCCGAAAGATAAAGTCGATCTGATTCTAGAAGCTGTCGAGAAAGCAGGAAAGTTAGATAAGCCTGGAAATGGAATAGGCTTTATTGTAGATGTAAAAAGAGTAGCTGGAATCGTACACTTATTAAAACTCCAAAATTAAAATAATAATCAAGGAGGCTAAGTATGGACACGCCTATTAAATATAATTTGATCGTAACAGTGGTAAATAAAGGCTATTCAGAAAAAGTAGTAGAAGCAACTAAGAAAGCGGGAGCAGAAGGTGGAACAATTATTTACGGACGAGGTACTGGTATTCATGAGCAAGCAAAACTATTTTCCATTGCCATAGAACCTGAAAAAGAACTTGTATTAACTTTGATCGATAGAGAAAAAACGGATGCAGTTTTGGAAACAATATTAATAGAAGCAGAATTAAATAAACCAGGAAAAGGAATTGCTTTTGTTTTAGAAGTAGAGCGTACGATAGGAATTAATCATATACTTAATAGCCTAGTCAATAAAGAAGGTGGTAATAAAAATGCCGATCGTAGCTGATTTTTATCAGAAGATCACAAAGCAAGCTAGTACAGTATTACAACATGATCTAATTGACGTAGTTAGAACAAAGATGTCAGAGCGAGATCCTATCTATCGCTCTGTATATGTTGTAGATCAGAACAATAAACTTTTGGGCATAATCACATTAAGGGAAATCTTAAAAGTGTTAGCAATTCGCAAGGGAGTAAGCGGGAATAGAAGTCTTTCTAGAGGGAAGTTACTTGATTATATTTCCCAAGGTACGCCCGCTGGTGACGTGATGAAAGCTCCAATTTCGGTTAGGAAAACCAACACTTTAGAAGAGGCTCTTGAGTTAATGGTCCGTCATGACATTGAGGAAATTCCTGTAGTAGATGCCCAGGGGAAAGTAATAGGTGATTTAAATGCTTTTGAATTAGTGAGAGAAATGGAATAGAATTGTTTTCTCTAACAAAGTTGGTGGTGAATGTGTGAATAAAGTATTAGATTATATTTTGTTAACAATTGGCTCAATTATTGTTGCGGTAGGTCTGGAATTGATATTAGCTCCCAATGGCTTAGTGGATGGAGGAGTTACAGCTATCTCTATTATGACGAATGCCATTATAAACGTTCCTATTTGGATGACGTTTATTTTATTAAATATTCCCTCTCTAATTATTGCTGGGAAGTACATGGGTAAAAAATTTGTTGTTAGAACAATATATGCCAATATCATCACATCAATTGCTTTGATTTACTTTGCGCCTTTTCCCCCAATCACTACGTCTGAAGTGTTAATCGTGCTGTATGGCGGACTTCTACTTGGAGTTGGGATTGGTTTAGTTGTTAAAGTGGGAGGAGCGATTGACGGGACAGAGATGCTCGCAATATGGGCGAATAATAAATACCATATCCCGATAAGTAAATTTTTATTGCTAATAAACGCTGTTATTCTATCAATTGCTGCCTTTGTCTTTTCTTTAGAACAGGCAATGTTCTCTGTTGCTGTCTTTTTCATTGTTTCAAAAGTTATTGATTTTATATTAGATGGAATTAATCAAGGGAAATCAGTAATGATTATATCAGATAAACCTCAAGAAATAGGTCAAAAGCTAAATGAAAACCTAGGCATAACTATTACATACCTCAATGGAAAAGGAGGATATTCTGGGGAACAAATGCAATTGATATACTGTATTACGGATAGGTTTATGTATCCAAAACTCAAAGAAACCGTTTTGTCTGTTGATAAAGGAGCTATTTTAGAAGCTTCATTTGTAACTGAAACAACAGGAATAAAGAGAAAGTCATTGTTGGAGCACAAGTAAAAAAACGATCTTACCCATTACTAATTTGTTGAAAATATGCTGAATAAGGGGTAAAGGAAATAGTAACAGGAAAAAAATGTTACTTGTTCTAATACCCCTAGGGGAAAACAAGTGAGAGTGGTTTATTCTTTTCTAAATGGTGTAGGTGAATAGCAATGCCTAAGGTAGTAAAAGACAACTTAATTATCACCTATTATTACTAATCGAGAATAGTATATGAGTTGGTTTGATTAGCTATAATAACATCATTTTCAATCCACTCTTCTAGCGTGGCGTTAAAAAGTTTCGGCATTGCTAAAGGAAAACCATGACCAATACTAGCAACTATAAGACCTTTACAATTAGAATTACTCTCCATAATTTCTTTCATTGAGTCTTTCATGATCTTTCTCTCTTTCTCTCCTGCGGTAACTAATATTTTACTACTAGAATCCTTAAAATTCTTAGGGATCTTAAATGACATGTTTTCGTTCATAATTCTTATAAAAGCATCCTTGTTCATTCGACAGCTTTCAAGATAATAAATGTCTTGGTAATCACCATTTATGTACATTGACTTTGCTTGAATTTTAGAAAATGTTTTTAATTTTACAAGTGGGAATGCAAACATCATTGATTTGGTTAGAGTATTAGCGAAAGGAACTTTTTTAACTAAAGCGCTGTTAATCATAGCGAAATCAATCAAATTAGGTTTCTGACTTAGCATAGCAATCAGAACTTGAGCACCTAACGAGAAACCTATTGCTATCACACGTTTACCTTTGCCCTTCTCTTTAATTAATTCATTGAGCTCACTAGCAGCATCACATATGGTAAATTGTACTCCGTTTTTACTTCTTCCATGTTCAGGCATTTCTGGAACTAAGCAGTGGAATTTCGAACTAAAGTATTCGATTTGCTTATCCCACATCCAACCACTTACTCCGCCACCATGAATAAAAACCATCAATGCAGAATTAGTCTCGCCATATTCTTTATAATACAATTCAATGTCACCTCCATAATTAGTTATGTTTAGTTAAGGGATAATTAAATCTATCTTTATCAAAGCTATTGCACTAAATGGCTAGTTGAACAGAAAAAAACATATTAAAGTTTAATAAACAAGCTTAAGGCATTATAGCCTCAAGCTTAATGTGGTCCTATTTTTTGTTAAGTTCTATTCTGCAGCTTCTTTAAGAACTGGATCTTCAGAACGTTTCTGATCAAGTAGATTTTTTAACTGTTGTTTACTATGTTTTGACACTAGAACATATAAGATGTCCCCTGAAAAAATTCGGGTTTCACCATAAGGTGTGATGAGGTTTCCATTTCTTATAATTGCATTTACAAGAACGTCTTTTGGAAACATTATTTCTGCTAAAGACAGATTAACAAGCGCATTGTCTTCACTGATTTCTACCTCAATCACTTCCGCATTGGCTTTCCCGATGGATACTAACTCCAATGAATGGATAGGAGTTTCTTTTTTCGCTCCAGATAATTTAAGCTTTTCAGCAAAAAATGAAATCGTTGATCCTTGAACCAAGGCTGATGTTAACACAACGAAAAATACAACATTAAAAAATAACTGACTGTTTGAAAGACCTGAGATCATAGGGAATGTTGCTAAAACAATCGGTACCGCACCTCGGAGCCCAGCCCATGAAAGAAAGAGCTTTTCTTTTAGATCAAATCTCATTCCTATTGTTGAGATGAAAACGGCAAGGGGTCTAGCTACAAGGATTAAAATGAATGACAGGATTAGGCCTCTAACGATAATATCAAGCTGAAATAATTGAACAGGGAATACAAGTAATCCCAGGATTACAAACATTAAGATCTGCATCATCCATGCAAATCCTTCGTTGAAACGAAAGATAGAGTGGCGGTAAGTTAGTTCAGCATTTCCTAAGACAAGAGCTGCTACGTATACAGCAAGCAATCCACTTGCTCCAACTAGAGCGGTCACACTATATGTTAATAAGGCAAAAGCCATTGCAAAAACAGGATACAATCCACTTGAATCTAGGTTTATACGATTAATGGCATAGATTGCGATCTTTCCAAGTGCGAGTCCAATCAGAAGCCCCATTCCCATTTGCCAAAAGAATGACCCAACAAGTAAATAATAATTTGGTTGATCAGTCATCAATAATTGTATGAATGAAATGGTTAGAAATACAGCCATCGGATCGTTTGTACCAGATTCAGCTTCTAGTGTAGCACCCAATCTTTCTTTAAGGTTCACATTTTTTAATCCTGCAAAGACGGCGGCCGCGTCTGTTGATCCAACGATGGCACCAAATAAAAAGGCTTCTAACCAGGTCACATCTAGAATAAATTTAGCGGCTGTTGCAACGACAGCTGATGTTATTAATACTCCGAACGTAGCTAAAGACAAAGCGGGGATAGTAACTGGTTTTACAGTGGACCATTTTGTTTGTAAACCACCCTCAAAGAGGATGATAACAAGTGCAAGTATCCCGATTAGCTGAGCATATTTTGCATTATCAAAATAAATGAAGCCAATTCCATCACTACCAGCTAACATCCCAACTAACATAAAGAGAACTAGCGCGGGTACACCAAGCCGCGTGGAGAATTTTGCAGTTACTACACCAGCAATTAATAAGAGGGCAGCCATCAAGATAATATAATCAGTATTAAAAACTCCATCAAACATAGATTTTCCTCTCCTTTCTTAAAGGTTAACATCCATTAATGGTGGTTCAGCTTTTTCATCATCGTTGATTCCAATATAACGAAGGGTTGCCCCACGAGTTTCGTGATTAAAGCGCTTTTGTAAAAGAGAAACAGCTATTCCTTGCTTATAAGCATGATAACCAAATGTTTTACGTAAGGTATGAGTACCAATTTTATCGTGAATACCAGCACTCACTGCTGCTTGATTAATAATTCTATAAGCTTGCTGTCTAGTAATGGGACGTTTTTTATTTGATGACCCGAACAAAAAATCATCATGATTGAGGTTTTTCTGTTTCAAGTAACTACTGAGGGCTTGTTTCACCTTTTGGTTTAAGTAGACTCTTTCAGTTTGACATTTAGTCTTAATATTTAAAAAGTCCCGAGGTGTATCATTCTCTATTACATCGCTACATAGGAGCTCTAACATCTGACTAATACGTAAACCAGTATTAATTCCTAGTACAAATAATAAAAAATCACGTCTTGAGCGTTTGCGAAGATAGAGCTTCATTGTACGTATTTTCTCAGTATCGCGAATTGGTTCTACAAATTCCATTGATTAACCCCCCTTTGGAGTTTACATATTCATATTATAACATAGATTTATGTAACATTTAGGCGTTTACACCCAATTCAGATAACTTTAGTTATTTTAATTTAATTGTAATGATTTAAATGTTAGCTGTACAGGTAAGTGGGATCATCTTACAATGATGATTAGACATTATTACTCTTATAGGGGATGTAAAACATGTGGAAGAAAAAACGCTATTTAATGGTGAGTCTTATTTGTCTTTTGTTATTTATAGTAGTGGCTGAATTAGTTAGAGGTGGATACACTCGTTATTTTGATGAATTTATTAGAGGATTAAAAATCTTAGATTTTGAATTCGTAATTTGGTTAATGATAATCATGACGGAGATTGCTTCAGCTGAAGCTTTTTTGTTGGTAACGACATTACTATTAATTCTCTTCTGGATGAAGGGACGAAGAAATATATTCCTGTTCTTTTTTACACTGTCAGCAGGTGGAGTCTTCATGAATTTTACTTTGAAAATGATCTACCAACGTGACCGTCCAAACGAAGCGATTGATATTGAGGTATTTGGAAATTCTCTACACATGATTTCCTATAGTTTTCCTAGTGGGCACACAATGAGAGGAATGATTCTGTTTATGTTCCTTCTCTACTTAAGTAAATATTTATCTAAGAAAATTCTAAGACAAATGTTCATTTCAATATCGCTATTTTCAATTATTAGCATTCCTCTTAGCAGAATTGTTTTGGATGTACATTTTACTTCAGATATTCTTGCTGCTGCTCTAATTTCAGTTGGTTGGTTTTATGGTTGCCTTTTTTTATTTGAGAAAAAATTAAAAGTTGTAGGTAGATGATTGAAGGATTATAGTAAGAAGTTTGAACCTTAAATTAAAGAGATACTTAAATAAACGCACACTTATACCATTTTTTGTTATGAAATGCTTTCTAAAACCCCATAATGTAGATGAATGAGCCGTTTTAGAAAGCGCCCCTCTGACATTAGAGTAGAAATCCTAATGCACCTTAGAGCCTTAAAGAAGGTCAAGAAAGACGTTTCTCTCCACGATCCGATTGGGACGGATAAAGAGGGGAATGAAATTACGTTAATTGATGTTCTGCAAGAAGAAGGCGATGATATCGTTGATGTGATTCAAACGAATATGGAGAAGACGCAGATTTATAAGTTCATCCATGTCTTAGATGATCGTGAAAAAGAAGTGATTGTGGGTCGTTTCGGGTTGAACTTGGAAGAAGAGCGAACCCAACGTGAGATCGCGAAAGAATTGGGGATCTCTAGAAGCTATGTTTCTCGCATTGAAAAGCGAGCGTTAATGAAGCTGTTTCATGAGTTTTATAAGCAGAGTCAGGGGAAGAGCTAACTAAAGTATTGAAAAAGGGCGACCGAGAGAAACAGGTCGTCCTTCTTTTATTGTTAATGAAGTTAGATGTTATGATTAAAATAAGAAAATTAATTAAAAAATAGAAAAACTTCAGTATTATGGTATTAAGTGAAATTAAATAGATGGGAGAGGCAAAATAAATGAAAACAAGTTTTTGGCTAGAAAATTCTGGACAAATGGAGGAAAAACGAATGTAAACTCTTATTCAGTCAATTTTCCTAATGTCTGGTCGGATAACCACATAAGATTAGATATTAAAGGGGAAATCAATGAATAACTGGAATAAGGGCCAGCAGGAAGTAATTGAGGAATTTATAGCCACTTGATCGCAACAAATATATGAATGTAAATTACAGATTAAAGGAGTGGTGAGAAAATATCCTTAATACCAATTGATAAATTAAAATAAATGCTGAGCTATTTAAATGTAAATTAGGTAAAGAAAGACTTATTTAAAGATATAGTGTTTGGATAGTACAATTTAATAGGCATTTTCTTTGTAAAACAGAGAATGCCTATTAAAAATGAAATTAAGACAAAAACTAGACTTCTATACTCATAATGAGGGCAATTTCCAATAAGGATTCCTTTTTAGCACAGGAAGTATTATAAGAAATCAAGTAGTGCTGTTGCAATAGAGAAGTAAATTAACAACCCAAGAATATCATTAACCGTTGTAATAAATGGACCCGATGCAATAGCTGGATCTAACTTCAATTTATTAATGACAAGCGGAACCGTTGCCCCAATAACAGTTGCAACACTTAATGTACAGAAAATAGAGAAACCAACAATTAATGCTAACACCCAGTGACCGTACATGATGGTTACAGTTACACTTAAAACGGCCATACAAATTAAACCGAGCATGATTCCAGTTCCTAGTTCACGTTTGACCATCTTACCGATACTTCCTCTTTTGATTGTTCCAAGTGCTAGACCACGAACAGCAACTGCTAACGATTGTGTACCGGTATTCCCAGCGGAGTCCATAATAAGTGGGATAAAGACTGCCAATAACACAATTTCTTCTAGTGTCTCTTCAAATTGTCCAATAACTCCTGCTGTAATTAAACCAAAAAACATTAGCATAATGATCCAGGGAGAACGCTTTTTAGCTGCAGTAAAGGAGCTAACATTGACATCAGTTGCTCCCTTAGCAGCTGAAATTTCACCTAAGTCTTCCGTAGCTTCTTCTTCAAGAATATCAATAACATCATCGAAAGTAATGATTCCAACAAGGTGATTTTGCTTTGAAACAACGGGTGCTGCTAAGAAATCATATTTCTTAATTAGTTTTGCTACATCCTCTTGGTCCATATCATCTGTTACAGAGACAACTCTCGTACTCATAATTTCCTCTATCACTTCTGTTGGTTGAGCTGTAATAAGGTCTCTAAGAGAAATAACCCCAACCAATTTTTCTAAATGGTCAACTACATATAAATAGTAGATGGTTTCAGCATCGGGAGCATCATTTCTTAGTTTTTCAATAACATCCGAAACGATGTCTGTAGATGAAATGCTAACAAATTCTTTTGTCATAACGGCTCCAGCTGTTTCTGGTGCATATGACATTAATTCTTTAACATCTTCAGCTTCTTCTTTGTTCATTTTCTTTAGAATATCTTCTGCTTTTCTACCTGTCATAACAGCCAAGAAGTCAGCGACATCATCTGCGAACATATTGTTAAACATCTCTGAAGAATAGTTCTCATCAAGTTCTTGATAGATTCGTTTTTGATGGTCAATTTCTAAGCCTTCGAAAATATGAGAGAAGTCTTCTGGAGTTAAGTATTCATATACTCTTTCCCTTGTATCATCTTTTAATTTTACAAAAATATCGACTTGATCAGTAGGATGTAATTCTAGAAATGTTTCACGAAATTGAACACGATCTCCCGCTTGAAGTGTATCTAAAATGAGCTGCTCATATTGCTCGCGATTTTGTTCATCTAATTTAACCATGGTGATCCTCCTTAATTGAGGAGTTCTTGAGCTTCGTAGGTAAAGACAAGATGTGAGTGAACTCCTGTTACGTGTATTCTTTTTCTGAACTGCCAATTTATGCAATGAATTGGAAGGATTGCTTTCCTTTCCCATTCCACATCACTGCTAAAATAAAACACCTCCCACGAATGGGAGGTGTTTTGTAAAAAACTATATGCCAAAAAAGACAAGCCGTTATACTCCTCCATTCGTAGAGCTTTAGCACTGTGCGGCATAGGACGAATCCAGCTACGTTAAAAACCACCTTATGTCGATAGTTCTTGTTGACCCATTGGCGTCTTTGGACATTTTTGGGCAGCAGCGTATCTCCAGCACAGGAGCCTCACCTAACGAGGTATTATTTAGTTAGAGTTGACTTTAGCCAAAATCATTGCTGTCAACAAATTATATGTTAGTAGAAAAATTGTTGTGAACCATGAAAGAATTAATTAATGCCTGTTTTGACATGCAAAGACTCTCGCTTTACATGAGTGTGCTAATAATATTGTGGCCATTCAATAAGAAATTTTGCGATATTGATTCTTCTTCATGACATGAATTGAATTTCATGTCAATTTTTTGTGCGTTAAAAAAGAACAAATAAAATGACTCAGGTTCAGGACTACTATCCAATTCAAATCACCCCCAGCTACAATTTGGTTAACAGTGACCTCGTATTCTGTCATGCTCAAAAAGAAAACAAAAAAGACACCTTCAACGAATGAAGATGTCTTGTGCACAGCAAAATTTAGCAGAGTTCTACTCTAACAAAAACAAGTCAAAGTAAGACACAGCAAAAAAAGCGTCCAGTTTCCTCCATTCGTAGAGCTTTAGCACTGTGCGGCATAGGATAAATCCAGCTACATTAAAAACCACCTTATGTCGATGGTTCCTGTTGACCCATTGGCGTCTTTGGACGTTTTTGGGCAGCAGCGTATCTCCAGCACAGGAGCCTCACCTAACGAGGTATTCAGTTAACAACAGAACTTAGCATAACAGGAGTAAATTAATACTGTCAATAAAAATTTAATCTCTAATGAATTATCATGGATATCTTAACATTGTTTTAACATAGATCAAATAGGCTTTACTAAGATTTTTCTACTCTATCAGAAATTTTTTGGGTTTTCAATAATGACAAGGGGGAAGAGCTAACTAGGATATTAAAAATGAACGAATCAGGTCGTTCTTCTCAAAATGTCTGAATGGGATTAAAGGTGAGAACTCCCCTAAAGCGGCACAAGATTTATTCTGAGAAATCCATTCTATCTTTAGGGGAGCATAGAATAAGTCGACATAATTAGTTACTTAAGTTTTATGTCAGAAGATGAAAACAGATCCTATTGGGTTATATTACCTCTTTCCCTGTATTTTCATCTGTGGTTTTTATAGATGTTTTCATGTTTACTAAGGCATAGGCAGTTATCCAAGAGGTAATTGGAATAATGAGCGTTATTCCAATACCAGCACAAAATATCGTTATCATTTCCGCACTAAATATTTTTGAATTAACTATTTCACCAAGGGAGTAGGATAAATCTATAAACCATATAAACAGCGCTAGATATCCTCCAAAAAAAGCAAAAAATATCGTATTTGTACTTGTTCCTAGAATATCTCGACCGATTCTCAACCCAAATCCAAATAAATCCTTTCTACTGATCAGAGGATGATGATGATGTAATTCATACATAGGTGATGCTACAGCGATAGCGGTATCAGTGATAGCTCCTATCGTAGTCATGATGATCAAAGAAACCATAATTTTGACAAAATCGATACCAACATAAAAGGAAAACATGCTAAGTTCCTCTATCTCTTCTTCTCCGAACCCGTAAATCATCGACTTCTCCGTTACAATGAAAATAAAGAAAAATAAAATGACAATGGTAATCATAGTGGAAATGTATGCTGATATTGTTTTTTTGTTAATTCCATTAATAAAAAACAAATTGATGCAGCTAATGATGGTGCAGGCAACGAACGTGATAATAATTGGATTATTGGATGGACTTAACAAAAAAATGATCGTACATAAAATTATGCCAATATTAAAAAATAAAGCTAGAAAAGAACGTACTCCTTTTTTTCCACCGATTAATGTCATTAAGATAAATAAAATAGCAGCTAGCAACAATAGAACATTCATGAATTTGCTCTCTTTCTTTTCACAAAATAAATAGCCGTATATAGCCCAATTGGAATGGTTATGACAATCCCGATACCACCAGCTAATGCTCTTGCCAATTCTAAAGAAAGATTTATAGAAAGGGTAAACCCAAGTGACGACATATTCATTAAATAGAGAATAATAATGGGAATTGATCCACTAACATAGGCAAAAAATAATATATTTGTCATCGTTCCCATAATGTCCCTTCCAATTTCTAGGCCTGAATGTATCAGAGATTTCACTGAAATGTTATGGTCTTTTTCATATAGCCCAAAAATCGAAGAAGACATTGTAATAGCGACATCCATAACAGCTCCTAGAGATCCTATAAACAACCCTGCTAGAAAAACGGTTTGATATGATCGAGTAATAAATTGTAGTTCTTCATATCGAAGCCCTTGCCCTGAAGTTACTGATAAAGCAAAACAGGTGATGAGCAATGAAAGAAACGTACCTATCAAAGTTGCTATAATTGCTGCATATGTTTTTTCATTTAGACCGTTTACGAGTAGTAGCGAGATGACCGTAAAAATAACAACACTTACACTAATAATTAACAATAAGCTCCAGTTGGAATGATTGATATAAACATGCAAGGCATAGGTTAATAGAACTGCATTGATCAACAAACTTATCATAGAAAAAAGCCCTTGTTTTTTACCTACTATAAGTAACACAAAGAAAAATATCCAGGCAACAAGTAGAAGGTATTTATCACGTTTTACGTCTACAATGGTTCCCGTTAACTCTTCAGTTTCTGCTATCATGCCTTCGATTGATACAAATAGTTGATTTCCAACTTGAAACTCATGATCATATAACTTAGAGGTGGAGAACTTATTGACTATATGAATTATTTTCCCCTTGTCCTCTCCGTTCTTTATTTTCGCAATGAGCTCTTGCGTAGATATAACATCATTATTGTTAAATTGGTCGATTGTTTCTGTTTTGTCCTCAAGACTCGTATCTATTACTACTGCTATAGGACGTTCATATAAAAAGTGATTGTTATGGACAAAAAGAAATGTTGATATAAAACAAATGGCAATTATCATGTAAATCAATTTCTGTTTGTATGTTATCTTTTTTAATAGCTGAATGATAGAACGCAAACGAAACCTCCTAATTCAAAAGTATGCACAGCTCGACAAATGATAGTAACGTTTTACAATATACGTATTATAAATGAAAAGTCATTGTCTGTATTACTCTTTTTTCAAAAGATTTGTAGGAATGAGACCCCAGGGATCTTAATGAAGCTGTTTCATCATTTTTATAGGTGCATCAAAGGAAGAGCTAACTAGAGTATTGAAAAGAAGGCCGAGCAAGAATATTAGCTCGTCCTTCTTTTAGTTTGTATGAATAGGGTTTAAAGTCGGAGAACAATTTTAACCAAGGAGTAAATATCGAACTAATTGTATGTATGAACGAGTAATATTGAAGTTATCGGAGATACCAAATTTCACTCAAAAAAAGAATAAAATGTTACGTTACCAACCATCATGAATAGTTTAGTGATGGATGTGTAATTGATGTAGCGGAAGCTTTACAAAATGTAAGGTTGATTCAAAAACACAATTAGAACTCATCAAAAAAATATTTTGCTAACTTATCAACTTAAACAGGACTAACTATTTTGTTGTAAGTCTCATCGTCACAAATGACATATAATTTAGCATCAGGTGGCATAGGATCACTCAACCTTTTAATAATACCGAAATCTTTATGGTCAGAGATTAAGGTTGCTCCAGCCTTTTTCAAATCTTCATAAGCATCGTTGTATGTCTGCCATGAAGATTTTAAACCTATCTCCCACACATTTGCTCCATATTCTCGGCTTAAAAGTTGCATAAATAGCTTGGTTGAGCCTTGATGAAGAGCAGCTTTTGCCATTAAATCTGAAAAGGCTTCGTTTGATAGAACGAATTCATCCACATTGGCATGCTTAAAGTTGGGAACGTGCTTCTCCTTTACGATTTCGACAATGGTATAGATATTAACCTTTTTCTTTTTTGCAAAGCCTTCAATGGTCGAAGCAATAAGAAGGGACTTTCCATCCTTTGATACAGGGTCTAATGTTTGATCAGAAGCAAAAATAAGAACTGATTTTGCTTTTGAGATACTAGCCATCTCAATTACATGTTCATCAGTTGGATCGCCTTGAATATAAACAAATTTTTCATTACTATTGGGAGCTTTGGAAAAAGAATCAATTAATACAATTTCTGCGTTTGGGGTAGAAATTGAAATTTCGTGGATTGTTTTCTCAGCTTTTTTTGACCAACCTATTATCACAAAATGATTATTCCCTTTGTATCTCAATTTTCCTTCCTCCTTTAAGCGTTGGTAAATGCCAAAGCTCTCGACAATCTTACCGATAACGATACCGATTAAGCCGATACCAATCATATACAAGATGATTCCGAAGACTCTACCAGCAAATGTAAGAGGAACAAAATCACCAAATCCAGTCGTTGTAATAGTGGTCATAACCCACCATAGACCGATAAAAGGGGACTCAAATGTTTCCGGTTCAAGATAGTGAATTATAAGTGCACTACTTGCAATGAGCAAAGTCGTAAAGAATACCAACGTTAGAGTTCTAATACGAATAACAATTTTCATTAAATCAAATATAAATAAGCTAATTAACATAGGTGCCTCCATCATTTCTATATTTGATTTTTGTAGTATAACCGTTATGAAAATCATTCATGAGACAAGTTTTAATTCATCTTGATAAGGCTAGAGAATTATGAAGGAGGAGGAAGTGGAAGTAAACCTGATAAATTTGTAAACTCTGACTTTCGAAGGAAAAAAGAAAGAGGCATCTAACTCGCTTAGACGTCTCTTTTAATGGCTTATAACGTTTTCATTGGTAGATTAATAAGAAAGGTTGTTTCTTGGTCGTTAGAAAGGCAATCCAAAGAACCGTTATGTTTTTCAATAATATTTCTGCAAACGTATAATCCAATCCCAGTTCCGAGGTCTTTTGTAGTGAAAAATGGTTCAAATATCGTTTCCCTGACCGACAAAGGAATCGCTGGACCATTATTAGCAATCGTTACTTTAATTTCTTCTTCAAAGCTATTTTCAGCAGAGACTTTGATCTCTCTTGGCTTTTCTTTTTGTCTGAGTGCATCAACTGAATTCATTAACACATTAACAAACACTTGTTTTAATTCATCTTTATTGGCTTCTACTTGTAAATTATCGTCAAGCATTAGCGTAATCTTGATATCTACATCTGCAAAACTCGGATATAAAAATTGGAGAATGTCTTCAATTAATAATTTAATATTAACCATTCGTTTGCTTTCACCCACAATATCCATTTTTGACGTATGAAGAAATTGTGTAATTCTAAATTTAAGTTGATCTAATTCCATTTCAATAATGTCCAAGTATTTAAGGTTAGGATATTCATTTCGTAACAATTTATTAAATCCAATTATAGAAGTCAATGGATTTCTAAATTCATGTACAAAGCTTGATGACATCTGCCCGAGTATTGCTAATTTATCTTTATGAGATTGATTAATAAAAAGCTTTTTCTCTTGTAATTCATCATTTTTTATCTCGGTATATTTAGTTACGGCATTGTAGCAAAAATGATCGAAAAGCTCATTAACTGAACAAATCGTCTCATTCATAATTAAGGGAGTTACTCCTGAATTTAATATATACTTAACTAGTATGCTTCTACCAATATTCACGTTATAAACGAAATCTCCAATGTTGATATTGGCTGCGACTCTTTCATGAGCAACAATGAAGGCTAATTCTTCTAATTGATTTTCAATGGTCTTATTTAGTATTTTATGACTTATGAGTTCATACATTAATTGGCCATTTTCGGTTACTTTTTCTTTGAAGCGATCATGAGGATCTAGTTTTATCTTACCTTGCCATTCTTCTAGAAAGTTCATCTTGTTGAGTTCTAAATAATCATATAAGTCTCTGAAGTGAGAATGAGTTTCTATGGTTTTCATTAATAATCACTACTTTCTTAAACAGAAGTATTGTTACTTATAATTAGACAAGATTATCTCTTATTCCTTTATTTTTGACAGGATTATAAAAAAGAACTTTCAGAATTAGAAATATAAAAAATAGCCTGCTTTTGTGAAATATAAATAATCACAGCAGACTAATCGTTTATTTTATGTTGTTTTATGGCAATTGCTAGCCATTTACTACTGATCCTCCATTTATATGAAGGACCTGACCTGTAACGTAACTTGAATCATCAGAGGCTAAATAAACGTAGCTTGGAGCAAGTTCTACAGGTTGCCCTGGTCTTCCCATAGGACTCGTTGTTCCAAAAGACGCCACTTGATCAGCTGGGAACGATGCTGGTATTAGAGGGGTCCAAATTGGGCCAGGAGCAACGGCATTAACTCGTATGCCTTTTGAGACGACACTCTGAGAAAGAGATCTTGTTAAGGCAACCATGGCGCCTTTAGTCGATGCATAATCCATTAGAACAGGATTTCCTTTGTAAGCAACAATAGAAGCGGTATTTATGATGGTGCTTCCCTTTTTTAAATGGGGCATAGCGGCTTTAATAAAATGAAAACATGAAAAAATATTTGTTTTAAAGGTTCGCTCCATTTGCTCAACACTAATATCTTCAATGTTTTCTTGATAATATTGTTCAGCAGCATTATTTATCAAGCAATCCAATTTACCAAAAGTCGCTATTGTTTGTTTTATAGCATCCTGACAGAAGGATTCTTCGCCAATATCACCAGAAATAAGGAGGCACTGACCACCATATTTCTCAATTTCTGTTTTTGTTTGATTAGCATCTTCATGTTCCTCAAGATAGACGATAGCAAGCTTTGCTCCTTCTTTTGCAAAGGCAATAGCTACAGCTCGTCCTATTCCGCTGTCTCCGCCTGTTATCAGTGCGACTTTTCCTTCTAATTTGCTGCTGCCTTTGTAAGCAGGGTCATCATAAATAGGTGATGGATCCATCTGACTTTCTAGTCCAGGTTGATGATTTTGCGTTTGTGCTGGTTGTCCATTAGATTGAATTGAACTAATTTTATTGAATTCCATTCTTTCACTCCTAACTGTTTATATAATTAGGATTTTCAACTTACGAAAGAAATAATCATCAAATTGAGATATGAACGTTATCAAACCAATCTAAATGATGATTTAAAGGCTAGTTAGATCAACACGACCCTAACTAGCCTTAATTTAATATTACGTTGATCTGGGCTTCGTAGGATCACAGTCAGGCATGTCTAGATGTGAGGACTGTGCTAACTTGATTAGATAGTAACATTCCTCCTAGCCATGTGGTCTGCCATTAACTGATCTAATGTTCCAAGTAACCTGTTGCTCATTTCCATTTCTTCAAGTTCGTCTAGGAATGTTTTAAATAAGGCTATTTCCAGTTTTACGTTTTCATTAAAACGTTCTAATGCAGGAAACATTTGGACATTTGAACGAAGGTAACCAGCCATCTCAACAGCTTTAATGTAAAATTGTTCAAATCTTTCTGTAAAGGCTTCGCTTTTTTCTTGGAGTTGTTTCTCAACTAAATCGAGGTTATCTGTGATGCCTCCTGCATGTCCTGCAGCATCTAGCAGCCAAACGAGATGATGGTGAAGGGGATGAGCTACTGGTGGAACTTGTTGCTGAAGTAAGTAGGGCAGTATTCGCAGATACTCTTCAACTTCATTGACCATATGGTTTAAAAACGTAGGGGATAAATCAATAGTGATATCACCAACTAAGTGTTCACGGATAATTTCTAACTTAAAGGCGCGAATTTGCTGAGCCTGTTCATTTGCTTGTTCAGTCAAGTTTTGCAAAGCTTCAATAGATAGGTTAGAACGACTTTCGTTAAGGAGACTATCAAACGTTTCAATAAAATAAACAGCTTTTTTTATAAATTCTTGCTCTGTAGGAGAAAGAGTGTCTCTTATAAACCTTGCATGATCACCTAATACTTGTAACCAAAATTGATGTTCATAAATGGCCTGATCAGAAAAAGAGTTCAATTTTTCCACCTCATTTTAATTAGTCTATCTACATTATGAGGAGGGGGAACTTATTATGATATACAAAAAAGTGAAGGGAGGTTTGTCCCTTCACTTTTGCATACTATTCGTTTACAGCATCCTTAAGTTGTTTACCTGGCTTGAAAGCTGGATTTTTTGTAGCTGGAATCTCGATTTCTTGTCCAGTTTGAGGATTGCGACCTTTACGTGCAGAACGCTCACGTACTTCGAAACTACCGAAGCCTACAAGTTGAACTTTTCCACCCTCAACAAGTGCTGAAGTAATACTTTCGAATACAGCGTCTACTGCTTTAGAAGCATCCTTCTTTGAAAGATCTGCTTGCTCTGATACTGCATTAATTAAATCTGTTTTGTTCATGAAAAAAAACTCCCTTTCATACCATGTTTTGAAAACACTACATCTTCTGATTCTGACGAAGTGTTTAATCTTCTTTTTCATATAGCTTGTCTTCTAAACAAGCTGAAAAATAAAGCCGCAACTTTATTTAATAATGAAACCCTAATGGTGTCAAGACTTTCCACGGAAAATAAAACATATATACCCATTTTTTTCTGTTTTTTTGACAATTTAACGTCATTTTTCGATAAATTCATTTATTTTTTGGCAAAAATAAAGGGTTAGATCTTTTTTACTTTGAATGAGCTTATCATACAAATTCCAAGAAAGAGCGTAGCAATAAGAAAATAGGGAGCCGCTATAAATGGGATAAGTAGAAGATGAAATGTTAAAATACAACCTGCAGCGGTTATCGGGAGGCCTACAAAATAACCTGTACTCTCCGTAACATTAAATCGTGCTAAACGAATAGCCCCACAAGCTATGAAGAAAATAGTAAGAAACATTCCAGGTAACCCAAACGAAAACAACACAGCTTGATATAATAGAAATGCTGGCGCAACACCAAAGGAAATGATATCACTTAAAGAGTCTAACTGTTTACCGAATTCAGAAGTACTGTTAAATCGTCTTGCGGCAGCACCATCTAAACGATCAGTTAAAGCAGCAATGGTAATAAATAAAAGACCTAGACGCAATTCATTCTGTATAATAAACATAATAGCAACAGCACCAAAGCTTAAATTCACGATTGTCAGAGCATTAGCAATTTGCCCTTTTACCTTTTTAACGGTATGATCCAAATGATGTAGCAGGAACATAGGCATCAACTCCTTACATAGATTTGTAAGTCAAAAATCTCATTATTTTCTTAAATAATAATCATATCACAGCTCTCTAGAAACGACTAGGTACCACAGCCATTCACGCTTATTTAAAAAAATGGAGGGAAATTATTTTGAAAAAAGTACTTTTTAGATCGTGTATAGAATTAACCAATCATCGGTTAACGTCAAATTTGCTCCGATCCTTTGCAAGGTCACGTTTAAGCAAGCCATTTGTTAAACCTTTCTCTAGAACGTTTAACCTGAATGAGGAAGAAATGGCTCGACCATTGGATCAATATAATCATTTACACGATTTGTTCATCAGACAATTAAAAGAGGGAGCTCGCCCCATTGGCGAAGAGCCAAATACACTTGTAAGTCCAGTTGATGGTGTGATGGCACAGTTTGGAGAATTACAAGAAGAGACACGCTTTCATGTTAAAGGTCAAACATATGATATTGTTGAGATGCTCGGATCTAAAGACGCTGCAACTCCTTATATAAATGGACGATACTTTATCTTATACTTAAGCCCTAGTCATTATCATAGAATCCACAGTCCAGTTGATGGAACTATTAAGAAACAATGGATTCTAGGTGGACGTTCCTATCCTGTAAATGATTTAGGCTTACGGTACGGAAGGAGACCTTTATCAAGGAATTACCGTTTAATAACCGAAATGAATGTGGGCACTAAACAAATGGCACTTATAAAAGTAGGTGCAATGAATGTCAACACGATTGAGACGACCCATACAAGTAAAACGTTATCAAAAGGGGACGAGGTTGGTTACTTTTCATTTGGTTCAACTGTTGTCTTATTATGTTCAAGTGGATTAATAACTGATATTAATGTCAGTGAAAATAGTGAGATTAAGTTAGGACAAGCTATTGCAAAAATGAGCCCTAGTAAAGAAATTAACTAAATACGGAAACTGAGTATAAAAAGGATCCACTCATTCTGAGGTGGATCCTTTTATCATTTATGATTCGTTCATTTTCTTTTTGTACATCTCTTTTAAATCATCTTGACCACTTTTTTCCCATAAAGGTACTCCAGTTCGATAAGCAGCCCTAGCAACCATTAGAGCTGCAACTGGTGCTGTTAAGAATACAAATAGGATAGCTAGTAATATTTTGCCGACAAAGATACCTTCAACTAATAGAAAGAAAAGGAAAGTCGCTACCATAATTGAAATAACACCAAGCGTTGCACTTTTCGTTGCAGCATGTGTGCGTCCATACACATCAGGAAAACGAATTAACCCAATTGAACCGAGAAGACTTAGAAAACCACCAAGAATGATAAAGATACTCAAAATGATCTCAATCGCGGTCAAATACAACACCCCTTTCAATAAATTTAGATAAAGCGATTGTACCGATGAAGGCAAGTATACTAATAACTAGTACGACTTCAGAATAAGCGATCGTTTCTTGAACGATCATTAAGATGCCAATGAATCCGATTAGGTTAATGCCTAAAGAGTCTAGTGCTACAATTCGGTCTGGCATAGTTGGTCCAATGACCGTTCTGATAAAGCAAACTAATAATGAAATCGACATGACGACTAAAACAATCGTTAAAATAGTGTGAAACATTACTTCGTCACCTCCAGAATCGCCTTTTCAAACGTGTTATGGATTTGACGAATCATTTCTTCTTTATCAGGTACGTGGATGGAATGGATATAGATGAATTTATTATCATCAGAAAAGTCCATTGACAATGTACCTGGAGTTAATGAAATTAAAGAAGCAAGTAAAGTTAATTCCCATTCTGTTTCAAGTTTGGTCGGAACAGCGATAATTCCTGGCTTAATATTTAACTTTGGACTTAACACGATTTTAATGACATCAATGTTAGCCAAAATAAGCTCTTTGAAAAATAGCAACGTTAATTTAATCATCGCCCATACACGACGAAAATAGAAATCGAATTGCAAAAAGCGCCTTAACACTAACAAGATGAAAATACCAATGACATAGCCAACTAGAAAATCTACACCTGTATAGCTATTTTGGAGAAAAGCCCAAATAAGAGCAATGAACACATTTAATAGGATTTGATAGGCCATAGCAACTACTCCTTAAGAACAGATTTGATATAGATCGATGGATCTAGGATTTGTTCTGCCACTTGTAAAGAATAAACGAAAATTGGTTCAGCAGCGAAGCCCAGAATAATGGTCAGTGCAACAAGTGGGACAATAGGTAATAGTAATTTGCCTACCTTATAGTTAGCTTGCTGTTCCGTATGTTTTTGTTCACCCCAGAAGGCATAGATGAAAATCTTCATCATGGAGAACAATGTTAAAAGGCCTACAGCTAGTGCAACTGCTGCTATCACATAATTTCCTTCTTCAAAACCAGCAAGAATAATAGGAAACTTACTGAAAAATCCACTCAAAGGAGGAATACCTGCAAGTGATATGGCAGAAATGAAAAACATCCAGGCAAGATAAGGATGAGTCTTTAACAATCCACCCATTTTCTTTAGATCTGTTGTTCCTGTTATTTTTTGGGTTGCCCCAGCAAATAGGAACAATGCAGATTTTACGATAATATGATGAGCAATGTAATAAATTGCCCCAGCAACAGCTAGTTGAGAGTAAATACCTAGTCCCATCACCATATATCCAACCTGACTAATAATATGATAAGAAAGAATACGTTTAAAGTCGAACTGTGAAACCGCTCCAAGTACCCCAAAAATCATTGTAAACCCAGCAATTGTAACGATTAAGTAGTGGGTGAACCCAGGGTCATGTGTGAAAATTAACGTGAATGACCGGATGATCGCATAAATCCCTACTTTTGTGAGAAGACCTCCGAATAAGGCAGCAATTGCTGCAGGTGGCCCGTAGTAAGAGCGAGGTAGCCAGAAATAAAGTGGAAATAACCCACCCTTCATCGCAAATACGATAAAGAATATAATGGCAATCACGTTTAATACCCCAACTTGTTCAAGCTCACCAACACGCTCAGCAATTTGAGCCATATTCAACGTTCCCGTTACCGCATAAATGTACGCGACACCGACAATAAATAAGATTGAGGCAAACACGTTAATAATGACGTATTTTAGAGATTCTCTAAGTTGGTATTTGGTTCCACCCATAACAATTAAGATATAGGAGGAAATTAACATCACTTCAAAAAAGACAAATAGGTTAAATAAATCTCCCGTTAAAAATGCACCGTTTACCCCAGCTAATAAGAAGAAGTAAAACGGATAGAAGAAGAATTTTTCACGTTCAGACGAGATCGTTTGAAAAGCGAAAAATAAACAGACAACACCGACGATACTACTAAGAATAACCATCATTGTTGCAAACATATCAGCAACTAGGACAATTCCAAATGGAGCAGGCCAGTTACCTAATTCCAGAACCGTTATGCCGTTTTGATAAACAAAAACGGCAATGTAAAAAGCAAGGCCCAGTAACACGAAAGCAGTAATTCCACTAATCACTCTTTGAATCGTATGTTGTTTATTAAATAAAATTAAAATCGTTCCTATAATAAACGGAATTAAAACCGGTAAGATAATTAAGTTACTCATCAGCAGATCCCCTTAATTGGTCTAGATCATCAGTCTTATGTTCTTTATACGTTCTATAAGCAAGAACAAGTAGGAAAGATGTGACCCCGAAACTAATTACAATCGCTGTAAGAATTAGAGCTTGCGGTAGTGGATCCGCATAAGCTTCCGAACCTAGACTTAACAGCGGTGGTGTTCCTCTCTGTAAGCCTGCCATTGTCAAAAGTAACAAATGAGCGCCGTGTGATAATAGGATTAGTCCTATGATTACACGTAACAAGCTTTTCGTTAAAATCATATAGGTTCCAACCATGAAGAGGACACCAACAGTGATGGACATTAATATTTCCATTTATGCATCATCCTCCGCAATCGTTAAAATAATGGTTAAGGCTATTGCCACAACAACAAGGTAAACTCCAAGGTCAAAAGGCAACGCCGTTGTTAACTCAGTTTCTCCTAAAATAGGAAGTTGATAATATTCAAAGAATTGAGTTAGAAATGGATAACCAAATAACATACTTGATACACCCGTTGCAATCGCAATTAATAAGCCGATTGCAATCATATGTGTATAGTTAAAAGGTAAAGCCTTCTTCATGCTCTTCATATCAAAGCCTAAATACATGAGTAGGAGAGCACTAGCAGTCATTAGCCCTCCAATAAATCCTCCGCCGGGGTTATTGTGTCCGGCGAAGAACAAGTAAACGGAGAAGGCTAGAATGATAAAAGTAACAACTCTTGTTAACGTATGAAGCATTAGTTCATTTGATTTGATTTGTTTCTTCACACGTCTTCACTCCCTGTCATCCGTAATTTAATTAAAGCAACTACCCCAAGTGCGGCTATTCCAAGAACTAGAACTTCAAGTAGAGTATCTAGACCACGGAAATCAACTAAGATTACGTTAACCATGTTGTAGCCACCTGCAAGTTCTTTTGAATTTTGAATAAAGTATTCAGCAATAGATTCAAAACCAGCTTCGTTCCCCAAAGAAGCTGCGCTAAAGGCAATAGCTGTAACAAGACCACCAACACCAATCGAGATGATTAAATTCACTATGTTGAAGCGTGGCTTAAACGATTCTTTTCTTAGTTCAGGTAAATGATAGAACGCAAGCATGAATAACACTACAGTGACTGTTTCAACTAATAATTGAGTAAGAGCTAAATCAGGAGCACGGAAGACTACAAAGAATAACGCTAGTAGAAAACCGATTACACCTACGACAATGATAGCTGTCATACGGTGGTTTATGAATGGAATAACCAGTATTGACGCTATGAATACAATGGTTAGAACCCACATAAACGGATCAATAGCTGTTACATTTACGAAATCAATCGAAAAAGCTTGGTAGCGTATCATTGTGTAACCAAGTAATAAAATCATAAATACACACATGTAAACAAAGTAATCGCGCAATAATCCGGTCATTTGAATTCGAGTAACGAATTGAGACCCGCTAATTAACCCTGAAAGTGCATTGTCGTAGAACCAATTTAGTGGATCGCGTTCTTTTAAATAGATAGCCGTCTTTGACCACTTTTTCATCATTAAGTAGATGAAAGTACCTACTAAAACTACTCCAAGGGTCATAAATAACTCCGTATTAAATCCATGCCAATGATAAATATCAACTTTGAACACTTGATTTTCCGCTAATAAATTCGGCAAAATAGCATTCATAGCGGGTTCAATTAATGTGTAAGCTAATAAATTTGGAAACAGCCCGAAGATCACAACGAGTGATCCTAAAATGATAGGACTGATTAACATTCCAATCGGAGCTTCGTGCACGTGAACATCATAGTTTTCTGGTTTAAATTTGCCTGTAAAGGTTTTAAAGAACATCACCATACAGTATACAAACGTGAACACACTCGCAATCCACGCAAGGACGATCAGAACAATACCCCAAGTTGGCATATTAAAAATAGGTAATTCGGAAGCATTTATTAATCCAGTAAAGAACATTTCTTTACTCAAGAAACCATTGAAAGGCGGTAATCCAGCCATTGAAGCTAAGCCAATCAAGGAAATCGTAAAGGTAATCGGCATTATTGTCATTAATCCACCGAGTTTACGGATATCTCTTGTACCCGTCTCATGGTCAATGATACCAGCGGTCATAAACAAACTACCTTTAAAGGTTGCGTGATTAATTAAGTGAAACACTGCTGCAAGTGTAGCAGTCGTAAACAATAAGGCTTGCTCGGTTTCAAATCCGTAATAAAGAGATGCTGAACCTAAACCAAGTAAACACATAATTAAACCCAGTTGACTAATCGTTGAGAATGCCAAGATGGATTTAAGATCTTTTTGTCTGACCGCAGATATGGATCCCCAACATAAAGTGACGATTCCACCAATTGTTAAGATCCAAAACCACTCTGCAGAGCCTCCAAAAACAGGAGTTAATCTCGCAACTAAGTAAATACCTGCTTTAACCATCGTTGCTGAGTGTAAATAGGCACTAACAGGGGTTGGTGCTTCCATTGCATCTGGTAGCCAGATATGAAATGGGAATTGAGCTGATTTTGTAAAAGCCCCAAGTAAAATTAAGAGCATAGCTGGTAAAAAGAGAGTACTTGTCGTGACTAAATCAACATTTGCAATGATTTCTCTGATACTAAATGTATTGGTCATCACATAAAGCAATGAAAAACCACCAAGCATGGATAAACCACCAAATACCGTAATCAACATGGATTTCTGTGCACCATACGTTGATTTTTCTCTGTGGAACCAGTAACTAATTAACAAGGATGAAGCTAAACTTGTTAATTCCCAGAACACATAAAGAACAATTAGATTGTCGGATAGAACGACCCCAAACATGGCCCCCATAAACATGAGGAGATACACATAAAAGTTATTTAGTTGCTCAGTCTTCTTTGATAAATAGTAAATGGAGTATAGAACAACTAGAGTTCCAATACCCGAGATGAGTAAAGCGAATAACAAGCTAAGTCCGTCTAAATAGACAGTAAAATTGATCCCAAGAGAAGGAACCCAAGGGACAGTGTATTCAATAACACCTCCGTCTGATGTTACAGGTAAGTATTGAATAAAATAAACAAACAACACGAGCGGGAGTACAAGGACGAACCACCCCGTATGTATCGGTCTTGCATACTTATACAGAAAAGGAATCAAAATGGCTAACAAAAATGGGGAGATTGTAGCCCAATGTAAAACCGTCAAATCAAATACCTCCTTCTTTTTTTCTTATCCATAATAAATTGTGCCAATGTTACTCTTTTTACCCTCTTTTCCTCTACAATAACTACTATTAATTGAGACTAAATAAAATTATAACCTAATTCTGAAACACGTGCACCCAAGAGCCCTTTAGGTTTCAGTGTTTTTCTCAGATCTTTTAAATATGTAGAAATACGATAAAAACGGCAAAAAAATTTTTTTTATTTTTATCCGAGTAAAAATTTGGTATATCGATGTATATTTTCTCTGAAGTTCGACACTCTATAAGTAATAAGCCTGTTCTATAAAGGATCGTTGCTAAAATTTAGGAGTGACAACCATGAATAATAAGCAAAAGGGGTTAGCGGCTATAAGTATTTTTCTAGTGCTTTTTTCTGGGGGATGGTATGCAAATGAGTTTAATAAACGTACGATTCATGAAAAAGGATTAGATGGCCCAAACTCCGTTAATGTCCAACAGTTAGACAATCATATTGTCCCAACAACCGGTCCATTTCAACCAAGAGAATACATCAGGATTGGAAACAGAGTTCCAAACCGAGCTGAATAATGGAACCAAAAAAAGAGCTATCGTATTCGCGATAGCTCTTTTCTAAATTTAGAATCGTTTTAAAGTTGGGGTGGAAGAAAAACGAAAGACCTCCGCGTAAGAGCCACCCTTAATTGTTGTTCGGGGCTGGGAAGAGTAGATTCTCTTTCAATCTCTCGCGGAGGTCAAGTTTTTACTAGGATGATAGTTTTATTTTGTCAGTGAGGGAGCGTTTAGCAATTTCTAGTCTAATTAGTTCGATGAAATCAGGGTTAAGTTTAAGTTCCATAGCTTTGTAGTATGTGTCAATTAGTAGTTCGTCAGATAGATTTTGCATATAGTCCTGTCCTAAAAGAAGACAGGTTCACCTCCTCAGTTTCTGTGTTTATTCAAAATTTAGTAGTAATAATTTTCCTTTTATGTGAATAAATTAGTAAGTTGTTTTTGTTAATCTCATCCTATCATGGTATTAAAAATAGAACAACTGTTCTAGTTATCCACATTGTTAGGTGGATAAGTTGTTAATTCCCTGTTCATTAAAAGGCCAAACCCCTTTAGTTATTAGAGGATAACGTGTATAACGTTATCCACAGGTGTTGAGAGATGCTTGTTTTTGTCGAAAATTTTTTTTTGTTGATGAAAAATATGGGGGTTTTGACAATAAAAATCAAAAGACGACAACATGCTTTCCTCTAAATTTGAAAAATAACAGCAATAAAGGTATAGTTAAAGTTTGGTAAGTATTAGATGAAATTAATTGTCTGTAAATAAATCATAAGAAAAATTTTCTATGAAATATTAATAAGTAAGAAATGTGAGTTTTAGGGAGGATTAATATGGAAGAAAGTAAAACAATTTGTGTCGGGTGTGGCGTGGCCATTCAAACGGAGGAGAAAGATCAACTAGGTTATGCACCACCGTCTTCATTAACAAGAGATGTGGTCACTTGTCAACGTTGCTTTAGGTTAAAGCATTATAATGAGGTCCAAGATGTCTCTTTAACAGATGATGACTTCTTGAGAATCTTAAATGGTTTAGGGCAAAAAGATGCTTTAATTGTAAAAGTGGTTGATATATTTGACTTTACGGGTAGTTGGTTGCCGGGGATTCATCGTTTTGTTGGGAAAAATGAGGTACTACTTGTGGGAAATAAAGTTGACTTATTACCTAAGTCTTTAAATCAAAATCGCCTTAAGAATTGGATGAAGAAATCAGCCAAAGATCTCGGGCTAAAGCCAATTGACGTTATGTTAATGAGTGCAGAAAAAGGACAAGGTGTCGTAGAGATTGCCACAGAAATTGATCGCTTGCGAAAAGGGAAGGATGTTTTTGTTGTTGGTTGTACAAACGTAGGGAAATCAACGTTCATTAACCAAATGATCAAAACATTTGGTGGGGATACGGAACAGTTAATTACCACTTCACATTTTCCAGGAACAACACTTGATATGATTGACATTCCTTTAGATGATGGGAAAGCCTTATATGATACACCAGGAATAATTAATCATCATCAGATGGCTCACCATATAGATAAAAACGAATTAAAAATCATTACTCCGAAGAAAGAAATTAAACCAATGGTTTTTCAATTGAACGAAGGCCAAACATTATTCTTTGGTGGGCTAGGCAGGTTTGATTTTACTCAAGGAGAAAGAACCTCTTTTACATGTTATTGCTCGAATGACATTCACATTCATCGTACGAAACGTGAGAAAGCAGAAGAGCTTTATGAGCAGCACCTTGGAGAGTTATTAACACCACCTGGAGAAGAAACGAAAGAAACTCTACCACCATTGGTTAAACATACGTTTCAAATAAAAGATAAAAAATCAGATATTGTCTTCTCTGGACTAGGTTGGGTTACGGTCAATGGTCAAAATGTTAAAGTTGAGCTACGCCCCTAAAGGAGTAAATGTAACCATTCGAGAATCTATCATATAAAGAGATTTCTAAGTAGGGGAGAGGAAAAAAATGGAGAAAGTCTTTGGGTTACTAGGACATCCAGTTGGGCACTCGATGTCGCCTCTTATTCATAATGATGCTTTTCAAGTATTAAATATTGAAGCAAGGTATCATGCTTTTGATGTCCAGCCGAATCATGTAAAAGAAGCAATAGATGGAATTAGAGCCTTAAACCTCTCAGGCTGTAATGTGACAGTTCCACATAAAATAGCTGTAATGGAATTTCTTGATGAAATTGATGACGAGGCTACTCAAATCGGAGCTGTTAATACGATTGTTAACAAAGAAGGAAAGCTTATAGGCTATAATACGGATGGTCGAGGTTATGTGAAGTCTTTATTAGAGGAGACAGGAGAAGAAATCGGTTCGAAAAAATTTCTGATTATCGGAGCTGGTGGAGCCGCTCGCGGTATTGTGACAGCTTTGCTAAGACAAGGAATTGGTCAATTAACCATTACAAACAGAACGCTAGAAAAAGCACAACCATTATTGAAGCTTGCACAAGTATATGAGACTGATGCTTGTGCCATTGAGAAACACAAAGCAGAATTAACCTTAAACGAATTTGATGTTATTATCAATACAACTTCAATCGGGATGAGCCCCAATATCGAAGAGTCTCCTATTTCACTCAAGAATATGAAACGGGGGACGATTGTTAGTGATTTGATTTATAATCCAATTGAAACAAAACTTCTTAAAGATGCTAAGCAACAAGGGGCTAAAACCGTAAATGGGATTGGAATGTTTGTTAATCAAGCAGTACTCGCATTTGAACACTGGACAGGTGAGAATCCTGACCCATTGAGGATGGAAAAAATCGTTTTACAACAATTAGGAGGAACAACATGTTAACAGGGAAACAGAAAAGATTTTTAAGATCTAAAGCACACCACTTAAATCCAATTTTCCAAGTAGGTAAAGGCGGAGTTAATGAGAACATGAGCAAACAAGTAGAAGAGGCACTTGAGGCTAGAGAGTTAATCAAAGTAAGCATTTTACAAAATTGTGATGAAGATAAGGATGAGGTTGCAGCTGCATTAGTGACACATACAAAAGCTGAACTTGTACAAGTAATAGGTCATACGATTGTGTTATATAAAGAATCAAAAGAAAATAAAGCAATTGTTCTTCCATCATAAGGGAAAAACTCTGACGTTCTATAGTAAATGATTATCGTGAGGAGGGAGGGGGTAACGTGATGAAAAAGATAGGTTTGTTTGGTGGTACTTTTAATCCTCCGCATTTTGGACATTTACTATTTGCTCAAGAAGTCCTAGTAACCTTCGAACTGGATGAAATATGGTTTATTCCAGTTAATGTCCCTCCTCATAAGAAAAGTGATGACCTTGCTTCCAATGAAGATCGAGTTGACATGTTAGTGGAGGCTTTGAAGAATAACGAACATTTCCATGTTTCAACAATTGAATTGGAACGGAAGGGTCCGTCATATACGATTGACACAGTCAAGCAGTTAAAGCAAATATACACAGACTACCAATTTTATTTTCTAATTGGTGGGGACATGATTGATTATCTACCAAAATGGTACAGAATTGAAGAATTAATGAAACTTGTGACTTTTATAGGGGTAGAGCGTCCTGGAACTACTATAAAAGACTCGCTATATTCTGACCAAGTCAAGTTAATAAAAATGATTCAAGTTGATTTTTCATCTTCTTTAATTCGAAAACGAGTGGAAGAAGGAAAGCCGATTACGTATATGGTTCCGACAGAAGTGGAATTAATGGTGAAAGAGAGGTCATTGTATGAACCTAGAACAAGCATTGGAAAAGGTAAGACCTCACCTTACTGATCATCGCTATCAACATACATTAGGGGTTATTAAAGCTGCAGAAGAATTAGCAGAGAGGTTTGATGCTGATAAAGACAAAGCAATAATTGCTTCTGTTTTTCACGATTATGCGAAATTCCGTGATAAGGAAGAAATGAAACGGCTTGTCCGGGAGAAACTAAATGATAAGTCAATCTTGGACTATGGTGATGAATTACTGCATGCACCTTGTGGGGCTTATTACGTTGAAAATGAGGTTGGAATAAAAGATCAAGAAATTCTAGATGCTATTCGTTACCACACAACAGGCAAGCCTCATATGACTGTTTTGGAAAAAGTGGTTTTTTTAGCAGATTATATAGAGCCTGGTCGACATTTCAAAGGAATTGAGACAGTCAGAGAAATCGCAGAACATGATCTAGATAAAGCGATAATAGAAGCTTTGAAGAACACAATGAACTTCTTAATGAAACAAAACCAATTAGTTTTCCCGGAAACAATAGCAACTTACAACCAATTAATTAACGATAAAAAGGAGAAGTGATGTTTGGTGAATGAAGAATCCATTTTTGAACTAGCGGTAAAAGCAATTGATGATAAAAGAGCAGAAAATATAGTAGCGTTAAATATGAAAGGTGTTTCCCTTATTGCAGATTACTTTGTTATATGCCACGGTAATTCAGATAAACAAGTGCAAGCTATTGCCTATGAATTGAAAAAAGTGGTTCAAGAAAAAGGGATAGAAATTAAACGATTAGAAGGCTTTGATCAAGCTCGTTGGATTTTAATTGATTTAGGTGATGTCGTTGTTCATGTTTTTCATAAGGACGAACGAACGTATTATAATTTAGAAAAATTATGGGGAGATGCGCCTGTTGTAGAATTAGAAGGGGTTTTAGGGTAATGGATCTAAAACCAGGATATACTGAAAAATTAAAAGTGGTAAGAAAAGCCGATTTTGGTTTTTTTATAAGTGATGGAAATACAGATGTGTTGCTACATGAAAGGGAAGCTACCGAACCAATTGAAGTTGGGGATGAAGTGGAAGTATTTCTTTATCATGACCACCAAGGCAGATTAGCGGCTACTATGGAAAAACCTTTCTTACAATTAGGAGAGATTGCTTGGTTAGAGGCTGTAGAAGTAAAAACGGGTCATGGTGTTTTCTTTCACAATGGGATATCACGTGATCTCTTTTTATCAATGGATGAATTACCATATGACAGAGGGATGTGGCCACAACCTGGTGACAAGCTTCCTCTATCGCTCACATGGGATAAGCGCGGCCGTTTAATGGGGAAGCTGGTTAAAGGCGAGCCAATTGAGAAACAATCGATTAAAGCAACAGCAGAAGTGATGAATCAAGAAGTAAGTGGTTATGTTTATCACTTTTTAGATGAAGGTGCCTTGCTGTTAACTGATGAAGGTTATATTGCCTTTCTACACAATGATGAGATGGTAGAAACACCTAGATATGGTCAGCACATTCAAACTCGTGTTCAATTTGTCAGAGAAGATGGACGTATTAATGTAACGATGATGCCAAAAAGATCAGAACAACAAGATGAAGATGCTGATCGAATTTATGCATTTTTACAAGAGCGCGGGGGGTCAATGCCTTATTGGGACAAAACACCTCCAGAAGACATTGAACTTAGGTTCTCAATTAGTAAAGCTAAATTTAAAAGAGCGCTAGGTAAGCTTATGAAAGAAAAAAAGATTGAACAGCGAGATGGCTGGACTCACTTAAAACAAGATAAATAAGGAGCTTATATGAATTATCAAGCTTTTGCTAACTTATATGATTCATTAATGGCTGATGCGCCATATGAAAAATGGGTTGACTTCATCGCGCAACAAGTTAAACAAGATTTAAGTGGATTGTCTATCCTGGATGTTGGTTGTGGAACAGGTGATTTACTCTTGAGGCTTAACAAAAAAGGGGCGAGGGTAACAGGGGTTGATATATCTGAAGACATGCTCGCAATTGCCAAAGAAAAATGCGAGCATGCAGGATTCTCACCTCCTCTGTTTCAACAATCAATGACGGAGCTAGAGACTATTGGTGAATTTGATGTTATCACCATCTTTTGTGATTCTTTAAATTATTTGGAGACTGAGAAAGATGTAGGCGATACTTTTAAAAGCATTTATAATTTGTTGAAGCAAGGCGGGTTACTGTTGTTTGACGTTCATTCTGTTTCCAAAATCACAGGCTTTATAAATCAAACTTTTGCTGAAGACGTTGGCAACATGGCTTATATTTGGACGTCCTTCCCTGGTGAATACCCAAACAGTGTTGAACATGAAGTCACTTTTTTTATTGAGAACGAACAAAATGGTTTATTTGAACGAAATTTTGAACTACATAAACAACGAACATTTCCAGTTGAGGTTTATCTTAATTGGTTAGATGAAGCTGGATTTGAGATAACTGGAACTTTCGGAGATTTTACTTTGTTAGAACCGACAAATGAAAGTGAAAGAATTTTTTTCTCAGTTAAAAAGAAATAAAAGAGGAATTTGTAAAAATATCACGAATAAAAAGAGGGAGAGCATAGCTCTTCCTCTTTATTTAACAGATTTATTAGAAAATGCCTCGGTAATAAGCTCTTGATCCTCATAGTATTTTGCATGAGTTTGTTGAAACAAATGATCAAACATCGCTCCAGTTTCTGCTTCAAGGACCTTAATTCCTTCTCCTGTTATTCCACCTGGAACACAAACGCGTTGTTGTAACGTCGGTAAAGTATAGTGTCCTTTTTCGAGTAATTTTCCCATTCCAATCATCATATTTGTTGCAAGAGTTGTTGCATCTTCTTTAGAAATGTTTGTCTGTCTTACAGCCCCGTCAATAAATTGTTGCATCATATAACTAAAAAAGGCCGGACCACAACTAACAATATCTGATGAAACACGAGTAATGTCTTCAGCGATTTCAAGTGGTTCTGAAATGGTCGCCATAAGAGATGTTAAGTATTGTTTATCTTCCTCTTGGCAACGGCTACCAAAGCTTAACAAGGAAGAACCAGTTAGTGCTCTGTTTAATATACTCGGAATCGCTCTTGCAACTTTACAGTTAACAACTTCTTCTAGTTGCTCGACCGATATAGGACTTGTAATCGAAATTAACAACTTACTTGGATGGAGCACCGGCGCGATTGATTGTAACACTGTAGGAAATTGTAAAGGTTTCGTGCAGATAAAAATGACACTTGCCTCTTGAGCTACTTCTTCTGCGTTTCTTCCAATAATAACGGTTGGGAAACGTTTTTTTAATGCCTCCGCTTTCGCTCTATTACGGTTTGTAATCACTAATTGATTTGGAGAAATGGCACCAGACTCAATAAATGATTCGAGCAGAATCGTACCCATGCTTCCTGTTCCTATAATTCCTATTTTCAAGTAATCCCCCTCCTTTAACATGATCAAAACGCGATTACCCGTTATGACTAAACGTATGAAGGAGGAACTTATGTTATGACCTATTATCTTAGGTTAAGATAATTAATTATCATTTCCTTGGTAACAAGCTTACGTGGAGGAAACTGAAACTTCATAGCAATCTTATTCATTTCTTCCGTAATTTGATTTATTTCCGTTGGTTGGAAATCTTGGCCAGCTTTCGCTATTTCAAGTGTGTGTTCAATAGCACGTTCTCTAGCGGAATCGAGAAGAAGAAATTGCTTTTGAGCCTCTCGGTGTTTACGAACTTGTTCGGCAATTTGTAAATGTACAGACATGTAACATTCGTCTCCTTTTATCTAAGTATTAACTAATATTATAACTTAAGTTTGGAAAAGGGTGAACTAAGAATGAAAATTATGCAAAATCAAATCTTATTAGTCGTTATTGTGATTCTAATTGTCGGTGTTTTAGTGTTCTTTCAACTTGATAATGGAGAAGAAGAGGCAGTTGAGGATTTATTCGAGCAATTTAATTCAGCCGATGAAGATAAGGAAACAGAAGAAATTCGAGAGGAAGAAAAGAAGGTTGTTATTGATGTTAAAGGGGCGGTTGCCGAACCGGGAGTTTATGAGTTAAGAGTGGGAAATCGAATTCATCACGCAATTAGTAGGGCTGGAGGTTTGTTGCAAGATGCTGACGAGAAGAAGTTGAATTTGGCACTTTTATTGCAAGATGAGATGGTGGTTTATGTGCCTACTCTTGGAGAGGAGGGAATGGACATTCAAATTGGGATTCCAACATCAAGTCAAAATCAAGAAGGGAAGATTGCTATTAATCATGCTGATTCAAAAGAGCTTGAGCAATTACCTGGAATAGGACCAGCGAAAGCTTCAGCAATTATCGCTTATAGAGAAGAAAACGGACCCTTTAAAGAAGTTAATGATTTGTTAAAAGTGTCTGGAATTGGGCCAAAGTCCATTGAGAAACTAGGCGAATTTCTAATCTTTAATTTGATGATTATTGGAAGATTTGTTCATTGACTAGGGATAAGCTTTTCACTAAACTTGCATTAATAACTATATCAGTACAGGAGGAAGAAAATGGAACGCATTTCATGGGATCAATATTTTATGTCGCAAAGTCATTTATTAGCGTTAAGAAGTACTTGTACACGTTTAATGGTAGGGGCCACTATCGTAAGGGAAAATCGTATTATCGCTGGAGGGTATAACGGCTCAGTTACGGGAGGGGCTCATTGTATAGATGATGGTTGTTACGTAGTTGATAATCATTGCATTCGTACCATACATGCTGAAGTGAATGCTTTATTACAGTGTGCGAAGTTTGGTGTTGCGACAGAAGGATCAGAAATATACGTGACACATTTTCCTTGTGTTCACTGTTCCAAAGCAATCATTCAAGCAGGAATTAAGACGGTTTACTATGCAAAGGATTATAAGAACCATCCATATGCAAATGAGATGTTTCAAGAGGCAGGTATAAATGTTGTTCAAGTACAGCTAGAAGAAGTAAGTCTCGATCCTGCTTATAATGAAAAGAAGGAATTAACGATTTCACTTCTTGAAAAATTAAAAAAAGCTGGTGTCAGTAAAGAAGAGCTTTTAACATATCAAGAACAAGTCAGTCGCTTATTCATGATTGGAAAATGAATAAGCTTGGATATCTTCTACCGCTTATTCCCTTCTCAGCAACACTCGGTCTTCTACTTGCGATTAGTGGATCGAGTCCTCTTTACCTATTAATCCTCGTTATTTTTCTTTTAGTTTGTTTCAGTAATCCTTCCCTTTTTAAAGAGAAGCTACTTTTTATTTTAATCTCTTTTCTGTTTTATTATTTAGTTGGAGTTCAATTTACTAATCAAATCACAACGTCTTATAAAGCTGGGAATCAAACCCTTTATGGTCAGATTCATACTGTTCCTATCATAGATGGTGATTCTTTATCATTTAGATTAAAAACAGATAGGAGCGAGATAATTCAAATTCATGCGTTTTTGCATGACCAAAGTGAACAGATTAACATGAAACAGCTAACTCCGGGTGAGGTGTGTAAGATAGAAGGTAGCCTTTCTGAACCGATGCCTCCAACTAATTTTGGTCAATTTCATTATCAAAATCATTTAAAATTTAATGGAATTAATTGGATTATGAGACCTGAACGGGGAAAGATCAACTGCATTAGTAAAAGTGATTCTCTGTATTACGGGCTGCAAAAGTGGAGGCATAAACAAATGCAGAGAATTGAAAAGGATGTTGATCCAGATTATCAAGGATTAATGAATGCTTTATTGTTTGGGGATCGTACTTTAATGGAAGAGGATTTACTTAAAGCCTATCAACGGTTAGGAATCATTCATCTATTGGCTGTTTCTGGTTTGCACGTAGGAATGATCGTTTCATTATTATTTTACTTGTTCATTAGAGTTGGAATCACCCGAGAACGGACGATTGAAGTATTGTTATGTATCCTTCCTATTTACGTTGTCATTGCGGGTGGTGCCCCTTCTGTGATTAGAGCGTCAATTATGTCGATGGTTGTTTTACTATGTATGAGAATGAAAATGAAGGTATCACCTTTGAACGGAATTGTGATTGTATACCTTGGCTATTTAATTTACCAGCCTTTTGCATTGTTTCAATTGGGTTTTCAGTTGTCATTCCTCGTTTCCTTCGGGTTAATTATTTCCTCCCATATCATTAGAAAGTACACTATACTTGGTCAACTATGGGCCGTAACATTTCTTTCTCAACTTTTGTCTTTTCCGATTATCCTGTTTCACATGTTTGAAATCTCTTGGATCAGCCTTCCTTTAAATATGGTCTTTATTCCGTTTATTACGACTATAGTACTGCCGTTAACGCTTTTGTCCTTTTTCTGTTCTTTTATTTTGCCGTTAACTGTAAACATCCCACTTTTATTCCTCGAATTTATATATCCGTTTATCAATACCGTATTGCTTAAAATGGCCAATTTAAAATTCAGTACATTTAATGTCGGAAAACCTTCTTTGTTTCTTGTTCTATTGTTTTATAACATCATTGTCTTCGCTTTTGTCTGTTGGGAAAGAGGGGGGAGACGTTGGTGGAAGTGGCCTGGTGTGTTAATAGGTCTTCTCTTTGCTTATCAAATTATGCATCCATACTTGGATCCGACAGCAAAAGTGACGATGATTGATGTGGGACAAGGAGATAGTTTTCTTATAGAACTACCATACCGAAAAGCAGTCTATCTTATTGATACTGGAGGGACAATGTCATTTATAAACGAAGAGTGGAGGCAGAGTCGAAAACCATTTGAGGTTGGCCAGGATGTGTTAGTCCCAACGTTAAAAGAGAAAGGAATTAGGAAGATTGATCGCCTCATTTTAACCCATGGCCACTTGGATCATATAGGTGGATCGTTTGCTTTGTTAAAAAAAGTAGCGGTTAATAAAGTTTATTATGGACAAGGAGTCGTTGAAGGAGACATTGAATTGCAATTGTTAACTGAGTTTCAGCGCAATGGTGTAGATATTCAATTAATTGGAGAAGGCAAAAGCTGGAGAGAGGCAGGAGCAAATTTTGTAATACTATCCCCAAAAGGGAACGAGAACAGTTTAAATAATCGTTCAATTGTTCTTTTGGCTGAAATCGAAGGGATTTCATTTTTATTTTCAGGTGATTTAGAAGAAGAAGGAGAACAACGATTACTTCAAGATTATCCCAATTTACAAGTTGATTTTCTGAAAGTTGGTCATCATGGAAGTAGAACGTCCACGACTGAAGCTTTTTTAGACCGTGTGAATCCAAAATGGGTTCTGATTTCTGCCGGTCGGAGAAATCGCTTTGGGCATCCTCACCCTGAAGTGATTACACGTTTAGAGGAGAAGGATATTCCCATTTTTCGAACGGACCAACAAGGAGCGGTTGAATTTAGGTTGAAAGAAAAAACAGTAACTGTGAGGAAAGTTCTTAAATAATTAAATAATAAAAAGAGGCTTGGACAAGTTAATCACTCTTAATAATGTCCTAGCCTCTTTTTAATTTTGTCAGGTCAATCGCCTACATACCGCTAAACACATCTACAATTGAAGCGATGATGAATAGTGTCGCAAAGAAACCAAAAGGAATGATAAACCCGACCGCAGAATCAATCGCATCATTTCGTTTACATTGTACTTCTTTTTCAAAATGCATCAGACATTCCTCCTTATCAGATATAGTATACGGGATGCAACGGAAAATTACTAGGTTGTTTCTGTTAGCTTGTTTCTAAAACATCTTTTGTTCAAAAAATTGTTATATTTTAGCTTGGTTGGTTCGTCTGTAAAGAGTTGTCACCTATAGTTTAACATTGCATAGGATATTATAAATAGTGAAGGCGGTCATGGTTATCGTCATAAATAAGATAATTACCCGGGGTCTTATTTTATGGCGTTTATCATAAATGGGGATCTGGCAGTTTCGTGCTAGGTCCCTTTCTCATTTCCCTTGTTATTTCTGGGCTTTTTGTCTATTCTTAAAGGTGTGGAAACACACAATTAAAGCATAGTATTTCCCGTGCTTTTTGAAATATGCATGTAAATGAGGAATGAATTCAATGTCATATTTATCATTTAAAAAAGAAGTGAAACGAGGAGATATAAGACCCGTTTACTTTATGTACGGAACTCAAACCTTTCTTATGGAAGACTTACTAATCGACATTATTAGAGAGACTTCTCTTTCTCAAGACGACCCTAATGTCATCTCTTATAGTCTGCAGGACACACTATTAGATATAGCAGTTGAAGAAGCTGAGACATTTCCTTTTTTTGGTGGAAAAAAGATTGTCATCATTAAAGACTTTTCTCTTGTGACTGCTCAAAAACAAGACACAAAGCTTGAGCATGATTTAAATCGCTTGCAGCTGTACATAGAACATCCATCACCTGAAACAGTCATGATCTTACTTGCTCCTTATGAAAAATTAGATGAAAGAAAGAAAATTACAAAAGAGTTGAAAAAGCGAACCGCGTTAGTGGAATGTGCCCCTTTTGATGAAAAAACATTGTCGCTTTGGTTAGATGGACAAGCTAAAACAAAAGGATTTGAATTCACAGTTGATGGCAAAGATTCTTTATTAGAGCGTGTAGGTCCTCAGTTATTATTGTTAGCATCAGAAGTTGAAAAACTTGCCCTGTATGTAAATGGAGACCGCGTTGTAGATAGGGAAGTTGTTGAACTGCTTGTAGCTCGTTCTCTTGAACAAGACGTATTTGCCTTGATTGATTTTGCGATTAAAAAGCAATTAGATAAAGCATTAATCATTTATCATGATTTGTTAAAGCAAAGAGAAGAGCCTTTAAAGTTACTTGCCTTAATTGCTAGGCAATTACGAATTTATTATCAAGTTAAAGAAATGACAAAACGTTCATATTCACAAAAAGATATGGCTTTGCAGTTAAAGTTACATCCATATGTGGTAAAACTCGCCAGTCAACAAATAAACAGGTTCGAAGAAAAGCAGTTGCTGTTGCTTTTAGAAGCAGCGGCCGATACTGATTATGCAATCAAATCAGGGAAAATGGAGAAAACATTAGCTGTTGAATTATTACTGATGAAATTATCAAGTCTTCATGCAAGAAGATAAAAAAAGAAAAAAACACACGATGAACGTGTGTTTTTTTCTTTCGGCTTCTATTATGCAGAAAGACCGTTTAGCTTCTTCGCTAGACGAGACTTTTGACGAGATGCTGCATTTTTATGGATAAGGCCTTTGTTAGCTGCTTTATCAAGCTTTTTAATCGCATCAGTTAAAGCTGCTTTTGCAACTTCTACGTCACCAGCTTCTAATTTTGCTTCGAAGTTTCTGATTGAAGTACGTAGAGCAGATTTAACAGAGATATTTTGTGCACGACGCTTATCAGCTGTTTTCACACGCTTAATTGCAGATTTAATATTTGGCATATCATTCACCTCCCAATAAGTGATCAGGTTGATCCCAGTCCATCTATTATGAACGGTTTCGTAAGCTTTTTTAAGTACGGAATGACACATGCGTATCATACATACAACAAATTGCATTCTATCAAATTTAATGTGAAAAAGCAATAGTAGAATGAAAACAAGCTCAGTCGGAAACACTATCTTCACAAGAGTTTTTATGGAGGAGTGTGTAAATTATGTCTGATGAATTAAATTTAGAGCAATATCAGGTGCGCACAGATCTTGCAGTAGAGGCACATCAAATGGTTTTAGAGGAAGAAGAAAAAAAGGGGAACGCGACTAAAAATCTAAATGGTGTTCAAATAAAAGAAGAGAATATTGATGGCGTTAGTGTCACAAGAGTAACGATTGATGAAGTAGGAGCAAAGCGACTTGGAAAGAAGAAAGGAAACTACTTAACCTTTGAATCACTAGGAATTCGTAGAAAAGACACAGAAATTCAAGAGAAAATGGAACGAGTATTTGCAGAGAGATTCCACGCTTTTATGAAAGAAATTGGCATTAAGGAAACAGATACTTGTCTTGTTGTTGGACTAGGGAATTGGAATGTGACACCAGATGCACTAGGGCCAATAGCGGTTGAAAATCTCCTAGTAACTAGACACTTATTTCAATTAGCTCCTGAGCAAGTTCAAGATGGCTTTCGCCCAGTAAGTGCCGTTACCCCAGGTGTAATGGGTTTAACTGGTATTGAAACAAGTGACGTGATTTACGGAATTATTGAAAAAACTAAACCTGATTTTGTAATTGCAATAGATGCACTTGCTTCTCGCTCAATTGAACGAGTAAATGCAACCATTCAAGTGTCTGATACGGGGATTCATCCCGGTAGTGGTGTTGGGAATAAGCGTAAAGAACTGAGTCAAGATGCGCTTGGTATTCCGGTAATTGCTGTTGGTATACCAACAGTCGTTGACGCTGTATCCATTACGAGTGATACAATTGATTATGTATTGAAACACTTCGGAAGAGAGATGAAAGAAGGGAATGCTCCTTCTAGAGCTCTGGCACCAGCTGGGATGACATTTGGAGAAAAACGTAAGCTTACGGACGAAGATTTACCGGACGAGGCAAAGCGCGAAACGATTATGGGGATGGTTGGGAATTTACCTGAGAACGAAAAACGTCAACTTATTCAAGAAGTGCTAGCGCCACTCGGTCACAACCTAATGGTCACGCCAAAAGAAGTGGATGTGTTTATAGACGACATGGCGAACGTCATTGCAGCGGGGCTAAACGCAGCCTTGCATCAAAGAGTGAATCAAGACAATGTAGGGGCTTATACACATTAATTAAAATGATCATAACGAAGCTGGAACTTAACAAAAGTATTTAAATGAGCATACGAACGATGCAGACCTTAGCAGGTTGTATTTCCGGAGCGATTGCTAAGCTGCAATTCTTTACATTCGTATTTCTCGTTATTAAAAACTTTTTTGTCACAGCTTCGTTTTTTTATGTTTATTCATTTTTGGTTCTAATCTTATCTCATCCAACATAGTAGTGAGGTAGAAGCTCCAATACATCATACTAGTGGACAAGTAATCGTCGCAGCAGACAACTTCACATGGAGAAGGGATGGGACCATGAAAAGAAATCAATTTAGAAGCTTCACGGTTTCAATTAATCGGACGAGCTTTAAAAAAATAATTGTCATGACTATATTAGGGTTAATGGCGATGTTTATTTTTACAGGAATGCTTACATCCTTTGAACCGGGGTATGGGCTAGCTTCTAATCAAGTACATGAGTGGGCAACCGGGATAAAAGGAGAAGATTTCCTTCACGTACTGGGTATGGAGAATAAGTATTTCACTGAAGCTTTGCCTGAGGGAAGTAAACCTCCAAGTGTATCCAACCTCGCCTTTCAAGTGACAACAAGCATTAATCCGGATGACCCAAGGAGTTTACTAGGACGAGAACTCCCGGGCTTTGCCTTGTTTGATGGCCAAATTTTAGTAGCGGGTAAAGGGACGGATTATACAAATTTACCAGTAGAGTCTGCACCTCCAATGGATGTTATTATGGCAGAACGTGAAGCCACACAGGAAAGTTTAGCCAAACTTGAACAGTTAGAAAAAGAAGGAGAACAGGTTCATGGTTCGACTGAAGGTAGAAGTGTTGTTCATATTATTCACTCTCATAACTATGAATCTTTCTTACCTGAACTAGAAACGAATAACCCGAATGAAGCACAACACAATACGATCAATATTACAATGGTCGGAGAGAAGCTTTCACAAGAACTTGAAAAAAGAGGAATTGGAACCGAAGTTGAAAAACGAGATATCCAAGGAAAGTTATCGGAGCGCGGCTGGCAATACAGTCAATCATATGATGCGTCAAGGGAACTCGTAAAAGAGGCCATGGCTCAAAACGATGATTTAGAATTTTTCTTTGATTTACATCGAGATTCATTACCTAGAGATAGAACGACAGTCGAGATTAATGGAGAAGAATTCGCTCGTATTGTGTTTGTAATCGGAGGAAATCACGATAATTATAAGCAAAATTTCAGTCTTGCTGAAGATCTTCATAATATGCTTGAAGAAGAATACCCAGGTTTGAGTCGAGGTGTCATTTTGAAACAGGGACGATCAACTAATGGGCGATTTAATCAAGATTTATCAGACCGAGCTATTTTACTAGAGTTTGGTGGGGTTGGTAATACACTAGATGAAAATTTCCGTTCAGCCGAAGCAGTGGCAGAAGTATTTTCGAATTATTACTGGGACGCAGAGGCAGTAGACGGTCAATAGGAGGGGCGTTATGAAAAAGCTGGTTGTGAGAATAGGTGTAATCGGAATATTAATTTTGCTTGGTGCATTATTTGGAGTTCAACAAATGAATGAAGCACTTGGAATCTCACAACCAGTGCCTCTTCTAATTGAGACAAAAGAAACTCAACCGAAAAAGGAAAAGCTAGAGAAGGAAGAAAGCCCTAATACTAAATTAGAACTAGTAGCTAAAAAGGAAACGGTAGAAAAGGTTGGGAGATTTAATTTCTTTTCAGATATGGGAAATTCAATTGCGGATGGATTCAATTTTTTGAGTAGAAGTTTGTTGTCGCAAGTGATGTCATTTGTTAACAATATATTAAATGGTTATTCTTCAGATGAATGAAGAAAGGGGCATCCAATTGGATGCCCTTTTTACTTTTCATTAGACAGTTCCAGGAGTTGCCCAAGAAGCGCCAATGATGACTAATAGAATGAATAGGACGACGATTAACGCAAATCCACGTCCAGCTGCAGGAGCTACAGGAGCGCCGCATCCAGCCATAGGAGCACCGTATCCATATCCAGCACCTGCTACAGGAGCGCCATATCCAGCACCGTAACCTGCACCGTATCCAGCCGTATCAAATCCGTATCCAGTTGTAGGGGCAGCTGCAGCTCCGGCAACAGCGCCAGCGCCTGCTCCAAATGCTGCTCCAGCCATTGGTCCACCAAAAAACATATTGTAAAACCACCTTTCCTTAGAAGATACTGTTACCTTATGCATAAGTAGGGAATGTGGGACTTGAAAAAAAGCCCAATTTAAAAACTGACTTTGAAAAAATGATCTTATTCTATAAGTTTGTTGCTTGACTCTTATCCGATTGGTATAATTGAAAACAGTGTACATTGTACGAGAATGTAGGAGTGATCATTCATGAATAAAGAACAAAGACTAGCTCGTCAAGCGAAGATTCGTAATTTCTCGATCATCGCCCATATTGACCACGGTAAATCGACACTTGCCGATCGTATCTTAGAAAAAACAGGTGCATTAACACAGCGTGAAATGAAAGAGCAAACGCTCGATGCGATGGATTTAGAGCGTGAGCGTGGAATAACAATAAAATTAAATGCTGTTCAGCTTACTTATAAAGCAAAAGATGGAGAAGAGTACATTTTTCACTTAATTGATACTCCGGGACATGTTGATTTCACATATGAAGTGTCTCGTAGTTTAGCCGCTTGCGAAGGAGCTTTACTCATTGTAGATGCTGCACAAGGTATTGAAGCGCAAACATTAGCTAACGTTTATCTAGCTTTAGATAACGATTTAGAAATTCTACCTGTTATTAATAAAATTGACTTACCTAGTGCCGATCCAGAACGTGTAAAACAAGAAGTTGAAGATGTTATTGGTTTGGATACATCTGATGCCGTTTTAGCGTCGGCCAAAAACGGGATTGGGATTGAAGATATTTTAGAACAGGTCGTTGAAAAAGTTCCTGCTCCAACAGGCGATCCGGAGGCTCCTTTAAAAGCACTGATATTTGACTCGTTATATGACCCTTATCGTGGGGTTGTCGCGTATATCCGTATTGTTGAAGGAACAGTTAAACCAGGACAGAAAATAAGAATGATGGCAACAGGGAAAGAATTTGAAGTAAACGAAATCGGTGTGTTTACACCAAAAGCTGCAAAAAGAGATGAATTAACTGTGGGCGACGTAGGTTTTCTATCTGCGGCCATAAAAAATGTAGGAGATACCAGAGTGGGTGATACGATTACGAATGCTGTTAACCCTGCTACTGAACCGCTCCCAGGATATCGTCGAATGAATCCAATGGTGTACTGCGGACTTTATCCGGTAGATACAAATGAATACAACGATTTACGTGAAGCGTTAGAACGTTTAGAGTTAAATGATGCTTCTTTGCAATATGAGCCAGAGACATCGCAAGCACTAGGGTTTGGTTTCCGTTGTGGATTCCTTGGTTTATTGCATATGGAAATTATTCAAGAAAGAATTGAGCGTGAATTTGGGATTACATTGATCACAACGGCACCAAGTGTTATTTATCAAGTGAAAACAACAAGTGGTGAAGAAGTTCGAATTGATAATCCAGCTAACATGCCGGAAGCGCAAAGAATTGATTCTGTTGAGGAGCCGTACGTTAAGGCAAAAGTTATGGTGCCTAATGATTTTGTTGGGTCTGTAATGGAGCTTTGCCAGAAAAAACGTGGTATCTTCGGTGATATGCAATATCTTGATGAAAATCGTGTTCAAATTGTTTATGAGATTCCACTTTCGGAAATTGTTTATGACTTTTTTGATCAGTTAAAGTCGAATACAAAGGGATATGCTTCTTTTGACTATGAGTTGATTGGTTATAAGACATCTAAACTAGTGAAGATGGATATTCTTTTAAATGGTGAAACGGTCGATGCACTTTCTGTAATTGTGCACAGAGATTTTGCTTATGAGCGTGGAAAGATTATCGTAGAAAAATTGAAAGAACTTATACCGAGACAACAGTTTGAGGTTCCTGTTCAAGCGAGTATTGGTCAGAAAGTTATCGCTCGTTCAACAATTAAAGCAATCCGTAAAAACGTTCTTGCGAAATGTTACGGGGGAGACATCTCACGTAAGCGAAAATTACTTGAGAAGCAAAAAGAAGGTAAAAAGCGTATGAAGTCCGTCGGAAATGTTGAAGTGCCACAAGAGGCATTTATGGCAGTTCTACGTATGGATGATTAATTACTATTAAACCGCAGGATTCTTCCTGCGGTTTTGGTTTTTTAATCATAGGGAAAGACTAACAAGAAATAGTAAGTGAGTCCTGTTTTCTTGAAGGGAGACATTTTTATGGTACGAGCAGCTTATATACATATTCCATTTTGTGAACATATTTGTCATTATTGTGATTTTAATAAAGTATTTTTGAAAAATCAGCCTGTAGATCAATACATCAACTCGCTACTTTTAGAAATAGATAGAATGATGCAATTGCGATCAAACAGTGCACTGAAAACAATTTACATTGGTGGAGGAACACCAACCGCTCTGACGGCGGAGCAACTTGATGTGTTACTAAAGGGAATAAAATCAATAATTGATATAGGAAAATTAGATGAATATACGATTGAGGTAAACCCAGATAGTATTGAAGAAGATAAATTGCTAGTGTTAAAAACACACGGCATCAATCGGTTAAGTATGGGTGTTCAGACATTTGACGAAGGATTGTTGAAAGAGATTGGAAGAACGCATTCAGCAAGAAGTATTAAGGACGCAGTTAAAAGAAGTAGAGAAGCTGGGTTTACTAATATTTCACTTGATTTAATGTTCGGTCTACCTGGACAATCCCCGAGTGACTTTAAGAAAAGTTTACTTGAGGCGATTCAGTTAGACGTTGACCACATTTCTGCCTATTCTTTGAAAGTTGAAGAAAAAACAGTGTTTTACAATCGGCAACGCAAAGGGAAATTAACACTTCCTCCTGAGGAAGATGAAATTAAGATGTACGAGATATTAAGAGATGATTTAAAACAAGCTGGTTTTAAGCAATATGAAATTAGCAATTTTGCTAAACCAGGATTTGAAAGCAAACATAATCTAGTTTATTGGAACAACGAAGAGTATTTTGGATTTGGCGCTGGTTCTCATGGATATGTTGATGGTGTCCGATATCAAAATCATGGGCCAATTCCTAAGTATTTAAAAGCAATTGAAGAAGGAGCAAAGCCTGTTTTACAAGAACATGTTGTGTCAGAGATTGAACGAATTGAAGAAGCGATGTTTATGGGATTACGAAAAAGAGAAGGCGTCAACCGGAAACAGTTTGAGAAACTGTATAATAGGTCTTTAGAGGAAGCCTTTAGCGAACAGATAGATATGCTTGTAAAAAGAGGCTTATTATGCTCTACGAAAGATTCTATCTATTTAACGGAAGAAGGTCTACTTCTAAGTAATGAGGTATTCGAGCAATTTATTGCTGTGTTAAGCGAATAAGGCGAAGGACAGACCTGACCATAAGGATAAGGTTTGTCCTCTTTTTTTATGACAAAAAGGTCTTTATTTATTGACAAACCGCTCCCTTTTTGATAATTTATCATTAGATTTAGCACTCGAACAGAGTGAGTGCTAACAGAGGTGATGAGGGGATGTTAACAGATAGACAATTGTTGATTCTGCATGCCATTGTTGATGATTATATTCGTTCTGCTGAGCCAGTAGGCTCAAGAAGCATTTCTAAAAGGGAAGACATTACCTTTAGTCCAGCAACAATCAGAAATGATATGGCAGATCTAGAGGAATTAGGTTTTCTAGAGAAACCACATAGCTCAGCAGGTAGAATACCTTCTCAAAGAGGATATCGCTATTATGTTGACAATCTTCTTATGCCACATCATTTAACAGATGACGAAGAATCAGGAATTCAATCTATTTTTTCTGAGCGAATTCGTGAAGTGGAAGAAGCGATTCAACACTCAGCTAGAGTGCTTTCAAATATGACTAGTTACGTCTCATTAGTTTTAGGGCCAGAAATGTTTGAAGCTACTTTGAGAAGTATACAAATTATTCCACTTTCAAAAGGTTCAGCTATTTTAATTTTAGTAACGAACACAGGACATGTGGAAAATCAAACGATCTCAGTTCCAGAATCAATTGAGCCAACTGATTTAGAACGAACGGTCAACATTCTGAATGAACGTCTCATGGGGGTTCCACTCTATAAACTTAGAGAGAAAATGGAAAGTGAAGTTAAAGATGTGCTCAGGTCCCATGTCAGAAATTATGATCACGTTTTGAACATGCTTGGTTCATCATTGGAATTAGAAAAAGCAGAGAAAATCTTTTACAGTGGTAAAACGAATATCCTATCTCAACCAGAATTTAGAGATGTTGATAAAGTTCGAATGATCTTAAATATGCTAGAAGAAGATGAAATGATGCATCAAATTTTAAGATCACCCACAAGTGGGATTCAAGTAAGAATTGGACAAGAAAACAATCTCGAAGCTTTCGACTCATGTAGCTTGATTACTGCTTCTTACTCCATTGGAGGCAAGCATATGGGGACGATTGGAATTTTAGGTCCGACTCGAATGGAATACCGAAGAGTTATAGGAGTAGTTGATACATTATCAAAGGATTTAACAAAGCTGTTAACAAACTTGTATCAACAAAGGTAGAAATGGTAATATTGACAATTAGTTGTGGTTTTTCAACTAATTGTCATGCTACATAGATGATTTTAATTTTACTAGGGGGGTGAATGAGTTGACAGAAAAAGAAACACAAACAGTTGAAGAAACTGTAGAGGCTGTTCAGAATGAGCAGGATATGACTGCAGAAACGGAAGAAGCTGAGGTCATTGATGAAAGATCTGCTGCTGAAGTTGAAATGGCTGAACTAAATGCAAAAATTTTACGTATTCAAGCTGATTATGATAATTTCCGTCGTCGTTCTCGTGAAGAAAGAGAAGCGGCTGCGAAATATAGATCTCAACATGTCGTTGAAGCACTCCTTCCTGTTGTTGATAATTTTGAGCGTGCTCTACTTGTAAAGCCTGAATCTGAAGAAGCTAAATCCCTTTTAAAAGGGATGGAGATGGTTTATCGTCAATTTCAAGAAACATTGAAAAATGAAGGTGTTGAAGTCATTGAGACGGTAGGGCAAACGTTTGATCCTCACTTCCATCAAGCTGTTATGCAAGTTGAAGAAGAAGGGTTTGAGTCTAATCAAATTGTGGAAGAATTACAAAAGGGATATAAGCTAAAGGATCGTATTCTTAGACCTTCTATGGTTAAGGTGAATGCATAATCCCTACATAGGAATGAGAAAAATCCTTTTTGTTGAATAGATGATAAATAAAGAATGAAAAGTTGAAACGGAGGAAGAAATCATGAGTAAAATCATTGGAATTGATTTAGGTACAACGAACTCTTGTGTCGCTGTTATGGAAGGTGGAGAAGCAACGGTTATTCCTAACCCAGAAGGAAATCGTACAACGCCATCAGTTGTAGCATTTAAAGATGGAGAGCGTCTTGTTGGTGAGGTAGGGAAACGTCAAGCAATCACTAATCCAAACACAGTTATCTCTATTAAACGTCATATGGGGACTAATCATAAAGAAACAATCGAGGGAACTGACTACACACCTCAAGAAATTTCTGCGATTATCCTTCAAAAATTAAAAGCTGATGCAGAAGCATATTTAGGTGAAAAGGTAACAAAAGCAGTTATTACAGTTCCAGCTTATTTTAATGATTCACAACGTCAAGCAACAAAAGATGCTGGTAAAATTGCTGGTCTTGAAGTTGAGCGTATCGTCAACGAGCCAACGGCTGCAGCTCTTGCATATGGTCTTGAAAAAGAAGAAGATCAAACGATTTTAGTTTACGATCTTGGTGGTGGTACGTTTGACGTATCCATTCTTGAACTAGGTGATGGTTTCTTCGAAGTAAAAGCAACATCTGGTGATAACAAGCTTGGTGGAGATGATTTTGACCAAGTAATCATTGATTACCTTGTTGAACAATTTAAAAAAGATAACGGTATTGATCTTTCTCAAGATAAAATGGCGATGCAACGTTTAAAAGATGCAGCAGAGAAAGCGAAAAAAGATTTGTCTGGTGTAACTCAAACTCAAATCTCACTTCCGTTTATCACAGCTGATGCAACTGGTCCTAAACACTTAGAAGTAAGCATGAGTCGTGCGAAATTTGAAGAGCTATCTGCTGATTTAGTAGAGCGTACACTTGAACCAACTCGTCGTGCTCTTTCTGATTCAGGTTTATCTGCAAGTGAAATTGACCGTGTTGTTCTTGTTGGGGGATCTACTCGTATTCCTGCTGTTCAAGAAGCAATTAAGAAATTAACAGGTAAAGATCCTCACAAAGGTGTTAACCCAGATGAAGTTGTTGCACTTGGAGCGGCAGTACAAGCGGGTGTTTTAACTGGTGATGTTAAAGATGTTGTTCTTCTTGACGTAACGCCACTTTCACTAGGAATTGAGACAATGGGTGGAGTTTTCACGAAGTTAATTGAAAGAAATACAACAATTCCAACGTCTAAATCACAAGTATTCTCAACTGCTGCTGATAATCAACCATCTGTTGATATTCACGTATTACAAGGTGAGCGTGAGATGGCTGCTTACAATAAGACACTAGGTCGTTTCCAATTAACAGAGCTTCCTCCTGCACCACGTGGTGTTCCACAAATTGAGGTATCTTTTGACATTGATGCGAACGGTATCGTAAATGTTAAGGCAAAAGATCTTGGAACGAACAAAGAGCAATCTATCACGATTACATCTTCTTCAGGTCTTTCAGATGAAGAGATCGAAAAAATGGTTAAAGATGCTGAAGCCAATGCCGAAGAAGATAAAAAGCGTCGTGAAGAAGTAGAACTTCGTAACGAAGCAGATCAACTTGTTTTCCAAACGGAGAAAACACTTAAAGATCTTGGTGAAAATGTTGATCAAGCGGAAAAAGATAAAGCTGATGCTGCAAAAGATAAGCTAAAAGCAGCAATCGAAGCGGATAACATTGATGAAATCCGTACGGCTAAAGATGAACTACAAGAAATTGTTATGGCTCTAACAACAAAAATGTATGAGCAAGCAGCTCAAGCGGCGCAGGCAGCACAAGGTGCTGAAGGCGGAGACGCGACTACTGGCAATGCCGATGATAATGTAGTTGATGCTGAATATGAAGAAGTAAAAGAAGAAGAAAAGAAATAATTAATAGAAACTGTAGAATAAAGTCAAAGTCAGAGAATGTGACTTTGACTTTTTCTACGATATGCCAAAAGAAGGATACTAGATCTGTTAGTCTATATGTTGCAGACCTAGATGAATTGATGATAAGATGAACGTTATGGAACTTAGTCGGGAGTGGATGACATGAGTAAAAGAGATTACTATGAAGTCCTTGGTGTCGATAAGAATGCTTCAGTTGATGAAGTGAAAAAAGCGTACCGTAAATTGGCACGCAAATATCACCCAGATGTCAATAAAGAAGCTGATGCTACGGATAAATTTAAAGAAGTAAAAGATGCATATGATACGTTAAGTGATCCACAGAAAAAGGCTCACTATGATCAGTTTGGACATACCGATCCGAATCAAGGGTTTGGAGGCGGAGCTGGAGACTTTGGTGGAGGCTTCGGTGATATTTTTGATATGTTCTTTGGTGGTGGCGGTAGAAGAAATCCGAATGCACCTCGTCAAGGAGCTGACCTTCAATATACGATGACACTTGAGTTTAAAGAAGCTGTCTTCGGTAAAGATACAGAAATTGAGATTCCACGTGAAGAAACATGTCAAACATGTACGGGCTCAGGTGCAAAGCCTGGAACAAAGCCAGAAACATGTTCTCACTGCGGTGGTTCAGGTCAACTAAATGTGGAACAAAACACTCCTTTTGGACGTGTAGTAAATCGTCGTGTTTGTCACCATTGTGATGGAACAGGAAAGTACATTAAGAATAAATGTACAACTTGTGCCGGAAAAGGAAAAGTTAGAAAACGTAAAAAAATCAGCGTGAAGGTTCCAGCAGGTATTGATCATGGTCAACAACTTCGTGTATCTGGTCAAGGGGAAGCCGGTGTAAATGGAGGTCCAGCTGGCGATTTATACGTTGTATTTAATGTGAAACCTCATGAGTTCTTTGACCGTGATGGTGATGATATTTACTGTGAAATGCCACTAACTTTTGCTCAAGTAGCTCTTGGTGATGAAATTGAAGTCCCAACTTTAAATGGAAAAGTTAAACTAAAGATCCCAGCAGGAACACAAACAGGGACAAATTTCCGTTTGCGCGGCAAAGGAGTTCCCAATGTACATGGACGTGGTCAAGGAGATCAGCATGTGAAAGTTCGTGTAGTAATTCCTAAAAACTTAACTGATAAAGAAAAAGATTTGATTCGTGAGTTTTCTCATATGACTGGTGGACAGCCAGATGAACAAAATGATGGGTTCTTCGCAAAAGTGAGACGCGCTTTTAAAGGAGAATAGTAATTTAAGGATGGAGTTGGAGATTATGATGAAGTGGTCAGAGTTCAGCATTCATACGACCGAAGAAGCGGTTGAGCCAGTTTGTAATATACTGCATGAGGCTGGTGCGAGTGGTGTTGTTATAGAAGATCCCAGTGACCTTGTGAGGGAATGGGGCGATAAATTTGGCGAGATCTACCAACTCTCTCCTGACGATTACCCTGAGGAAGGCGTTATTATTAAAGCATATTTCCCTGTTAATAGCTTTTTAGCAGAAACAATTGATGAGATTAAAGAAACCATTAATGGCTTGCTTCAATATGATATTGATTTAGGTCATAATAAAGTTCAGTTAGCTGAGGTCCATGAAGAAGAATGGGCAAATGCATGGAAAAAATATTATAAGCCAGTTAAGGTGTCAAGTTCGATTACGATTACTCCGACTTGGGAGGAGTATCAACCAAATGAAAATGAAATGGTGATCGAACTTGATCCTGGTATGGCTTTTGGAACAGGTACGCATCCTACAACGGTTTTATGTATTCAAGCTTTAGACAAGTACGTTAAAGGCGGCGAAGAGGTTGTCGATGTTGGTACAGGTTCTGGGGTGTTAAGTATCGCTGCGGCAAAGTTAGGTGTGAAAAATGTTTTAGCCTTGGATCTTGATTATGTAGCAGTTGAAAGTGCGGCATTGAATGTTGAGCTAAATCGTGTTCAGGATATCGTTAAAGTTAAACAAAATAACTTACTAGAAGACGTGAACGGACAATATGACATGGTAGTTGCAAACATTCTTGCAGAAGTCATTATGAGGTTTGTTCAAGATGCGGCAGCGGTTCTTAAACCAAATGGTTTATATATAACTTCTGGTATTATTAAGAGGAAGAAACAAGATGTTAAAGAAGCATTAATAGCTGGTGGCTTCGTCATTGAAGAAGTCGTAGAAATGGATGACTGGGTGGCAATTATTGCTCGTAAAGCGTAGGGAAATCCTTGTTTCGAGCTAACTTTAAAAAGTGAGGACGATTATCATGCAGCGTTATTTTGTTGCTAAAGAACAAATGGGTGATCAAGAAGTTAAGATAACAGGTGAGGATGTTAAGCATATCTCACGAGTTATGAGAATGAATATAGGTGATCAAATTATTTGTAGCGATAATGATTCACGTACAGTATCTTGTAGAATCTCAAGTATGATGGATCAAGAAATAATAGCAGATATAATTGAATCTCTAGCTCCTAATACTGAATTACCTGTAGAAGTAACGATTGCTCAAGGACTTCCTAAAGGGGATAAGTTAGACTTGATTATCCAAAAAGGAACAGAGCTTGGAGCCCATACTTTTATTCCATATTCAGCTTCAAGGTCAGTAGTTAAGTGGGACCATAAAAAGGCAGGGAAAAAAGTAGAACGATTAGAAAAGATTGCCAAAGAAGCGGCCGAGCAATCTTACAGAGAAAGAATTCCTGTTGTCTTAACCGTGCAAACATTAGCGGAATTAAAGAAACAGATGTCTCAATATGACTCGGTTATTCTTGCTTACGAGGAATCGGCCAAAGAAGGCGAAAAATCTCAATTTGCTTCGGCATTAAGCGAGCTAAAAGTTGGTCAAAAAATTATGATTATCGTAGGGCCAGAAGGTGGTCTTACAGATGAAGAGGTACGGCAACTATGCAGTGAAGGTGCGGTTGCTAGTGGGTTCGGACCTAGAATATTACGTACAGAAACGGCTGCCCTTTATGCCCTTTCAGCTATTTCGTACCATTTTGAATTAATGAGGTGAAGGTAATGCCTACTGTGGCGTTTCATACATTAGGTTGTAAGGTGAATCATTATGAGACAGAAGCGATCTGGCAACTGTTTCAAAAAGAAAACTATGAAAAAGTTGATTTTGAATCTACTTCAGATGTTTATGTTATTAATACTTGTACGGTTACCAATACAGGTGATAAAAAAAGCAGACAAGTTATTCGTCGAGCAATTCGGAAAAATCCAGATGCGGTTATATGCGTGACAGGCTGTTACGCTCAAACATCACCAGCAGAAGTCATGGCGATTCCTGGAGTTGATATTGTTGTAGGAACACAGGACCGAACCAAAATGCTCGGTTATATTGAGGAATTCAAGCAAAAACGTGAACCGATTAATGGCGTTGGCAATATTATGAAGTCACGTGTTTATGAAGAGTTGGACGTACCAGCTTTTACTGACCGTACTCGTGCCTCGTTAAAGATTCAAGAAGGCTGTAATAATTTCTGTACGTTTTGTATTATTCCTTGGGCACGAGGTCTTATGCGCTCACGTGATCCTAAAGAAGTTATCAAACAAGCGGAACAATTAGTAGCTGCTGGTTATAAGGAAATTGTATTAACAGGGATTCATACGGGTGGATATGGAGAAGACCTAAAAGAATATAGTTTAGCTCGCTTGTTAAAAGATTTAGAGCAGGTTGAAGGACTTAAGCGTATTCGTATTTCTTCAATTGAAGCAAGTCAGCTTACAGATGAAGTGATTGAAGTAATTGACCGCTCTGAAAAAGTTGTTCGTCACTTACACATTCCACTTCAATCTGGTTCGAATACGGTCTTAAAACGGATGAGACGCAAATATACGATGGAGTTCTTTGGTGAGCGATTAGATCGTTTAAAAGAAGTGTTACCTGGCCTTGCCGTTACATCTGATGTGATTGTTGGGTTTCCTGGTGAAACGGAAGAAGAATTTCAGGAGACATATGATTTCATTGCTAAACATAAATTTAGTGAGTTACATGTTTTCCCTTATTCAAAGCGGACTGGTACACCTGCTGCTCGGATGGAAGATCAGGTTGCTGAGGAAGTAAAAAATGCACGTGTTCACAGCTTAATAGAGCTATCAAATCAATTAGCAAAAGAGTATGCTTCTAGGTTTGAAGGAGAAGTTCTAGAAATGATTCCTGAAGAGCAAGATAAAGAGAATCAAGGTGTGTATATTGGATACACGGATAATTATCTAAAAGTAAAAGTACAAGCAACAGAAGATATGATAGGAAAATTAGTTAAGGTGAAGATAACAAAAGCTGGTTATCCGTTTAATACTGGAGAGTTCGTACGCATACTTGATGAACCAGTGAAACAAGTTGTAAATAGCTAGAACAAGAACATCAAAGGCGCTTTTAAAGAGTGCTTTTGGTGTTTTTTTAACGTGGGTGGATGCTGAACAAGCGATTAGAGCAATAATAAGGATAAGCTGTATCTTCTTTTATTTTTATGCTAGGATAAATGAGGTACGTACAACGCTACATATGAGAGGATGTAATAAAATGACTAAATCTGTTGCAAATCTTATTGATCATACAGCTTTAAAAGCTGATACAACGAAAGAACAAATTTTAACCTTATGTGAAGAAGCGAAACAATATCAATTTGCTTCTGTTTGTGTGAATCCAACTTGGGTAAAGCTTGCAGCTGAACAACTAAAAGATGTGGATGGAGTAGAGGTTTGTACGGTAATTGGCTTCCCACTTGGAGCGAGCACACCAGAAGTTAAAGCATTTGAGACAAGTAATGCAATTGAAAATGGCGCAACTGAAGTTGATATGGTGATTAATATCGCGGCACTTAAAGATAAAAATGATGTACTCGTTGAAAGAGATATTCAAGCAGTAGTTGAGGCAGCAAAAGGGGAAGCATTAACAAAAGTAATCATTGAAACAAGTTTATTAACGGATGAAGAAAAAGTAAGAGCTTGTGAAATAGCAGTTAAAGTGGGTGCAGACTTTGTCAAAACTTCAACTGGTTTTTCAACAGGAGGAGCAACTGTGGAAGATATCACGTTAATGCGAAAAACAGTAGGACCAAATGTTGGGGTAAAAGCATCAGGAGGAGTTCGTGATTTAGAAGGTGCTCGTGCAATGGTAGAGGCAGGTGCAACACGCATTGGAGCAAGTGCAGGTGTGTCAATCGTAAATGGAGAAACTGTTCAGTCAGACTATTAAAAGGTTGTCCCAGATCAAATTTTGATCTGGGACATCTTTTTTTTACGCTTAAAAAGTAGGGTAGGCTGTAGGAATACGGGTACTGATAGCCTTTCCTTCACTAAATGCTAGGGAAGCAGATGGCTAGATTCTTCGTGTTGAACTAATGGAATAGTAAGAGTGAAGGTTGTTCCTTCACCTAAGCTACTTTTTACGGATAGATGGCCACGCATTGCCTTAATAATACTGAAAGCAACCATTGTTCCAAGTCCTGTTCCAGTTGTTTTAGTTGAATAGTAGGGAGTTCCTAACCTTCGAACTTGTTCCTCATTCATCCCTATACCAGTGTCAGAGATTATGATATGTGCCATGTTTTCATGAGAAGTCAATTTAATGGTTAATTTTCCGTTGGGTGACATTGCTTCGATCCCATTTTTAGCTAAGTTAATGAGAGCTTGGTGCAGCTTTTGCCGTTCACCAGCAATGAAAACATCATCTGTTTTTTCAAACATAATATCAATATCTCTCATTGTTGCATAAGGAGTAATGACTTTCAAAATATATTGGATTTCACGATTTAATTCTAATAAATCAATGTTTTCAATGGATGGTTTAGCAAAGGTCAGGTAATCTGAAATAATTTCTTCAGCACGCTCTAACTCTTCGAGAGAAAGCTTAATATAGAATTCCTTTTTTTCTAATGATATCGTATGATCTTGTAACAACTGTAGAAAACCTTTTGTTACGGTAAGAGGATTTCTAACTTCATGAGAAATACTCGCAGCGATATCACTAACGACTTTGAGTTTCTCAAGTTCCTTTATTTCACTAAGGACGATGCTTTCTTTTTTTGCTCGTTCAATAAAATTTATAAATAGGAACATCGCAATTAATTGTAGAAAATAAAACAAAATAAGTGAAAGCCAGCCATTTACACTTATGTTAACATTGAAAAAATAGAGAACTGTTAATAAGCTGATAATGCCGATGAGATTAACTATCAGCGCGAGTGCCAATTTATGATGTAAATTAGTCATTCTTTTGAAGTAAGGAGTCATCAATGATAGGAAGAGTAACATAAGTGTATATACAATTATGGAAGCATAAAAGCCTTCATCAAGACTGATCATGAACCGGTAAGCAAGAAGTACAGTTAGTAAGACAAGTCCAACTCTTCGCCCACCATAAAGTGTGCCAATAATAAATGGGATGAGACGATAATCAAAAAGGAATCCAGGAAAAGGTGACAAGGGGAACGACATGCATAGTAAGATGGAAACGGCAGAAATAATCCCAATAAAAATAGCATTAGATACTTTACTTATTTTACCTTCTATATACTTATGATAGATGAAGAATAATAGAAATATAAAAGAGAGGTTTAATAAGAATACTTGTAGGTCAAAGATTAGTTCAGTCATAATTTCCCTTCTTTTGTCGAATATTTAAAAGAAGAATTCTCTATTGAGAAAGGAATATCCTTTTTTTGAAAAGACTATTTTGTATACTTTGTTGTTTTTATAGTTTAGTGTAAGATCGGGTTCGTTGCATTGTGCTGCAGCTACTCTATATCCCGCAAAAGTTGAGCGATTTCCGCTCCATTCCACTTTGGGCAGTAAACCAAATACATAAGAGATAATCATACAGAGTCTTTTTTGAAAAGTGTTTGTTATTAATAAAAAGAGATGCCTCTGATATTGAGAGACATCTCCTTCGTTTAGTGTAAAGCTATTGTGTAAATGGCTTTTTCTGTTTCGAGTTTGACTCTATCTCTTTCAGTATATAGGTTGATCTGTCCGAATAAAGGGATCTCGAAAGCATTCTGTGGCAAGTCTTGTGTGCCTTCTGAGCTACGTATAATGCCTTGGCCATGCAAAATTAACTCCTGCTCAGGTATATATCATCTATACTGCCATTATTAGATACAATTGAAATATGATTTAGTTCTAGGGTAACTTGATCAGTATCAAAGATTTGTTGTAAACCAGTTGATACTTCTCCTTTTTGAATGACCAGAGTTTCCCCCTTATGTGATTCCAACCAATTCGATAAGTCTTGAATTTCTTGAGCCATATTCTACCTCCTCTAGTTATATACGTACTTTCCCCAGATTAATGTGTATTCATTCCTTTAAACAACAGAAAGAAGGTCAAATAATAGTTGACGTTAACGTAAACGTAACTGTATGATGAATATAATCTTTTTTGTAAGGAGTTATTCATTTGACCTATACCATTTCTGATCTTGCAGATGAATTTGATATTAGCACAAGAACCATTCGGTTTTATGAAGAAAAAGGATTGTTAACACCAACAAGAACATCCACAGGCCAAAGAGTTTATACCAAGAAAGATCGAACTCGTCTACAGCTTATCTTACGCGGAAAACGATTTGGTTTTTCGCTAAATGAAATTGCAGAGATGGTTAGCTTGTTTGATTTAGATCGAACTGGAAAAAAGCAATTAGAGAAAACACTTCAGTATGGAGAGAGAAAGATTAAAGAATTAACAGAACAAATCGAAGAAATGACAGCGTTACGCGATGAGCTCGAGCAATACCAGGCTAATTTTAAAGAGCGGTTACAAGGAATAGAGAAGTAATTTTAATGAAATTACAAGGAGGAATATGGAATGAATACTTTTACTAATGACCTTAATCTCCAATACCTTTTAAAACGTTACTTAAAAAATAATTTACATCACTATGCTGTACGTAAATTACCTGAGTTTGCTGATATGTGCTCGCAAATAGACGAACGTGCGAAGGTGACCGATCGAGACGGGCAACCGAAATTAATCAAGTATGATAAATACGGAGAAGATATTTCCGAAGTATGGGTGAATGAAGGCTATAAACAAACTGTTAAAGATACATACAACACAGGCATTGTTGGTTTTATTCATAAGGAGATTCCGGAATTAAAACAAAAAGGAAATTATCCATTTTCCTTTGCTCAAGGTTATTTGCTTTCTCAAGTTGAACCTGGATTTTACTGTCCAGTTACTCTTACAATGGCCACCGCTTACTTAGTAGATACATATGCAAATGATGAGTTAAAAGCTCAATTTTTGCCTCATATATTATCAACTGGTGAGACCGAATTATATGAAGGAGCTACTTTTCTAACAGAAAGACAAGGTGGATCAGATGTTGGCGCTAATGAGGTAAAAGCAGTAAAAATTGACGGGCAGTATCATCTTTATGGTGAAAAATATTTTGCCTCAAACGCTGGTATGTGCGGTGTCGTTGCTGTTCTTGCTCGACTAGAGGATGCTCCAAGTGGCACAAAAGGACTAAGTTTATTTCTTATGCCTTGGAAAAAGAGTGATGGGACAAATAACCATTTGCAAATTAGAAGACTGAAAGATAAATTAGGCGTACGTGCGGTACCATCTGCTGAAGTCGTGCTTGAAGGGTCAGAGGCCTATTTGATAGGAGAGGCAGATCAAGGTTTTTATTATATGATGGAAGCTTTAAATTTATCTAGAGTGTGTAATGCAATTGCGTCTGTTGGAATTATGAGAAGGGCTTATAACGAGGCTTGTAATTATACCCAGCATAGAGAAGCATTTGGGAAAAAGCTCTCTGACTATCCGATGATCAGGGAGACTTTGATGACGCTTAAGGCACGACAGGAAGTCGAGACGAGTGCTTGCTTCCATACTATTGATTTATTTGACCGTGTTATCACAAATCCTAGTAATATATCTGTAACAGAGAAAGCCTTAAACCGTTTATATATTGCGTTAGTGAAGATGAGGACTGCCGAAGAGGCCATCACCTTTTCTCATGAAGCCATCGAATTACACGGTGGCAATGGTTATATTGAAGATTTCGTTACCCCTAGACTTTTAAGAGATGCCCAAGTATTAACGGTTTGGGAAGGAACAGAAAACATTTTAGGTTTGGAAGTACTACGTTTAATGGAGAAATTTCAAGTCGACCAACTATTTATAAATGAAATGTTGATTAAATTAAATCAAATATCTACTGAATTTAAAGAACTTGTTAAGCCTGTCAAACTGGCTGTCACTCAATTAACTGAATTATGTCAAAAGGTAAGGTCAGGATCAAATCAACTTCAAACCTATCATGCAAAGAAGGTTGCTAATTTGATGACGGATATTTATTTATCTGTAATTGCGCTCGAAGATGCTTTACTAGAACGAGGAAGGAAAATTGCGATAGCGGAGATCTTTTTGGAAGAATTATGGAGTGATAAAACGTTTAATGATAACCCTGCGACTTTAAAGTATTATGATTATTTACTTGGATTTGAAATAGGTACAGAGACCGTCTCACAATAACTACAGGAATGCAAAAAGAAAAAACCACTTTGATAGAAATGAAGTGGTTTTTCCTTTATTAACGTCTATATACATAGATTTGAATTTGACGGTTTACACAAACCATCCAACAGGTTGTGGCTTCTTGTTACGGAAAATGTGTTTTACTTCTGTATATTCTTCAAGTCCAATATGACCAAGCTCACGCCCGAATCCTGATTGTTTGAATCCACCCCAAGGAGCTTGAGCAAAGTAAGGGTGGAAGTCATTAATCCACACTGTGCCCATTCGTAAACGAGAGGCAACCATCTCTGCTTTTTCGATATCTTTAGACCAAACGGCACCAGCCAATCCATAAATCGTATCATTAGCCTTCGTAATAACTTCTTCTGTTGTAGAGAATTTTTCTATAGTTAAAATAGGACCGAATACTTCTTCCTGAACAATTCTCATGTCAGATGTACAATCCGTAAAAATAGTAGGTTCATAGAAAAATCCGTCTTGTAACTCTGGGGCTTCCGGACGCTTACCGCCTAACACAAGTTTTGCGCCTTCTTGTTTCGCAATTTCTACATAGCCTTCAATTTTCTCACGATGCTCTGCTGAAATGAGGGGACCACTTTGAGTATCTTCGTCAAAACCATTTCCTAATTTGATTTTTTTAGCTTGTTTTACAACAGCATCGACGAACCGATCATGGATGCTTTCTTCGACTAATAAGCGAGAACCAGCAGAGCAAACTTGACCTGCATGGAAAAAGACCGCGTTTAAAGCTTGATCAACAGCTGTATCAAAGTCAGCATCTGCAAAGATAATATTCGGATTCTTTCCACCTAATTCAAGTGCAATTTTCTTTACATTACTGCTGGCTGCTTGCATAATCTTCTTTCCAGTCTCAATGCCACCTGTAAATGAGATCAAATCAACATCTAAACTATTAGATAACTCAGCACCTACTGTATGGCCAGGTCCAAGAACAAGATTAACTACTCCCTTAGGAACACCTGCTTCTTCCATTAATTCAAATACTTTAATAGTTGTTAGCGGTGTAATTTCACTTGGCTTAGCAATCAAAGTATTACCAGCAACAAGTGCTGGAGCAAGTTTCCATGAAGCTTGTAAGAGAGGGTAATTCCATGGACTAATTTGTCCACAAACTCCTACAGGTTCTCTTACAACACGACTTTCTGAATCAGGAATAGGGGATTGAATCACTTCGCCACCATTTTTATCAGCTAACCCTGCAAAGTATTGAAACACATTAGCGATGTCATCCATATCTGCATAGCTTTCTATAATCGTCTTCCCTGTGTCTAATGATTCAAGTTTGGCTAGTTCTTCTTTATCACGACGAATCAAGTTAGCGATTGCTTGAACGATCTTGCCACGCTCAGACGCAGGAGTGGTTGCCCAATCTCCCTTATCGAATGCAGTCCGGGCTGCTTGTATAGCAAGCTTAGAATCTTTTTCATCACCTTCTGTAACCGTAGCAATAACTTCTTGATTAAATGGATTAATAATTTCACGCATTTTTCCTGTATGAGATTCAACCCATTGACCATCAATATACATACGCCCAATTGCCATCTATATTTCCTCCTCTTACCTCGTTAAGTTTGTTAAGAAAAAACTAAACGTTGTTAATGAATTAAATTTACCATCATACTAGTAATCTGTCAAAAATTTTAGTTGAATTCAAAAAAAATAAATTTATTCTATCCATTGGTAGATCAAGGTTTAAAGCGAAATTATGATAATTATTTGGTATTTTTTTTTGACATATTTCATTATTTAAGTAACATTAAGTTTATAAAGAAAAAATTTAATAAACAAAATATTTCGTTGGAAGGAGGAAAAACAGGATGAACCAACATGAAGATATGGCCAAAGCTCTATAAATAAAGCAAAAGATTTAGTTATTGATTCGATTGCTGAAACGATGGATCTATATGGAGTCACTCGAAGTGTAGGTGTTTTATACGGAACGATGTATTTTGAAGAAGATATGACATTAGATGGAATGCGTGAGGAACTTGGCATGAGCAAGCCAAGTATGAGCACAGGAGTGAAAAAGCTACAAGACTATGACATCGTAAAAAAGACTTTTCAAAGAGGAAGTAGAAAACATACATTTGTTGCTGAAAAAGACTTCTTCCAATTCTTTAATAAGTTCTTCACAAAGAAATGGGAACGAGAAGTGAGTATAAATTTAGAGGCTATCAAGCAATCACAAAAAACTCTTAAGGAAATTATAGATTCTAATCATGTCTCGACAAAAAAGAAAAAAGAAGCGTTAGAAGTATACGATCTATTAGAATCCTCTAAACCTTACTATTACTGGTTATCTTCTCTAGTTAATGGAATAAGAAGTGGGGAAATATTCAACTCTTTCCCCATTCCGGAAAAAGACGAGCAGTAGTGATATAAACGTCAAGCTGAAGAATATTATTTCAGGGAGACGTCTGTCTTATATAGAGGTCTGAAAATTCTTATTATTTAAGGAGAGTGATATAGATGACAGAAAAACAAATAAATTCTTTTAAAGTGTTAGGGTTCGGTTTTATTATTGCATTTATGTTTATTTATGTAGCTGTAACGAATACCGACATGCATTGGGGCGGCTTTCTTTCTATGATTGTTTTTTATACATTAATTTATTATATTGGGGCATTTGTAGCTTCAAGGAAATCCAACACGCTTGATGATATGATGGTGGCTAAGAGGAGTATTCCTTTAGGTGTAGCGATGTTTACAATGGCTGCTACTTGGGTTGGAGGCGGATACATTAATGGCACAGCTGAATATACGTACAGTTCTGGTATCGCTTGGGCACAAGCACCATGGGGTTATGCACTTAGTTTAATAATTGGCGGTATTTTTTATGCCAGGAAAATGCGTCGATATGAATTTAAGACGATCCTTGATCCACTTGAACAACGCTTTGGTAAAAAGATGGCTGGCGTATTGTATATCCCTGCCTTACTAGGAGAGCTATTTTGGAGTGCAGCAATCTTAACTGCACTTGGTACTACTTTTGGAACGATTTTGGGAATAGACTTTACTACATCTATTATTATTTCAGGAATTATTGCTATCGCTTACACGGTTTTCGGAGGAATGTGGGCTGTTGCTTACACTGATTTATTTCAAATGGCCATCCTGCTCGTAGGACTATTTCTTGTTATTCCTTTTGCATTAGGTAATGTCGGATCAATGCCGACTATTTGGAACGATTATCAAGCAGAATTTGCCTCCTATGCTAGCATGTTTCCACCATTAGACGGTTGGAATCATCCAGATTGGGGTAATTGGTATTGGCATTGGTGGGACTATGCTCTTTTACTAATTTTTGGTGGAGTTGCTTGGCAAGTTTACTTTCAACGCGTGTTATCAGCTAAAAATGAAAATACGGCTATGTGGTTATCTATTTTTGCAGGTATTATTTGTATCATTGCAGCTATTCCAGCAGTTTTAATTGGGATTATTGGACATAGTGCCGATTGGGCAGCAGTCGGAGCTCAGGCACCAGAAAATCCCGCGATGATCCTCCCGCAGGTACTGCGCTATTTAACCCCTGAGTGGGTGGCAGCAATTGGACTAGGCGCATTGGCTGCGGCAGTGATGTCATCTGTAGATTCTTCGATTTTGTCGGCATCGTCAATGGCAAGTTGGAACGTGTATCGTCCCTTAGTTAAGCCAAAAGCTACCGACGAACAATTGAAGAAGGTCATTAAGCGAACGATCATTATCGTCGGTACTACTGCAATGATTGTGGCTCTAAATGTACAAAGCGTCTACACACTCTGGTTTTTAGCATCAGATTTAGTTTACTGTATTTTATTTCCGCAATTAACGATGGCTTTATTTTATAAGAATGCGAATTTTTACGGATCTTTATCGGGTTTAATTATCGCTGTTTTTCTAAGATTGGGCGGTGGAGAACCAGCCTTTGGTCTGCCACATTTCTTACCTTATCCTATGATTGAGGATGGATTCGTATTATTTCCATTCAGAACACTAGCTATGGTGGCGGCTTTTGTTGGAATCTTTGTAGTATCAGAATTAACAAAGAAAAATTGTAAACCACTTCGCTTAGTTATGCCTGATGAACAAAGAAAGTTTGGTGAAAAAGTAAGCTAATGAGGAAAAGGGCACGTTCACCTTACAGGTGGGGGTGTTCTTTTTTGAGGTTAACTAATATTGGTATGGTCAAGTTAAAATATTAACTCACCTTAAAGAACATAATAATCTTTGTCCCGACATGACGCGTTTGGGACGGTTCTTATTTTGGAGGTGCATGACCATCGATGGGATGTTATTCTTCGTAGTTGTTATGCTTGTGGCGATAGTAGGTGCTTTGGCGTTTTTTACAAAAAGTAAGCCAAAGCCTGCATTGGCTTATGTTGGTCGTACTGATCTGAAATTGAATCAAGAGCAATTTAAGGAGGAATTTGGGATGGAGAGAAACACTACTACAAAACAGGTGATTGAACGCGCAGCTGAACGAAAGGTTGAGGAAGAAATTGGGGAAGAGTTAAATCCTCTTAGAGGACATTTAGAAACAATGCAATCAACCTTAAACCAATTACAATCAACTCAGCAACAAGCTAATTCAACAATAGGTTCAACAAGTCAAGGTCAGCAACAAACGGACCAACTACTACAACAAATGCAACAAATTAGTACACAAGCACAACAACAACAACAAAAAACATTCCAACAGTTGCAACAGTCGATTCAACAAGCAACTCAAATGTTAGGAAATGTTGGTCAGTCGATTCAATCCATTAATGTGTTGAACCAAATGACTCAACAAATCAATCAATCTCAACAACAATTACAACAACAGACACAACAGCAACAACAGCAACAACAAGAGTTACAAAAATTACAACAAATGCAAAATCAACAAGGGCAACAAAATCAACAAAACCAGCAGAGTCAATTTGGTCAAGATATGAGCTACAGTCAATCTTACCAAAACTAAGAAATAACAAGGGGACTTAAAGAATAATCTCTTTAAGTCCCCTTTTTGCTTAATTTTGTAATTTGTCTCTGTGAAACCATTCAACAAATGTGGCGAAATATGTAACAAGTGGGAGCATGAGAATCGAGCAGATTACATTGAAAATCAAACTTGAATGGGCAAGTTGCATCATAGGAGCTGACGTTAAACTCATTGCGAAATCACTAAGTAACCCGATTAAAGGAATAAAGATTAAAACCCCAATAACATTTAACCAGATATTAGCATAAGCAACTAATTTGGCACTTCGGCCAGAGCCGATACTTGCCAGATAAGCAGTCACACAAGTTCCGATATTAGCTCCTAACATAATAGCGATCCCGGCCTGCAAGGTTAATACTTGGTCTGACATAAACCCCATCGCAATGGCCGTCGTTGCTGTACTTGATTGTATAATAGCTGTTAAAACTGTTCCAATCCCAATACCAAGTAAATGATGATCATTGGTTAAATCAAAAAATGAGTGTACTGCTGGAATAGAAGCTAGGGGATAGGCTAATGTTTCTAAGCCATCCATCGCAATGAAAATACAAGCTAAGCCAAAAGACAAGCATCCTATTGAGTAAGCTTTTGAATTAGGTAGGAGTAGAGCCAGTAAACCGATGATTAACAGTGGTACTATAAATAACGATAAATCTAGTGCAAGTAGTTCTGTTGTCATGGTTGTACCAATATTGGCTCCTAAAATAATACCTATAGAATGGCGAAAGGAAAGCAGTCTAGTGGCTACGAGTCCAACTGTCATGATAATAATTGCGGAACTACTCTGTAAAATGGCTGTAGCAACAGCCCCAACAATCATTCCTTTCCAAGCCGAATTTGTAAGCTTAAAAAGAATTTCTTGAAAGCGCGCTTGTCCGAGTTGAAAGAGTCCAGCTCTCATAACAACCATTCCAAATAAGAATAAAGCAATAAATACAGCTAACAAGGAAAATAATTCTTTGATCACTATGATCACCTCACTAATCAATCTATGGACAAAACTGAACAAGCATGACAAAAAATCGAATAAAATAGTAATTGAATAATCAGAATGTTTATTGTATAGTGAAAGAGAAACAATATGAATTGCTATTCATTTTTATGGGTATTACATACCAACTGGTTAGTATGTATAAATGGAAGGGGAGGACAATTTGAACTTTTCTTATAGTGATAAAGTTAAACGCTTACAAAATGATTTGCAGTCGTTTATGGATGAAGTTGTCTATCCGAATGAAAAACGTTATGAAGAGCAATTAGATTCAACAAATCGTTTTTCTTACATTCCGCCAGTAATGGAGGAGATGAAAGAGAAAGCGAAACAAGCTGGGTTATGGAATCTCTTTTTACCAGATGCAAAGGAAGGTGCCGGTCTAACAAACGTTGAATATGCACCGCTCTGTGAAATTATGGGGAGATCAGCAATAGCTCCTGAAGTGTTTAATTGTAATGCTCCTGATACAGGAAATATGGAAGTGTTAGTCCGTTATGGTACAAAAGAGCAAAAGGACAAATGGCTAACTCCATTACTAAACGGGGAAATCCGTTCTGCTTTTTCAATGACTGAGCCAGATGTCGCTTCTTCGGATGCAACCAATGTTGAAATTTCGATTATAAAAGAAGGCGATGAATATGTTATTAACGGTACAAAATGGTGGTCCTCAGGTGCAGGAGATCCTAGGTGTGAAATATTAATCGTAATGGGAAAAACTGATCCTACAGCAGAACGTCACAAACAGCAATCCATGATTTTAGTTCCTACCAAAACACCAGGTGTAAAGATTAAACGTATGCTTCCGGTTTTCGGGTATGATGATGCCCCTCATGGACATGCGGAAATTGAGTTTGACGATGTAAGAGTGCCAGCATCGAATCTCTTATTAGGAGAGGGAAGAGGATTTGAGATTGCACAAGGGCGATTAGGACCCGGACGCATTCATCATTGTATGAGAACAATTGGTGCAGCAGAGCGGGCGCTTGAGTTAATGTGCACACGTGTTGTAAGTCGAGTGGCATTTGGAAAAACGCTCGCCGAGCAGGGTGTGGTAAGAGAATGGATTGCGCAGTCAAGAATCGAGATTGAACAAGCGAGATTGTTGACTTTAAAGGCAGCTTCAATGATGGATACGGTAGGAAATAAAGTGGCCAAAAAGGAAATAGCAATGATTAAAGTAATAGCACCTAATATGGCTCTAAAAGTCATTGATCGTGCGATTCAAGCATTTGGAGCAGCTGGCGTAAGTGAAGATGTTCCGTTAGCAGCCATGTTTGCTGGGATCAGAACGTTAAGAATTGCCGATGGTCCAGATGAAGTGCATCTAGAAGCGATAGCAAAGCAAGAATTAAAGCCCTATTTCACTAGATAATTCATATTTTGAGGAGGAATGTAAGATGGAAAAACGTTGGCTATCCTTATACGATGAACGAGTGAAGGAGCACGCTAATATAGAAGCAAAATCACTAAATGATCTATTAGATGAAACGGTTTCAAAACATGGAGACAATACGGCTATTACATTTTATGGGCGTACATGGAATTACAAAGAATTAAAGCAGATGAGTGAAGTGTTTGCCGGTGCCTTACACGCTGACGATTTTCAAAAAGGAGATCGACTCGCCATTATGTTGCCCAACTGCCCCCAATATTTGTTCTCCATTTTTGGGACGTTACGTACGGGTGGAATTGTTGTTCAAGTAAATCCGATGTATGTAGCTCGTGAACTAGAGTATCTACTTTTGGATTCAGAAGCCTCTCATATTGTGATCTTGTCTGATTTATATCCAATATTCAAAGCCGTTCGAAAAAATGTACCGACTAAAAAAGCAATCGTCGTCGCATTGAAGCCAGATACAGAGATTGAACTAGACGCGGGAGATATTCGCTTTGAAACCTTCTTACAAACTATGAAACAACCAGCACCACAAGTAGTTCTTGAGCCAAAGGAAGATATTGCTGTTTTACAATACACAGGTGGAACAACTGGAGTATCTAAAGGTGTTATGCTCACTCACCACAATTTTATTTCAAATATCGAGCAAACGTATGATTTCATGTTCAGAACGCTTGAAAATAAACCTGAAAATGCAAGTATTGTTAATGTTTTGCCTCTCTTTCATATTTTCAGCTTAACTTGCTGTAACTTCTTAGCGGTTAGCCATGGAGGAAATCAAATCCTTATTCCAAGATTTGAGATGAAAGAAGTATTAGAAATCATTTCAAAAGAAAAGCCGTTCCAATTTGCGGGAGTCCCAACGATGTATGTTGGCTTCAATCAAGTAGGTCAATATGAAACATTTGGTCTTGATCAAATTAGCAACTTCATTAGTGGTGGTTCTTCACTACCAGTTGAAGCGCTTGAAGCATTTGAAAGAGGGACTGGAAAGCAAATTTGTGAAGGTTTTGGGTTATCTGAAGCGTGTCCAGTGACGCATTTCAACCCTTCATTTAGAGAAAGGAAAGCAGGTAGTATCGGGATACCATTGCCTAGTACGAATGCAAAAGTAGTAAGAGAGACCGACACAGGAATTGAAGAAGTGGCAGTCGGTGAGGTTGGTGAATTAATTATCCAAGGTCCTCAAGTGATGAAGGGATATTGGAGAAAGCCAGAAGAAACTCAAAAAACATTACGTGATGGTTGGTTGTTTACAGGAGATCTAGCAAAAATGGATGAGGATGGCTATTTTTATATCGTTGACCGAAAAAAAGACATGATTATTGCGAGCGGATTTAACATCTACCCTCGTGAAATTGAGGAAGTTATCTATCAGTATTCAGGAGTGCAAGAAGTTATTGTACTTGGAGTTCCTGATGAATACCGTGGTGAAACGGTTAAAGCTTATATTACACCAAAGCAAGATGCGCTGTTGAACAGAGAGGATATAATTGCGTTTTGTCAGAAGCATTTAGCTGCCTATAAAGTTCCAAAAGAAATTGAATTTCGTGATGAATTACCTAAATCAGCAGTAGGGAAATTGCTGAAACGTAAATTGAGAGACGAAGAAATGGATCGACTTAAAAAAAGCAATGCTTCATCTTAAGGAGTGGATATAAATGAATGCATTATCTTTGTTTGATTTAACAGGAAAAACCGCCATTGTTACAGGAGGCGGTCGGGGGTTAGGTAGGCAAATAGCTCATGCCTTTGCGGATGCAAAGGCTAACCTCGTCCTTTGTTCTAGAAAACTCGAGGCCTGTGTCGAGGTGTGTGAAGAGTTGCAGGAAAAAGGGGTTAAGGCGATTGCCATTCAGTGTGATGTTTCAAACGAAGATCAAGTAAAAGCAGTAGTGGAACAAACAATAGAAACGTTTGGAAAGATAGATATTTTAGTTAACAATAGTGGAGCAACTTGGGGAGCACCAGCCGTTGACATGCCACTTGAGGCATGGAATAAAGTTTTAAATGTAAATGTCACAGGGACCTTCCTCATGTCTAAAGCAGTAGGAACCGAAATGATTAAAAATGGGCGAGGTAAAATTATAAATATTGCTTCTGTCGCAGGACTTGGTGGAGTAGATCCAAGATTTATGGATACAATTGGTTACAACACGAGCAAGGGAGCAGTCATTACCTTTACGAAAGATTTGGCATCAAAGTGGGGGAAGCATGGTATACATGTTAATGCGATAGCACCAGGCTTTTTTCCAACGAAGATGTCAAAAGGGTTAATTGCACACGGTGAGAAATTTATTAAAGAGCGAACACCCCTGGGTCGGCTTGGTGGAGAAAAGGATTTACAAGGGGCTGCGTTATTTTTAGCTTCAAGAGCGTCTGATTATGTAACAGGAGATACATTAATTGTAGATGGTGGAATGCACGCAATGTAAAGGAGTAGATGAGATGGCAAACCGTGATGCTGTTATCGTTAGTGCGGTCAGAACCGCAATTGCTAGACAAGGAGGAGCATTAGCAACACTAGAGGCTGAACAATTTACAGCTGTTGTCCTTAAAGAAGCTCTTAACAGAATCAACCTTTCAGCGAGTGAATTAAATGATGTTATTTTAGGAAATGTATCCAGTGGTGGAGGAAATATAGCAAGGCTCAGTGCTTTAGAAGCAGGGTTTCCATTTGCTACACCTGGACTTACAATTGATCGACAATGCGGATCAGGTATTAATTCAGTTCTCCTAGCTGCACAAGCGATTCAAGCTGGAGTCGGTGATGTTTATCTAGCAGGTGGAACTGAGAGCTTGAGTAGAGCTCCTTATCTAATGGATAGACCAACAATTGCTTATGCTTCTACACCACCAAACATTAGGCCAGCAAAACTATCACCTTCTCACATTGGAAACCCGCCTATGGGAATAACAGCTGAAGCTTTGGCAGAAAAATATCAGATTACTAGAGAAGAGCAAGACGAATTTGCATTCATTAGTCAGCAACGAATGGCAAAAGCAATGAAAAATGGCTATTTTGCAAAACAGATTGTACCAGTGGAAATACCTGTTCGTAAAGGTGATCCGGTTGTTTTTAAGGAAGATGAACATCCAAGACCTCAAACAACAAAAGAAGGTTTAGCAAAACTATCACCAGCCTTTCTTAAAAATGGCACTGTAACAGCTGGGAATAGTTCTGGTTTAAACGACGGGGCAGCCGCACTTGTGGTCATGTCTCGTGAAAAAGCTGAGCAACTTGGCTTAAAACCTTTAGCTGTAGTAAGGCAATTTAGTGTTAGAGGGGTAGATCCTAACATTATGGGGATAGGTCCAGTTCCAGCTGTAAGAGAGTTATTAGAGAAATCAAAAATAAATCTAAATGAGATTGACTTAATAGAGTGCAATGAAGCTTTTGCTGCGCAAACATTAGCGGTAAATCGTGAGCTTGATTTTGATCCTGAGAAGTTAAACGTAAACGGCGGGGCTATTGCACATGGACACCCCTTAGGAGCTACTGGTGCAATATTAATGACAAAGGCAATTTATGAACTAGCAAGAAGAGAAGGAAAATTTGCTTTAATTACAGCTTGTATTGGTGGAGGTCAAGGAATTGCAGCTCTGCTAGAAAGGGAGTCATAGGAGGTCATGGAATGCCTAAAGTAGCGCTTGTAACAGGTGGAAGTAGTGGAATTGGTCTGGCTACTGTTCGTAGGTTAGCTGCTGATGGAATGGAGATTGTAATTGCAGATGTGAATGAAAAAGGTCACAACCTAGTTGAGCAGTTGCATAAAGACGGAATTAAAGCTTCTTTTCAACATTGTGATGTTAGTGTAGAAGAAGCCGTGAAACAGACTGTTGAAGAAGTGAAAAAACAATACGGTCAATTACATGTGTTAATTAATAACGCTGGAGTTGGCAATAGAGAGATAAAACTAACAGATTTACCTGTGCTTGAATGGCAAAAAGTGATTGATATTAATTTAACAGGAGTATTTCTAGGAATGAAATACGCTATTCCACTTATAGAAGAAAGTGGCGGGGGAGCAATTGTGAATGTTTCTAGTCTACTAGGCTTTAAAGGTAAAAAGTTAATGTCTGCTTATAATGCTTCAAAGGCAGGGGTCATTACATTAACAAAAAATGCAGCGCTCGAATATGGAAAGCACAATATCCGAGTAAATGCAGTAGCGCCTGGAGTAATTGATACTCCGATCGTTGATGGCTGGAAAGAGCAAGAACAGAAATGGGAAGTGCTTAGCCGAGCTAATGCGTTACGGAGAGTAGGAACTCCAACAGAAGTAGCCAACGCAATTCGTTTCTTAGTATCTGAAGAAGCTTCTTATATTACGGGTACAACGTTAATGGTTGATGGGGGCGGTTTAACTTACTAAGATTTAGATGTACTCACACATCCGTCTACTTAAAATTAACCTATCAATTTATGGTATACTAGAACGGATGATTTAAAGAGGGATTGTGAGGCGGACAGCATGAAAGAAAAAATTATTGAAGTTAGCATCGGGATGTTTGGTCAGAATGGATTCACTGAAACATCCATTCAGGACATCGTTGAGTCGCTTGGAGTGACGAAGGGGACGTTTTATTATTACTTCAAAAGCAAGGAAGAACTCCTGATGGAGATTCACCTTCGTTATATTGATGACTTATTACAAAGCCAAAAAGAAATATTAGAAACTAAAAATAGCTCAGAGCAAAAGCTCTATGATATTGTTTATATGATTATGAAGCATATCGAAGGGCATGGGCAAAGTGCAAGAGTGTTTTTTAGAGAAATGCAGCATCTTAATGAAGAACATTTAGATGATATTTTTCACAAACGAGATCAGTTTAGGAAAAATATGAATCAAGCGATACAGGAAGGCATTGATTCAGGTGAATTTCGTCAAGACTTAAATGTAGAAATTGTATCTCTAGCTATTTTAGGAGCCGTAAACTGGAGTTATCATTGGTTTGATCCTAAAGGGAAATTAGATGAAAAAGCTGTATCCACCATTTATATTGATTTTATGTTAAATGGGCTCAAATCAACATAAGAATCCTGGCAGGGGATTCGCTTTCTCTAAAACATACTAACTGGTTAGTATTTAAATTAGGAGGGGTACGAATGACGAAAACGATTTCAAACATTGCTGTAATAGGAGCGGGCTCAATGGGGCACCAAATTGCCATGCTCGCTGCACTTGGAGGCTATGAAACTACTATACAAGATATAGAGGAGAGCTCTCTTCAAAAAGCGAAACAAAGCCTTGAGTTTCAACTTGGAAAGTGGGTAAAAAAAGGGAAAATCACAGAAGAAAAGCTGCAACAAGCATTTACTAGACTTCATTTTACGACACATTTAGTAGAGGCCGTTTCAAATGCTGATTTTATCATTGAAGCCATCGTTGAAAAATTAGATGCAAAACGAGAGTTATTTGAAAAGCTTGATGAACTGGCTCCACAACATGCTATTTTAGCCACTAATTCATCGACAATCGTCAATTCTAAAATTGCCGAAGTGACAAAGCGCCCTGACAAAGTGTGTAACATGCATTTCTTCTTTCCACCACTAGTTATGGACTGTGTCGAGGTTGTTAAAAGTGAACATACATCTGAAGAAACGGCGGAAATTACGATGGAAGTATGTCGACAAATGAACCGGACAGCCGTCCTTTTACAGAAAGAAATCTCTGGTTTTATTGCTAATCGAATTCTCGGAGCGTTAACTAAGGAAGCAGTTTCCTTATATGAAGAAGGATACGCTAGTTTTGAAGACATAGATTTAATTTGTAAAAAAGCCCTTAACCATCCTATTGGTCCATTTGCATTGATGGACTTATCAGGCATTGATGTTGCCTATTTTGTTAATCAACAACGTTACGCGGAAACGCAAGATCCTGCTGATTTACCAGCAGCATGTATTGAAGAAAAGGTTAAAGCTGGAACTCTTGGTAGAAAAACAGGAAAAGGTTGGTATGACTACGGGAAGCATGAGGTGAAGTCATGAGCGTTGTTGAGATAACGAAAGAAGGCGGAATTGCCACTGTCACAATTAACAATCCTCCTTTAAATGTCATGAATCATCAGGTGACTACAGGGTTACAAGAAGCTTTTCAATCACTAGAAGAAGATAGTGAAACGGTTGTGATTATCTTAACTGGAGCAGGTCAAACTGCTTTTATGGCGGGAGCTGATATCAAGGAGTTTCCTCAGCTGATGGATCATCCCAATATGAAAGAACCAATAATGGAAACGCATGCTGTTTTGAATCAAATTGATTTTTGTGCCAAGCCTACAATCGCTGTCTTAAATGGATTAACGTTTGGTGGTGGGTGTGAGCTAGCGTTAACTTGTGATATTCGAATTGCCGAAGCTCATGCCCAAATTGGATTACCTGAAATTAAGTTAGGTCTCTTTCCAGGTGGAGGAGGAACGCAACGATTACCGAGGCTAATTGGTGATGCGAGAGCAAAAGAACTCATGTTTACAGGCGAACCAATTCAAGCAGAAACAGCTGAAAGAATTGGACTTGTCAATCATGTCGTACCAGAAGGTCAAGGAATGGAAAAAGCATTAGTTATAGCGACAAAAATAAAGCGCTATTCACTCCCAGCTTTATCTCGCATAAAACGTGCTGTAAATGAAGGGCTAGATCTAGATATACAAGCGGCGATAGAGCTTGAAGCAAACTTGTTTTCGGAAGTCTTTCAAACAGAAGATATAAGAGAGGGAGTTCAGGCTTTTATTGAGAAGCGCAAGCCTTTATTTAAGCACAAGTAAGGAGGTTAATATGAAAGAGACCATTGATGTTCGACCTGGTGAAGAATTACCTAAGAAAGAACTTGAATTGTATATTAGATCATTAATAAAAGAGATACCAGAGGGAGATTTGATCATCAGTCAATTTCCAACAGGACACTCTAACTTAACTTACTTACTAAAGATTGGCGATTGGGAGGCTGTTCTAAGACGTCCACCACTTGGCCCAGTAGCTCCTAAGGCTCATGATATGAAGCGAGAGTCTGCTGTTATGTCCTCTTTGCATCCTTATTTTCCTCCAGTCCCTAAACCTTTTTGTTATTGTTCGGAGGAATCTATTATTGGAAGCCCTTTCTTCTTAATGGAGAGGAAAAAAGGAATTGTGCTAGATACAGAGTTTCCGGATTCAATAATGCCAACAGCTGAGCTTGGTCGACGCATTTCTGAACAAATGGTAGATCAACTAGTTCATCTACATCAAATTGATTATCAAGAAACTGAACTCATTAAGCTTGCAAAGCCAAATGGATTTCTCGAACGACAAGTAGGTGGTTGGATTAACCGTTATGAGCGTTCAAAGACAAGTGATCTTCCAGGCGTTACAGATTTAACTAATTGGCTTGTTAAACATCAACCTCTGTCACAGAAAGCGACTGTGATTCACTACGACTACAAATTAAATAACACCATGTTCTCAAGCGATAATTGGAACATGGTAGGTTTATTTGATTGGGAGATGGCAACTGTAGGTGATCCACTTGCAGATGTTGGTGTTGCCCTCAGTTATTGGATTGAACACAACGATCCTATTGAACTTAAACAAGGGTTTGGAAAGCCGCCTGTTACGGTGTTACCAGGATTTTTTACGAGAGCTGAATGGGCAGAGCGCTATGCTAAAAAAAGCGGTCGCGACATTTCAGATCTTCATTACTACATTACCTTTGCCTATTTCAAACTAGCTGTAATAGCTCAGCAAATTTATTATCGTTTTCATAAAGGGCAAACGCAGGATCCGCGCTTTGCACGGTTAAATCAAACAGTAGCCGCATTAATCGGTCATGCGCGTCAAACAGCAGCTACCAAATTAAGTTAAAAAGCTCCTTAAAGGAGGCGTGTACGGTGATGATCCAAGTTTTAATGAAGAAAGAAGATATTGTCCCAGAGAAGCTAGCTGGTCACGTTGTTATTGTTTTAGATGTACTGTTAGCAACAACAACAATAGCTGCTGCACTAGAAGGTGGTGCTAGTAAGGTGATTCCAGTTGAAGATGAGAGCGAGGCATTGAAACTTTCGACTCGTTATCATCCAGATGAATTTATTTTAATTGGAGAGAAAAATGGAAGAGTGCTAGATGGGTTTATTGCCCCGAATCCGACACTACTTACCCGTTATGTTAAAGGGAAGACCGCGATCTTAGCCACGACGAATGGGACTGTAGCGTTAAGAAGATCCGAAAAAGCAGGAAAATTATATGCCGCTACACTTAGAAACGGGAAAGCGGTCGTAAAAGAAGCGATTGGAGCACTAAAGCCAGATCAACATATTATCATCGTATGCTCAGGATCAAGTGGACAATTTTGTTTAGAAGATTTTTACGGAGCGGGCTATCTTGTTAGTTGTTTAGAACAATTACGACCAGAAGCTGAATTCACTGATGGAGCCAAGGCTTCTGCTCTCTTTTACCAACATTCTCAAAAAGATGCTTACAAAGTGCTTGCTGATTCAGCTGTAGGTCAATTTTTACTAGAACATAATTGCAAATCAGATATAGAGTATGTCGCAAATGAAAATTGTGATGATCGTGTCCCTATTTACAATAACGGCTATATAAAGTGGAAGGAGGAAAACAAAGATGGAACAACTGAAAAAAGAAATGAAGGGTGGTTCTTTTCTCGTTAAAGCGAGCAAAGTGGAGGAGATTTTCACCCCAGAAGATCTAAGTGAGGAACAATTGATGATCGGACAAACGGCAAGACAGTTCATTGAAAAAGAGGTGCTTCCAAAGCGGGAGTTAATCGAGTCACAACATTTTGATGTAACAGTCGCACTTTTAAAAAAAGCAGGAGAATTAGGTTTGCTTGCACATAGTATCCCTGAACACTATGGTGGTTTAGGTTTAGATAAGGTTAGTAAAGGAATTGTCGGAGAGATGGTTGGGCAATCGAGTAGTTATGGGGTGGCTCAATCCAATCATACATGTATAGCAACTTTGCCAATTACTTATTTTGGCTCGGAAGAACAGAAAAAGAAATACTTACCGAAACTAGCATCAGGAGAATTTTTAGGAGCTTATTGTTTAACTGAACCAGCATCAGGATCAGATGCATTAGCAGCTAAAACAACAGCTGTTTTAAATGAAGCTGGCAGTCATTATGTTCTAAATGGCACAAAATTGTATATTACAAATGCTGTATTTTCTGACACGTTTATTGTTTATGCCAAGGTTGATGGTTTGAAGTTTACAGCTTTTATCGTTGAAAAAGATTTTCCTGGGTTAAGTCTTGGACCTGAGGAGAAGAAAATGGGGATTACAGGATCTTCTACTCGTAGCGTTATTTTAGAAGATTGTCAGGTCCCTGTAGAAAACGTACTTGGAATCATTGGCAAAGGTCATGTGATCGCTCTAAATGTACTGAATCTCGGACGGTTTAATTTAGGAGCTGCTTGTATGGGAGGAGCAAAAGGATCATTAAAGCTTGCTGTCCAACATACAAACGAACGGAAACAATTCAAAAAAAGAATAAGTGAGTTGGTGCAACGAAAGAAAAAGTGGCAGAGATGGCTGCTCGAATTTATGCGGCTGAATCAGTACAATACAGAACAGCTGCGCTTCTTGAGGATGCTCTCGGTGATCTGAATGATACATCAGACTTTTCTGTTGTAGGGAAAAGAATGATGGAGTACGCGTTAGAGTGTGCCATTTGTAAGGTTTATGGTTCCGAGACGTTGGATTTTGTTGTTGATGAATCCTTACAGCTTCACGGTGGAGCTGGATTTATTAAGGAGTATCCAATAGAACAAGCATACAGAGATTCAAGAATTAATCGTATTTTTGAAGGGACAAACGAAATCAACCGTTTATTAATTCCTGGTACATTTCTAAAAAAAGGAGCAAAAGGAGAGTTGCCAATCCAAAAGGCTATTGCGGAAGCTGTTGCTAAGTTACAAGCCAATCCAACTGAAGTAAAAGAATATAGCCATCTTGAGAAAGAGCAAGAAGCGCTAGAGTGGATTCGCAACATGTATCTTGCACTCTCTGGTTTAGCTTTCAAGGAGTACGGGATGGATCTTGAACAAGAACAGGAAGTATTGATGAAGCTTGCTGATATAGCAATTGAGTTATTTGCAGCAGAATCAGCTGTTTTAAGAGCTGTTAAAACAAATGAACTAGGTGAGGAGGCTATACCGAATCTTTTAGCGACAACCGTTGTTGAAAAAAGTCTCTCCATTGTAAAAATGAGAATAGATCTATTATTATCTAGTTTTGATTCATCAACTGAGGTAGACGGCCTAAGACAATTGCTAGCACTTTATTCTCAAAAACTAGTATTCTCGAATCGAACAACGCGTCTACGATTAATTGCTCAAGCGGTCAATGAATCTGGTCAGTACATTTGTTCATAGGAGGAAAATAAGGTGAAGCGATTTCAAGATCAGGTTGTTGTTATTACAGGAGCAGGAAGTGGGATTGGTGAAGCAACTGTTCAAAGGCTAGCGGAAGAAGGTGCGACCGTTGTGCTAGTTGGTCGAACAAAAGAAAAGCTTGAAAAAGTCGCGCGAGAAGTTGCTGAGAAAACATTAAATGATCATTTATATGTTTATGTAGCTGATGTAACCGCCGAAGAAGAGGTGGAGTTATTAGCGCTTTATTTAAAAGAAAACTTTGATGGTGTTAACGTGTTAATTAATAATGCCGGAACTTCATCGGGTGGCTCTATTCTTGAATTAGAAGAGAAGGACTGGGAACATGTTCAAAAAACAAATGTTACTAGTGTCTTCTTAATGGCTAAACATATAGGGCCCGTATTGGCTAGAACAGAAGGAGAAAATAAAGCAATCGTTAATGTAGCTTCTCTATCTGGACATAAAGCAGGAGCGAAAATACCTCATTACAGTACAGCTAAAGCGGCTGTTATTCATTTAACAAAGGCTCTGGCTGGAGAGTTAGCTTCGAATCAAGTTCGTGTCAATTCAATTTCACCTGGCTTTGTCGAAACACCGATGACGGATAAGAGTCTAAAGAATCCGGCCTTTCAACAGGCAATTGAGCGTCACACGTTATTGCAACGAGTTGGAAGAGCTGATGAGGTGGCAAAAGCAATTGCCTTCCTTGCATCTTCAGACGCTAGTTATGTAACGGGAACAGATTTATTGATTGATGGAGGATGGTTAACTGTATAAGGGAGGTATTGGAATGAATGAGACAATGAACTTACAAGATCTTCTTGTTGTAATAGAAGATGGCATTATGGAGTTAACACTGAATAGACCCAGTTCATTAAACGCTTTTAGTCCTGAGATGATTAGTGGTTTAAAAAGCTGTTTTACACAAGCTCTTGAAAATGATGAGGTTAAAGTCATTGTGATTCGAGGAGCTGGAAGAGCTTTTAGTGCTGGTGGAGACGTAAAGACAATGGGTGAGGCTAATCCGTCTCAAGTCTACGATCATATTGGTCAGTTAAATGGTCTAATTGAACAAATGAGGCAATTAGAAAAGCCGATTATTGCGGCAGTTCATGGATTTGCTGCTGGAGCAGGCTTTAATCTGGCGCTTGCATGTGATCTAATTGTAGCTGCTGAAGATACGTCCTTTATTTTAAGTTTTGCCCAAGTTGGGCTTGTATCTGATGGAGGAGGACACTTCTTTATTCCACGAGCTTTAACACCTTATCAGGCAAAAGAGCTCTTATTTACAGCGAAGCCACTGGATGTGAAGAAAGCTGAGCAGTGGGGCTTGGTGAATCATGTATTTCCTCTTAATGAAATGGAGGAAAGAACCAAGGTGTTTGCCATGTCGATAGGTCAACAACCAACAAGAGCAATAGGATTGATGAAAAAGTTAACGAATCTAGCTGATACAGCGAGTATGCAAGATATCTTGGAAGCTGAGCAGATTACTCAATCAATGATGGTTACAACCGCAGATCATCTTGAAGGGGTATCGGCATTTAAAGAAAAACGAAAACCAAAGTTCCAAGGAAAATAAGGAGGATACAAGATATGAAAGCAATTCAGTTTTCAAGCTACGGAGGTCCAGACGTTTTACAAATAGTAGACTTGGATCGACCAACACCGGAAGCAAAAGAGGTTCTTATTAAGATTGAAGCCATTGGAGTTAATTATGCAGATACGGCAAGAAGAGAAGGGCAGTATGTAGTTCCGACTCCACTACCGTTTGTTCCTGGAGCGGAAGTAGCTGGAGTCATTGAGGAAGTAGGGGAGGACGTAGCTTCCGTTAAAAAAGGAGATCGAGTTGTAACGTTGCTTGGTTCAAAACGAGCAACAGGTTATGCAGAACACACCATTGCAGACGAGAGAGGATTAATGCCGATCCCTAATAACGTAAGCTTTGAACATGCTGTCGCATTACCTTTACAAGGGCTAAGTGCTTACCACGTTTTAAAGACAATGGGGCAATTAGAAGAAGGAGAAACAGTGCTTGTACACGCAGCTGCTGGTGGGGTAGGAACGATCGCGGTTCAACTGGCGAAGTTATTTGGAGCAGGAAAGGTGATAGCGACTGCTAGTTCAGCTGAAAAACTTAACATTGTTAAAGAGCTTGGTGCCGATGTATTGATCAATTATAGCGAGGGAAATTGGCATGAACAGGTGCTAGAAGCAACAAACGGAAAAGGCGTAGATGTTGCCCTTGAAATGGCCGGAGGTAGAGTGTTTATTGACACGTTAAAATGTTTAGCCACATTTGGTCGATTAGTTATTTATGGAGTGGCAAGTGGTGAACAAAGTCCATTTAATCCATCTTCACTAATGGCGCGTAATCAATCGGTTATTGGATTTTTCTTGCCACAGATTATGAGAAAACCAGCTTTGTTACAAAAGAGTATGCAAGAACTATTAACATATGTTGGCAAGGGAGAGTTAAAATTACAAATCGGTGGTGTGTATTCTTTAGAAGAAGCCGCAACTGTTCATACGTTAATGCAAGGACGGAAAACAACAGGTAAGCTCATATTAAAACCATAGGGGGATTTCCCCCTTTAAAGAATTTGCTGTAAAAGGAGGGCTAGGTGTGGAGCTTTTATTTCAGCAGTTATTAAATGGTCTCACTATTGGAAGCGTTTACAGCTTAGTGGCATTAGGTTTAACTCTGGTGTTTGGAATATTGCATGTACCGAATTTTGCTCATGGGGCCTTGTATATGGTTGGGGCTTATATTGCTTTAACTGCAATGACAGCTCTAGGAGTCAGTTATTGGATTGCGATTTTAATAGCAGTGCTATTCGTAGCGTTTGTTTCGGTTTTGATGGAGCGCATCGTGTTTAGTCGCTTAGATCCGAAAGATCCGCTTCCAATTATGATTGCAGCGATAGGGATTTTATTTTTCTTAGAATCACTAGCTCAGTATACATGGGGAAGTCAATATCAACGTATGATAACGCCTTATGGAGACTCTATCCAAATATTCGGTTTAACGGTAACGATTCAAAGAATACTAGTGATTGTTGCGGCTGTAATTCTAATGGTTTTGCTTCATTTATTTTTGACAAAAACGATGACAGGGGCGGCCATCATTGCCATGTCACAGAATCGGAATGGAGCTTTTCTTGTCGGGATCCACTCTAGCCGAGTGGCGATGATGACCTTTGCGATAGCAGGTGGACTCGCCGCCGCTGCAGCTGCGTTATCTGCACCCATTAATCTAGTGTTTCCAAGTATGGGGAATCTCGTTATTATGAAAGCTTTTGTCATCATTATTATCGGAGGTATGGGGAGCATACCTGGGGCTATCATCGGGGGATACATTCTTGGAATGGCAGAAAGTCTAGGGGCTACTTATTTATCAACTGACTATAAAGATTTAATCGCTTTTTTCCTCCTTGTATTAATTTTAACACTTAAGCCAACAGGGTTATTTGCAAAGGGGGTAAAGTGAGATGAAGGTTGATAGAAAAACGTGGTTTTACGGAATTTTACTTTTAGCAGTACTGGTATTTCCCCTTATTGTTCCGAATCAATATTACATGCAAATTCTCATTTTAGTATTTATCTGGTCAATAGCTGTCTATGGACTAAATACTATTACTGGATTAACAGGACAATTGTCCCTTGCTCATGCTGGCTTTTTTGCAATAGGCGCTTATAGTTTAGGACTTTTAACGGTAAAAGGTGGTGTGCCCTTTTGGATTGCGTTCATTCTAGCCATTGTTTTTACAGCCATTATTAGCCTTGGAATAGGTTTAGTTGCTCTTCGCACGAAATCACACTTTTTTGCGATTTACACCATGTCTGTTGGATTTATGATTTACCTTCTTATTTATAAATCAGATTTAACGGGTGGGGTAAGGGGACTTATCGGAATCCCTAATCCGTCACCTATTGGACCCATAAGTTTCGAATCTATGATTTCATATTACTATTTGATGTTGTTTTTCTTATTGTTAACCATTTTTATTATGTATCGTCTGTTTCATTCTCTATTAGGGAAAACATTTATGGCGATAAGAAACAGCGAGGAGCTAGCTCAAACTTTAGGAATCTCTGTCATGAAGAATAAATTATTAGCTTTTGTCTTATCTGCAGCCTTTGCTGCATTAGCTGGTGCTCTTTATGCCTCTTATGTGCGCTTCATTGGGCCACAAATGGCAGATATTCATGTGGCGTTTGAAATTTTACTTTACTTGCTAGTCGGTGGAATAGGGACACTCGCTGGGCCAGTTGTCGGCACGTTTATTGTTGTGGTCCTAACTCAAATGCTTCAGTTTCTAGAGGAATTTCGAATGCTTGTTTTTGGCCCGATTGTTGTGCTATTAGTATTGTTTTATCCAAGAGGGCTGGTTGGAGGTTACTTAATGTGGAAGGCAAAACGTAAACACAAAAAACAAGCAACTCAGAAAAGTTTAGAAGGAGGATCTGCCCGTGCTATTAACGATTGATCAGTTGACTAAATCATTTGGTGGACTAACGGCTGTTCAAAACGTTAGTGCTTCTATTGAGAGAGGAACGATTACCGCTGTTATTGGACCAAACGGTGCAGGGAAATCAACATTTTTTAATCTAATTAGTGGGTTTCACTTACCATCCTCTGGAAACGTGATTTATAAGGGGGAGGACATATCGAGGTTAAAGGCTGATAAGATTGCTAGACTTGGTGTTGGAAGAACGTTTCAGACCACACATTTATTTGAACAGGCTACAGTATTAGATAATGTCTTAATTGGACATCGTTTAAGGACGAAAGCAGGGTTATTTGATGCTATCTTTCGAACAAAGAGAGAGAAGCTTGAGCAAAAGAAGTGCTTACAAAAAGCAGAAGAAGTTCTTGAGTTTGTTGGAGCGAGTTCAATTGCTTATGCACCAATTTCAGCCATTACTCAGGAACAACAAAAACGTGTTGCTTTTGCTCTCGCATTGGCAACGGACCCTGAATTAGTTCTTTTGGATGAACCAGCAGCTGGAGTAAATCCTGACGAAACAGAAGGGCTAGCTGAACTCATGAAGAAAATGGTTAATCATGGTAAGACTGTTTGTTTAATCGAACATAAAATGCCGATGGTTATGTCTTTAGCCGATCATATCATTGTTTTGAATCACGGTCAGAAGATTGCTGAAGGGAAGCCAAATGACATAAAAAATGATGAAAATGTAATCAATGCTTATTTAGGAGGGACAGACAATGCTAGTGCTTCGTAATCTATACGTGAAACATGGAGCAAATTCTGTTCTAAATCACATCAATCTTGAGATTCAACAGGGAGAACTTGTTGTTCTTCTAGGGGCAAACGGCGCGGGAAAAAGTACATTGTTTCAAACGATAAGTGGTTTAAAACGACCAGATTCTGGAGACATTCAATTTTTGGATAAAGCTATCCATCGCTTGTCGGCTAGTCAAATAGTTAAAGAAGGTGTTGTGCAATGTGCAGAGGGAAGAATGCTATTCCCACAAATGTCTGTCCATGAAAATTTAAAAATGGGTGCTTATACGTATAAAAGAAATAAAGCAGAAATGTCAAGACAACTAGATAAAATCTATGATCTTTTTCCTGATTTAATAGCTAAACGCCAAGCTTTAGCTGGGAGTTTAAGTGGTGGACAACAGCAAATGGTTGCAATCGGTCGAGCTTTAATGGCAAAGCCCAAGTTATTAATGCTTGATGAACCCTCTCTTGGTCTAGCGCCCTTAATTGTCAAACAAATGTTTTCTGTTATTCAAGAAATTAATCAAACAGGGGTTACCGTTTTGCTAGCGGAGCAAAATGCTCATGCTGCCCTTTCTATTTCTTCAAGGGGATATGTGCTTGAAAATGGATCTTTGGTGCTTGAAGGTACAAAAGAAGCTTTACTTGACAATGATGAAATTCGCAAAGCCTATATTGGGGCTTAGGATTTCAATATATTAATCATGATGGGGGAAATGGAAAATGAAAAAAAAGAATCGGTTTTTGTTGTCATGTGTTACAGCGGGTTTATTGGCATTGGCTGCTTGTTCAGGCGAAAGTACAACACAATCAAGTGGAACACAAGAACCTGCACCTGCTGAGGAAGTAGAGGCCCCTGAAACAGAAGCGGGAGAGGAAGTTTTAAACATTGGCTACACTGGCCCGTTAAGTGGTCCAGCTGCCTTTTATGGTGAAAATACCGTAGCTGGGGTGAGAATGGCAGCTGACGAAATTAATGAAGCTGGTGGGTTTGAAGTGGCTGGGACGACGTATAAATTGAATTTAGTTACTTTAGACGATATGTATTTGCCGAATGAAGCAGGAACAAATGCAAGACGACTTGTACAAGAACACAAAACACCTGTTGTTTTTGTACCGCACAGTGGTGGTGTTTTTGCTACACAAGTTTTCAATGAGCAAGACAATTTTATGATTGCCGCTTATACGAGTGAACCTGATATTCTTACACAAGGAAACGAGTTGACATTAAGAATTCCCCCTTCATATGATCAGTATCCGGAACCATTTGTAACCTATCAACAAGAACGATTTGGGAAACGTTTAGCTTTACTACCAACCGCAACTCAATATGGTAAGGATTGGACTGAAGAGTTAGTACCTGTATGGGAAGAGCACGGCGGAGAGGTTGTTTACAATGGAGAAGTTGATTTTGGTAAAGACACGGATTTCTTCCCGATTGTTACAAATGCTCTAAATCAAGACCCAGACGTTATCTTCGTTGGGGGACCGTCTGAACCGACAGCTTTATTAATGAAGGCTGCAAGAGATCTCGGGTTTGAAGGAGGTTTCATGGTGATGGACCAAGCGAAGTTTGAAGAAATGGATAGTGTAGTATCACTTGAAGAAATTGAAGGGGCAATCGGTATGCTACCAATCAGAGATAGTGATGCATCTGGTGCAGAGAATTTCATTTCTCTATTTGAATCAGAGTACGGTCGTGTTCCGACAGCTGAATCAGCTTTTAATTATCAAGCATTATTTGTCATTGTTGAAGCAATGAAGCTAGCAGGTACAGTTGAAGATCCTCACGCTATAATGGAACAAATGGATGCGGGTGTTAAAGCATTACCAGAAGATAAATTCGTTTGGCATTTAACTGGTGTTGTTAATAATGGGTTTGACTGGATTGCTTCCATTGCGGCAATTGAAGACGGGCAGATCGTTCATATTGAATAGAGGAATTAAGAGGCTGGGACATACTAAAGTGTTTAAATGAGCATACGAACGATGCAGAAACTTTAGCGGAGGAGATATACGTAGACTCCTGAGGGATTAAAGGTAGGCCACTGAAAAGGTCCTTTTTAGCAGATTCAAGGAAGCAACAATGGCTTCACACGTTGCGCGCCTGCTATGAGAAACCCACTCATAGCAGGTTTTAAAAGATTGCAACGGTTTCGCTCATTGCTTAGAGACCACTGAAAAAGGTGAAAAACACACCTTTTTCAGTGGCCTTATTAAAGGCAAGGGTGAGACCCCGCAGTGCGTATGCACGAGGAGGCTCACCGGCCGCCTGCGGAAAGCGAAGTGTATTTCCGGATGTAACCATCTTTCGTTCGGATTTCTCGTTATTTAAACTCTTTTGTCCGAGCCTTTTTTCATGGATTTAGTTGGGTGAAGGAGTTAATTGTCGTTTTACAGTTGACCAATTTGCTTCCATATATTATAATTCTAGAAGACGTGCACTCAACAGATTGTACGTCCTGAGTTGGTTGTTTCGGAGGGAGGGAAATAAAATGGCAGAAACTCGTGTTCGCAAAAACGAATCGATTGATGCTGCACTTCGTCGCTTCAAGAGATCACTCTCTAAAGAAGGAACGTTGGCTGAGGTTAAAAAGCGTAAGCACTATGAAAAGCCTAGTGTTAAGCGTAAGAAGAAATCTGAAGCAGCAAGAAAACGTAAGTTCTAATTGAAGTGAGAGGGTGCTTTCATTGAATCTTCTTGAACGTTTGAATCAAGACATGAAGAATGCGATGAAGAACAAGGAAAAGGATAGACTCTCTGTCATCCGTATGGTAAAATCGTCGTTGCAAAACGAGCAGTTTAAGCTCGGACGTGAGTTAACGGACGATGATAGCCTTACGGTGCTTAATCGCGAGCTGAAACAACGCAAGGATTCCCTCCATGAGTTTGAACAAGCTAACCGTGAAGATTTAGCTTCCAAGCTACGAGCTGAATTAGCCGTGCTTGTGGACTATATGCCAGAACAGCTTTCTGAAGAAGAAGTATCGAAAATTGTGCAAGACGCAATTGCTGAAGTAGGTGCTTCAACCAAAGCAGACATGGGTAAGGTCATGGGAGCAGTCATGCCTAAGGTTAAAGGAAAAGCTGATGGTGGTCTTGTGAATCGTCTTGTGCAACAACATTTATCATAATGACATAAACGCCTCATCTCTTATAAGAGATGAGGCGTTTTTTATATTTAGGAGGATTGGTATTTTTGGAATATGGATCTTCCTTAGTAAAAGTGAACAATATGAGACGAACGCTTTTTTTCTAATTCATTAAAAACAACAAAGAGTCTAAAATCATCCCTTTTGAATCAAAAATAGCCAAATTAGAATAAACATATAGACATTACTAGAGATTATGAGTGAGCTCATGATAAGATTTAGGGAGAGTAGGGAAAGATAGGATTATGATTCTTTTATAAAAAAGTGAAACCAAATACGATGGAGCTTCGTAAATAAAAGAGGTCATATAGAAGGGAGGATTACTATGGCAACAAGACGAAGACGGCTGATGTTTTCTTTTGCGTTTTTCGTGTTAGCCTTTCTCCTAATCCCAATTCAATTATTGGTGCATAGTGAGAGGGACACAGAAGGCCCGATTGTTTACTACATCCCAGTTGAACAAACAGTTGAGAGAGGTTTGGAAGCTTTTTTAACTCGTTCATTTTCTACAGCAGTAGAAGATGGAGCTACTCATATTGTTTTAGAAATGGATACGCCTGGTGGAGCAGTTGATGCAGCAGGTAATATCGCCACGTTAATTCAAGAAACTGATATCCCGATTATTACATTTGTTAAAAGCAAAGCCATATCTGCTGGAGCTTACATTGCTTTAAACACTAGTGAGATCGTGATGGCACCCGGTGCAACGATGGGGTCAGCGGCTGTAATTGACGGAGCAGGAAATGCTGCAGAAGAGAAGACACAATCTTATTGGTTATCAGAAATGCGTAGTGCAGCTGAATTAAATGGACGCGATCCACAGTATGCGCTTGCAATGGCTGATAATCGGATTGATTTGCCTGAACTCGGTGCACCTGAAGGGGAACTTTTGACACTAACCGCTCAACAAGCGCTGCAGGTAGAGTATGCTGAGGCGATTGCTTCAAACCGAGCAGAACTTTTAAATCATTTAGGTTTAGAAGATGCAGTTGAAAAAGAGATGGAAGTCAGCTTCTCTGAACAAATTGCAAGGTTTGTTACTCATCCAGTAGTCATACCTATTTTGCTGTCGATTGGAAGCCTGGGCTTAGTCTTAGAACTGTATTCTCCTGGTTTTGGGGTTCCTGGTATTATGGGAATTTCTGCGCTATTGCTGTTTTTCTTTGGTCATATGTTTGCAGGGTTTGCAGGATGGGAATCAATGATTCTATTTGTTATTGGATTTATTTTAATCATGGTTGAAATATTTGTTCCTGGATTCGGGATATTTGGATTACTAGGCATTGCATCAGTCATTGGAGGTATGTTGCTAGCTTCTTTTTCGACTGCTTCGATGATTATATATATCGCGATTGCTTTAGTCATCACAACAGTAGTTGCTATTTTTATTTTTAAGTATTTCGGTAACCGAGGCCCAATGCGGAAAATTATTCATACTGATTCGACTAGCACTGAAAAAGGTTATATTTCCAATGTAACAAGAGCTGAATTAGTGGGTCAAATTGGAGAGACTTTAACACCGCTCCGCCCGTCAGGCTCTGTTGTATTTGGACATGAACGGCTTGACGTGGTGTCTGAGGGAGGCTATATTGGACAAGGAAAGCGTGTTGAGGTGATTTACACTTCTGGATCACGTATTGTTGTAAGAGAAGCAAAAGAAAACTAAAAGGAAAAAGGGAGGAATTACAATATGCCATTAGATGCTGGTAGTATTGGTTTGTTAATTGGTCTTGCGATTTTATTAATTTTACTTGCTGTATTATTTACATTTGTTCCTGTAATGCTTTGGATTTCAGCGTTAGCTGCAGGGGTAAGAATTGGAATTTTTGAATTAGTAGGAATGAGATTACGTCGAGTCATTCCAGCTCGTGTTGTTAATCCGTTAATTAAAGCGGTAAAAGCGGGTCTAGATTTAAGCACTTCGAAGTTAGAAGGACATTACCTTGCTGGTGGTAACGTAGACCGTGTGGTTAATGCGTTAATTGCTGCGCAACGTGCAAATATTGATTTAAGCTTTGAGCGTGCTGCTGCAATAGATTTAGCGGGTCGTGACGTGCTAGAAGCAGTACAAATGAGTGTTAATCCAAAAGTAATTGAAACACCTTTTATTGCTGGTGTGGCAATGGACGGAATTGAAGTTAAAGCAAAAGCTCGTATTACAGTTCGTGCGAACATTGACCGTTTAGTCGGTGGTGCTGGTGAAGATACAGTAATTGCTCGTGTTGGTGAAGGGATTGTATCAACAATTGGTTCTGCTCATAATCACAAAAAGGTATTAGAAAATCCAGATATGATTTCTCAAACGGTATTATCAAAAGGTTTAGATGCTGGTACGGCATTTGAAATTCTCTCGATTGATATTGCTGATATTGATATCGGTAAAAACATCGGTGCTGAACTTCAAACTGATCAAGCAGAAGCTGATAAGAAGATTGCTCAGGCGAAAGCAGAGGAACGCCGTGCTATGGCCGTAGCGAAAGAACAAGAGATGAAAGCAAAAGTTGAAGAAATGCGTGCGAAGGTTGTGGAGGCTGAGGCTGAAGTTCCAATGGCATTATCGGAAGCGCTTCGCCAAGGACATATGGGTGTTATGGACTATATGAATTACCAAAATGTGATGGCTGATACAGATATGCGCGGTTCCATAAGTAAAGCAACTGATGGAGACTCGAGCAATCCAAAACAAGGTTAAGTGATGCCTCCCCTACGGATGAAAGGAGGAATGGCCGTTGTCTATTGAACAATTATTTGATTTTATTGCACAAAACTTCATTTTCGTTGCAGTTATCATCGGTGGGATAATCAGCATGCTTGGGCGATTGTCAGGTGCTGGTCAAGGGCAGCAAGAACAAGGTGGGCAACGTACCAATCAGCAACCGAGAAGGCAACAAGAGGAGCAAGTTGATTGGCGTGAGATTTTCAAGCAAGAGGAAAGAGAAACGTCCAAACCGATCGAGACGCAACAAGAAGTTTATTTCGAAGATCCTACTGTTTCTCGTCAACAAGAGTTACAAACTCAATATGAGGAAATGCAAAGGAAAAGAGAAAAGTCTTCAAGGAAAGTTAAAGAATTACGTAAGACAACTAGTCAAAACGAGGTCTATGAAAAGCGAGGACTCGATTTGCAGTTGAGTCAATTATCAAACCGAGAAGCAATGAAAGGTGTGGTATGGGCGGAAGTATTGGGTCGCCCAAGAGCCAAACAACCACACTCTACCTTTGTAAGAAAACGTTAAATTAAAAAAAGGCTTGTAACGCTAATAATTCATTAGTCTGTTACAGGCTTTTTTTACATAAGCTCTTTATGGGGATGATCCAAGTCAAAGTCGACTTGGATCATCCTTTTTTCTGCTTTTTAAAGTGATTCTTTGTGATATCCATGAATATACGATCATAAAGATTAGAAGAGAGGGGGTTCACACATGAAAAAGATGAGACAACAAATGAAGAATTGGATGACAAAGCAGATGCAGCTTCCTGCTGATGTCATGATGGACCTGCCGCGAATTACAATGATTGGCCAATTACATATTTATATTGAAAACCATCGCGGTGTATTACGTTTCTCAAATCAAGAGCTTCGCTTATTGCTTAAGCATGGGCAGCTATTAATAAAAGGTGATAATTTTGTTATTAAAACGATTTTGCCTGAAGAGTTATTGTTAGAAGGTCGTATTGATCAGGTACTTTATTTAGATGAACCACCTCGTACATAGCTGATATACAGCTATCGAAAGGTATACGCATGGTTAGAAGGGGGAAAACTAAAAAATGAAAAATAATTGGACTAACCATATTAATGGTTATGTGCGAGTGAGAATTGATGGCGATTATCCTGAACGATTTCTGAACAGGTGTATCGAACATAACATTGACATTTGGCAAATTAAAAGAATTGGCGATAAGAGGATCGTATGTTATATGGATTTTGAGGATGCTAAGCGCATTCGTCCATTATTAAGAATGACAGAGTGCAAAGTATCTTTTGTTCAACGCAATGGTCTTCCGTTTCTTTTTAAACGAATAATCAATCGTTCTGGCTTTTTAGCCGGAATTGTTGCTTTTTTAGCTATTATGTTTGTTCTATCAAATATGGTCTGGAATGTTGAAATAAAAGGTGCTTCACCTCAAGTGGAGCATGAGCTACGACAAGTAATAACAGAAATGGGGATAACAAGAGGTACATTCCAGTTTTCCTTACCCAGTGTTGAATTAATTCAACGGGATGTAACCGAGTTAGTAAAAGGGGCAACGTGGGTTGGTGTACGTCAAAAAGGGACGACCTTTGAATTTGAAGTGGTTGAACAGCAGTTACCTGAAGAAGCTGAGCGTCATAGTCCAAGACATCTAGTTGCAACAAAGAAAGCTATTATCCATAAAATTTTTGTAGAACATGGCCAAGCCGAAGTAAAACCAAATGATTTTGTGCGTAAGGGTGAGCGTTTGGTTTCGGGGTATATTGGTAAAAAAGATGCTGAAGATGAAGAAAAGGAATTAGTACCTGCCCAAGCTGTTGTTTTAGGAGAGATTTGGTACAAGTCTGAGGTTGCTATACCTTTGGAAAATAAGTTTACAACACTCACTGGTGAAAAAAAGCAAAAACACTATTTATCCATCTACGGAATAGACATACCTCTTTGGGGTTTTGGTAAAGTCAAATTTACCGATTATACGGAATTCCGTCATGAACGACCACTACAATTTTTTAGATGGTTGTTACCGATTAATTATAAAAGAACTGAAATTCTTGAAACCTTAGAATATGATCGAACGTATACAAAAGAAGAAGCTGTGAAAGCAGGTAGAGAAAGAGCTCGGACAGACCTTATGAAACATTTACCCCAAGACGCTGAAATCATTGGCGAAAAAGTTTTGCACGAAACAGTTGAGAATGGTAAAGTTAACTTAAGGATACATTACCAAGTAATAGAAGATATCACATCGGAGCAGCCGATTATCAAGGAGATTGAGTCTATTGACAGAAACGAAAATGATACAGCTAGAAGTCAAGAACGCCAATGAGACACAAGCACTTATTGGACCTAATGACAGACACCTTAAGCGAATGGAAGAACAACTTGATGTAACGCTTGTAACACGAGGTGAAGAGGTACAAGTTACTGGAGATGCAGCAAAGACAGAAATCGTTGGCAATGTAATTGCTACCTTAATTCAGTTAATCCGTAAAGGTATTTCTATATCAGAACGTGATGTAGTTTATGCAGTTCAATTAGCTCAAAATAATCGATTAGATGAATTGTTAGAGCTTTACGATGAAAAAGTAGCCACCAATGTTAAAGGGAAACCAATTATTGCGAAAACGTTAGGTCAACGACATTATGTATCCGCTCTAAGAAAGAAAGATATGGTTTTTGGTATCGGCCCAGCTGGAACTGGTAAAACCTACTTAGCTGTCGTCATGGCTGTTACTGCACTAAAAGACGGACATGTTAAAAGAATTGTATTAACAAGACCTGCTGTAGAAGCTGGGGAAAGTCTTGGATTTTTACCAGGTGACCTTAAAGAGAAAGTAGATCCTTACCTTCGTCCTCTATATGATGCTCTTCATGATGTTCTTGGGATGGAACAAACAACTCGTTTAATGGAACGTGGAACAATAGAGGTAGCTCCCTTAGCTTATATGAGAGGTCGAACATTGGATGATGCATTTGTAATTCTTGATGAAGCCCAAAATACGACAAAAGAACAAATGAAGATGTTCATAACAAGATTAGGTTTCGGATCGAAAATGGTAATAAATGGTGATTTAACTCAAATAGATTTGCCAAAAGGGAAAAAATCAGGGTTAAAAGTAGCGATTGAGATTCTAACAAACGTACAAGATATCGCTTTTATATTCCTTCAACAATCCGATGTTGTTCGTCATACGTTAGTTCAGCAGATTCTAAATGCTTATGAGCATAATGAAGAGTCTGTAGACAAGAATTAGGAAAATTACTTTCAAAGAAAGCCTTTGCCTAAGAGGCGTTTATAAGAAGACCCTCTTTAATAAATAAGAGGGTCTTCGTTTATAACAAAGTGTTAGGAATGTGAGGTGACGTACAAATGAAAAAAAGTTCTTCCATAGATCAGCAAAAATGGTGGAAAAGAGCAAGGGACCATCAATACATAAGAGGTTTTCTTTTTTTTATGATAGGCATTATTCTTTATGTTTTATTACTCGGAAATGTTTTGCCTGAAAAGTTAGACGTCCAACTATCTCAAATTGCTGAACAAGATATAAGATCGCCAATTACAATTGAGCATAAAACAGCAACCGAAGAACGTCGCAGCGCAGCTGTCGATGAAGTCAGTCCCGTTTACGAATTGAAAAGAGAATATGCTCAAAACCAAGTAAGAAAAGTTCATGATATATTTGATTTAGTAATTCAAGTCCGTACAGAAGCTGAGGCGGAGCAGGAAGCTATTCTTGAATCTGAAGAAACAGCAGAAGAGGCCTTAGATGAAGAAGAGATGCTGAGTCGCCAAGTTGAATTTGTGAAAGAAGTGCTATCTCCAAAAACGAGCAATGATCTTTCTGATGAAACGTTAATCACTTTCTTGCAAGCAACTGACTCTCAATTACAAATAGCAAGAGAAACAACAACGAATGCTGTGCATGAAATAATGAGTGTTAGAATTTCAATTCGAGATCTGTCAGAAGCAAAAGAAGAAGTGAAAAGTCAAATTGCGATTTCTACAGTAAGCCAAAATTTATTAGAAGCCATGAAAGAAACAGCTGAATTTGCCATCATACCTAATTACATATATGATGCGAATGCAACTGAGCAATTAAGACAAGAAACAGCAGAGAATGTTGAACCTGTCTTAATTCGTGAAGGTCAACTTCTTGTAAAAGAAGGTGAGTTGATCAGTCATGATATTTATGAGCAATTAAGGATGGTAGGATTACTAGATGATTCCTTTAATGTGTTTCCTTATATCGGCCTAGCTTTATTAGTTGGATTAATTATTAGTATGCTTTCTTATTACGTTAATGAAGCTAAAACATCTGTACAGAAAAACAATAGCCATTTATTAATGTTTTCATTAATTTTTGTTTCGACAGTTGTTCTAATGAAGATTACAAGTTTATTAGAGGGGTTAGAAATTCAAGGGATCGGTTTTGTTGTACCTGTTTCAATCGGTGCCATGCTAATCACATTACTAATTCATACAAGGCTTGCTTTATTTACGGGGATTATGTTTGCAGTAATAGGTAGTATTATGTTTAATAATGAGACAGTAGGAACCTTCCATTTTAGTTATGGGTTTTACATGTTATTTAGTTCATTTGCTGGCGCATATTTTCTAAGTAAATCTAACCGAATATCTAGAATACTAAGAGCTGGATTGTTTGTCTCATTTGTAAATATGGTTGCTGTATTAGCTCTATTATTTTTGAAAACTGTTCAAACTGGTTGGTTTGAAATTGGCATGCATATTGGTTTTGCTTTTCTTTCTGGCTTTGTAGCGGCTGTATTAACGATTGGATTGTTACCATTTTTTGAAGCGGGTTTTGGTATCTTATCAACTTCAAGATTAATTGAACTTTCGAGCCCGAACCATCCGCTTTTAAGAAAAATATTAGTAGAGGCGCCAGGGACATATCATCATAGTGTTGTGGTTGGGAATTTATCCGAGGCTGCTTGTGAATCCATTGGAGAAAATGGATTATTAGCAAGAGTAGGTTCTTATTATCATGATCTAGGAAAAACTAAACGTCCGCATTTCTTTATAGAAAACCAAATGAAAATGGAAAACCCCCATGATAAGATTTCTCCGCAGCTCAGTAGGACCATTATCATTGCGCATCCTTATGACGGGGCAGACTTGCTGCGTGAGTATAAAATGCCCAAAGAGATCATTGATATAGCTGAACAACATCATGGAACAACATTGTTAAAATTTTTCTATCACAAAGCTAATCAAGAATCTGAAAAAGACATTCCGGAATCACAATTTAGATATCCGGGTCCAAAGGCGCAAACGAAAGTATCGGCCATTGTCGGAATTGCTGATAGTGTTGAGGCAGCTGTAAGAACGATTCAAAAGCCAACACCAGACAAAATAGAAGCATTAGTCCGCAAAATCATACAAGACAAACTTGAAGATGGCCAATTTGATGAATCCGATTTAACACTGAAAGAACTAGATAAAGTAGCTGTATCTATTTGTGAGACATTAAAGGGAACGTTCCATCAACGTATTGAATATCCAGAAGATGTAAAAGGAAAAGGAGACAAAAAAGATGAACGTAACGGTTGATTTTAATGATGAGACAAGTGTGTTAACAGAGAAGCACCATGTACTTGTTGAAGAAGTAATCGTCAAGACGGCTGAAGCTGAGGGGCTTTCGGGTGAAGTGGAGGTTTCGGTAACAATCGTTGACGAAAAACGAATACAGGAAATCAACCGAGAATATCGAGATAAGGATCAACCCACTGATGTTATTTCCTTCGCATTAAATGAGCAGGGTGAGGGAGAATTACATTTAGTAGAGGACCTTAACATGCCGAATATTCTTGGTGATATCATTATTTCAGCTGCTCATATTCAGTCTCAAGCAGAGGAATATGGTCATTCCTTTGAACGAGAGTTGGGTTTCTTAGCTGTTCATGGCATGCTTCATTTATTAGGGTATGATCATATGACAGAAGCCGAAGAGAAGGAAATGTTCTCAAGGCAAGAGGACATCTTAGCTGCTTATGGGCTTACACGATAGAAATAAAAGAGGGTTTAAAAGGCTACTAAGATCGTTTATGTACGCTACACACGGCTTAATGTATGTAGTGAAAAATGAGCAGAACATGCAAATTCATCTTATTGTGACTGTGATCAGCTTAATAGCTGCTTTCTTATTGCAACTACCATTATTACATTGGGTTATATTATTATTAGTGATAGCTGGTATGCTATCATTGGAAATTATGAATACTGCGATTGAGAGAACAGTTGATTTAGTAACTGAAGAGTATCATCCTTTAGCAAAACGTGCCAAAGATATTTCAGCAGCAGCTGTATTTGTGTATTGTATTTTTGCTGTTGTTATTGGATTGATTATATTTATCCCTTCGATAATTCAATTGATTGGTTGAGAGGAGTACCCTCTGTCATGTGGAAAAGATTTCAAAAAAATATTATTGCTGGGATCATCTTTTTACTTCCAGCTATTGCAACAATTTATGTAATACAACTATTGTTTGGCCTTGTAGACTCATTTTTAGGCTCTTTTATTACAGATGTATTAAAAGCTCTCAACGTAATTACAACGGAAGAGGGACGAATCTATTTTCTAGGTGTGTATACACCATTTTCGGAACGTCTTCTTGGAATCGGATTTGTCTTAACTATTTTACTTATTACCTGGGTTGGTGCGATGCGCATCCAAGGGCGTGGGGTTAGAATATTTGGGACAATTGACCGTTCTTTTAGACGAATTCCAATTGCTAACTCTATTTACACTTCTGTTGAACAAGTCATTCACGCCTTTGCTCAAGAGCGTTCTTCGTTTAAAAATGTAGTTCTTGTTGAATATCCGAGAAAAGGTTTGTATACAGTTGGTTTTCAAACTGGGGAATCTCGAGGTGAAGTTCAGCGGGTGACATCTAGAGATTGCATAAACGTATTTTTACCTACGACACCAAATCCTACTTCTGGATGGCTTGTTTTAGTTCCAAGAGAAGATGTTATTGTGCTTAATATGACAGTGGAGCAGGGTCTGAAATTTATTATCTCTGGTGGAGTGGTTGTTCCTCCAGATGCAGGTTCAATTGTTGATGACATGGAAACGGAAGTTGATCATACAAATATGGTCGTACATGTACGTTCGAGAAGAAAGGATGATGAGGTTAAATGAATAAACAGGAATTAATAGTTGAAGCTAAAAAAGCAAGAGAACAAGCATATGTTCCATATTCAAAATTTCCAGTAGGCGCTGCTTTACTAATGGAAGACGGAACAACCTATTTAGGTGCGAATATAGAAAATGCCTCTTATGGTTTAACAAACTGTGCGGAGAGAACAGCTTTGTTTAAGGCTTATTCAGAAGGAAATAGAAAAGTAAAGATGATAGCTGTAGTTGCGGGAACGGAACGACCAGTCCCACCATGTGGCGCTTGTCGTCAAGTAATGGTAGAATTATGTCCACCCAACACAAAAGTAATACTGACTAACTTAAAAGGTGATGTAACAGAAATGACAGTGTCTGACTTGTTACCGGGAGCCTTTACTGCGGAGGATATGAATGAATAATCAAAAAGGATTTAAATCAGGTTTTGTCTCGATTATCGGGCGGCCTAATGTTGGAAAATCAACATTACTGAATCATGTAATTGGCCAGAAAATTGCCATTATGTCGGACAAGCCTCAAACAACAAGAAATAAAATTCAAGGTGTTTACACAAGCAATGAGTCTCAAATTGTTTTTATTGATACACCAGGGATTCACAAACCGAAACATAAATTAGGCGATTTTATGATGAAGGTAGCTCAAAACACGCTACGAGAGGTTGACTTAGTTTTATATGTAGTTGATGCTACAGAAGCATTTGGAAGTGGAGAAGAATTTATTATAGAAAAGTTAAAGGGTACTAAAACCCCTATTTTTCTAGTTATTAATAAAATTGATAAAATTCAACCTGATGATTTACTAGGTGTTATTGAAACTTATCGTACGAAATTGGATTTTAAAGAGGTTGTTCCTATTTCGGCTCTTCAGGGGAATAATGTTCCGACCCTTATGGAACAAATAACGAATTACTTAGAAGAAGGTCCTCAATATTATCCGAGTGACCAAGTAACGGATCATCCTGAAAGATTTGTTGTAAGTGAATTAATAAGAGAAAAAGTTCTTCACCTTACAAGAGAAGAGATCCCTCATTCAGTTGCTGTAAATGTAGAACAAATGAAAAAAAGAGAAAACACGGATACTGTATATATTGGTGCAACTATTATTGTAGAACGAACATCGCAAAAAGGAATTATTATTGGTAAGCAAGGATCGATGTTAAAAGAAGTAGGCCAAAGAGCTAGAGGAGACATTGAAGCACTATTAGGATCAAAAGTCTTTCTAGAACTATGGGTAAAAGTCCAAAAAGACTGGCGTAACAAAGCAGCCACCTAAGAGACTTCGGATTTAGAGACGATGAGTACTAGAGTTTCTTTAAAAAAGGTCGAACTTAACCTTTTTTAAAGAAACTCAGCGATGAGCGAAGCCTCTGCAAGATTTTAAGCAGTCTATAAGTGTTCTTCTTATAGACTGCGCGCAGAGAGCGAAGCCATCGCCGCGCCTATTTGGACAGAATCTACATAAAACCAAGCAAAGATATTTTTAAAATTGGCTCTATTCTCAAAGAGTCGTTGCTATCCTTCATAATGTAACTAACTGATAAGAGAAATGAAGAAAAACAACCAAGTAGCGAAAAGAGCCTTAAAATTTAAATGAATATTAATATAAACTTAACTTCTGCTGGGCGTCTGGCCGTTGTTTTTTTTTATTTAAAAGCTTATGATAATGATAACAACATGGTTTATAGAGCATCTTAAAAAGTCAAGCATAAGCAATTAACAATATTTCCATAACATGATTTCAAAAAAGTAGGTCATCATACAAGTATAGAGCGTTGAAGTCTTATGAAGAAGAAAGGTGGAATCTGATATGCTCGATTTTTCATGGAAAGTCTTTTCAATGACAGGAAATGTAGATACTTATTTATTGTTGAAAGAACTAGAGCGAGATTCAGACGAACAATTCGGACAAGAAGACATAGAGGAAATTGAAATAACAGACTCGCCAACGCATTAAGTATGTTGACACCTCACGAAGAATGTGTGGTGACAGAATGATTCAGAAAGTAGAAGGTATTGTAATTCGAACAACGGATTACGGAGAATCAAATAAAATAGTAACATTATTTACGCGGGAATTAGGAAAGCTCGGAGTGATGTCACGAGGAGCTAAAAAACCTAAGAATCGTTTGTCTGCGGCGTCCCAGTTATTTATGTATGGTACTTTCGTTTTTCAAAAAAGTACAGGGCTTGGAACTTTAAATCAGGCAGACATAACTCATTCTTTTCGGGAGGTTCGAAATGATTTGTTTCGAGCTTCCTATGCAACATACATAGTCGAACTAACAGATAAGCTAACAGAAGACAGACAAAGAAATCCTCATCTATTTGAACTGTTGTACCAAACGCTCTATTATTTAGATGAAGGTATAGATCCGGAAGTTCTTCTCCGGATTTATGAATTAAAAATGTTAGCTATTGCAGGAATTAAGCCGGAGCTTGATCAATGCGTAAGTTGTTCTTCTACAGAAGTTCCAACGGCTTTCTCGATTAAACATGCAGGTTTTTTGTGTCAGAACTGTCTGCATAAGGATGAAAGAGCCTTTGTTGTTTCAGCTCAAGTAGCAAGATTGTTGCGGTTGTTTTATTATTTCGATTTAAACAGAATGGGACAAATATCTTTAAAAAAAGAAACAAAGAAAGAGCTTCAACAAATTGTTACAGCTTATTATGACGAATACTCAGGATTACGTCTGAAATCTAGAAGATTTTTAGAACAGATGGAACGAATGGGTAATTTTGAATAGGATTGTTGACAGCTATGTTGAATTTCAGTATGATGCATATAATAACATATGGTGCATAGATGGTAAGGAGTATTTACATTCTTTCTAAGAAAGCGAACCTAGGGTGGTGTGAGCTAGGGCTTAGATATGTAAAGAAGGCAGACCGGAGCACATTCGTTGAAAGTGGTTAAAATGATTTTAGCAAAATCACTGACAGTGTTGCTAAATCATTTTAATAATTAGGGTGGAACCGCGGGATTAGCTCTCGTCCCTATGTCTAACAGGCATAGGGACGAGAGCTTTTTACTTTTAGCGAATGTTGAATGTAACTGTAATATAAAAGGAGGTAGTTGGAATGAATGTTCAAAATATGATTTTGACATTACAGCAATATTGGTCCAAACAGAATTGCATGATTATGCAAGCTTATGACACTGAAAAAGGGGCTGGAACAATGAGTCCTTTCACTCTTCTTAGAACAATTGGTCCTGAGCCATGGAATGTGGCGTATGTAGAACCGTCTCGTAGACCTGCTGACGGTAGATATGGGGAAAACCCAAATCGCCTTTATCAGCATCATCAATTTCAAGTGATTATGAAGCCTTCACCGATAAACATTCAAGAGCTTTATTTGAAAAGTCTAGAGGCTCTAGGAATAAATCCATTGGAGCATGATATTCGCTTTGTTGAAGATAACTGGGAAAACCCAACGCTTGGTTGCGCCGGACTTGGTTGGGAAGTTTGGTTAGATGGTATGGAAATTACGCAGTTTACTTATTTCCAACAAGTTGGTGGAATAGAAGCAAATCCAGTTTCCGCTGAGATTACATACGGGCTTGAACGACTCGCTTCTTATATTCAAGATAAAGAAAATGTATTTGATTTAGAGTGGGTTGAAGGGTTCACTTATGGAGATATCTTTAAGCAACCAGAATATGAACATTCTAAATATACGTTTGAAGTGTCTGATAGCCAAATGCTTTTCTCTTTATTTGGGACATATGAACAAGAAGCTAAGCGCGCACTAGACGAAAACTTAGTTTTCCCCGCTTACGATTATATTTTAAAATGCTCACATACATTCAACTTACTTGATGCACGTGGTGCTATTTCAGTTACTGAAAGAACCGGATATATTGGTCGTGTTAGAAACCTTGCTCGTACAGCTGCGAAGTTATATTATGACGAACGTGAACGTCTTGGTTTTCCGATGTTAAAGAAGGAGGGACTAAGTAATGAATAAACGAGATTTTTTACTTGAGGTTGGCTTAGAAGAATTACCAGCTCGTTTTGTTACAGACTCCATGAATCAACTTAAGGATAAAGTAGAAGCTTGGTTGAAAGAAGAACGACTAGATTATGATGCAATTAGTGCTTATGCAACGCCTAGAAGGTTAGCGGTTATGATCGAAGGGCTCGCAGAAAGCCAACCTGATATTGAAGAAGAAGCAAAAGGACCAGCAAAAAAGATTGCATATGATAATGAAGGAAACTGGTCAAAAGCGGCTATTGGTTTTGCGAGAGGGCAAGGCGTAAATCCAGATGATCTATTCTTCAAAGAGTTAAAAGGGATTGAATACATTTATGCAAATAAATTTGTGCAAGGAAAACAAACAGTTGAATTACTTCCTGCATTAAAAGAAATCATTACTTCTTTGCATTTTCCTAAAAACATGCGTTGGGGAAGTAATGACCTTCGCTTTGCTCGTCCGATAAGATGGTTAGTTGCTTTATATGGCAAAGAATTAATTCCTTTTTCAATTACTTCTATTGAAACTGGATCTAAGTCATTCGGACATCGCTTCCTAGGGAAGGAAATAGAGATTTCGGAACCAGCTGAATATAAATTTGCCCTATTAGGGGAGTATGTAATTGTCGATCCAGTGGAACGTAAAAGAGCGATTCGCAACCAAATTGAAGCGATGACTGAAGGAAATGACTGGATCATTCCAATTGATGAAGAACTCTTGGAAGAAGTAACACATTTAGTTGAATATCCAACTGCTTTATCAGGAGGATTTGATGAAAGTTTCCTAAAGTTACCTAAGGAAGTTCTCATTACTTCTATGAAAGAACATCAACGTTATTTCCCTGTTGAAAATAAAGAAGGTCAATTATTGCCTTTCTTCATCACTGTTCGCAATGGAGATCATCAGCATCTAGATAATGTCTCTAAAGGAAATGAAAAAGTTTTACGAGCAAGGCTTTCAGATGCAGCATTCTTTTATGCGGAAGATCAAAAATTAAACATCAATGATGCGTTGAACCGTCTAGAGCAAATTGTGTATCATGAAGAACTAGGCTCAATTGGTGACAAAGTTAGACGTGTCGGTATAGTGGTTCAACGTTTAAGTGAGCTTTTACAAGTGGATGAATCAACAAAAAAGGTAGCTACTCGTATTGCTGAAATTGCTAAATTTGATTTAGTAACACAAATGGTCGGCGAGTTTCCGGAACTTCAAGGAAGAATGGGAGAAGTTTATGCAGAGTTAGCTGGTGAGTCTAAAGAGGTTGCTACGGGGATTAATGAACATTATCAACCTCGTTTCTCGGGAGATGATAGTCCAACCACTTTAGCTAGTACGATTGTGAGCTTAGCAGAAAAATTAGATACCATCGTGACATGTTTTGCAATTGGTTTAATTCCGACTGGTTCCCAAGATCCTTATGCATTAAGAAGACAGGCAGCGGGAGTCGTTCAAATGATAAATGATCATCAGTTGGATGTCGAACTCGAACAATTGCTAACAGCTAGTCTTGAAGTAATAGAGAATCGCAAGTTGTTAAAACGTGAGTCTGAAGAAGTTAGAAAAGATTTAATAGACTTCTTTAAGTTGAGGGTTAGGGCATTAATACAGGATCAAGGAATTCAGTATGATGTTATCGACGCGGTATTCATGGATCAAATAGGTCATGTCCCAACCATTATGAAGAAGGCGAAATTAATATCGGAAGTTCGCGAAGAAGAAGCTTTTAAGAAGGTAGTTGAAGCATTAAGTCGTGTAACGAATATTTCTAAAAAGTCTAAGTCAGATGGAGAAATACAAACAGAATATTTTGAGAAAGATGAGGAAAAAGTTCTCTTTGAACACTATCTAAAGCTAAGAGTTCATGTTGAAGAGGCTTTACAACAAGGGGACGTTAAGTCAGCTTATCAAGCTTTAGCTAGTTCCGAACCTGTAATTAATCAATACTTTGACCATATTATGGTTATGACAGAAGATCTCAAAGTTCGCGATAATCGCCTTTATCAAATGAGAGAATTAGCAGCGGTTATTCAATCATTTGCACAATTCCAAGCAATTGTATTTGCTTAGAACCTGCTTTTAATCTGCTTTAGTGAGTAGTAGATGAGGGCTTTCATTGCTTGATCTACACTCACAGCTATACTTAAATCTTTCAAGTGGGCTTTCATTCGTATATAATAATTCTATATTAGTATGGCACTTTTTGTGCTAAGGACGGTGAAAACCAATCGAACTGACAAGCCGGCAAGAGCAAATTGTTAAGATTGTTAAAGAAAATGGTCCCATTACAGGAGAACAAATTGCTGAACAATTATCGCTTACACGAGCTACGCTAAGACCAGATTTAGCTATACTTACGATGTCGGGCTATTTAGACGCGAGGCCTAGAGTAGGTTATTTTTATACGGGCAAGTCTGGTACTCAGTTACTAGCAGATAAAGTGAAACACATTACCGTCAACGATTATCAATCAAGACCGGTCGTTGTTTCTCATTCTACGTCTGTCTATGATGCAATTTGTACGATGTTTCTAGAGGATGTCGGAACGTTGTTTGTAGTTGATGCACAGACGACATTGGTAGGGGTACTTTCGAGAAAGGATTTACTTAGAGCTAGTCTTGGTAAACAAACTTTAGAAACCATACCTGTAAGCATTATTATGACTAGAATGCCTAATATTACTGTTTGTAAAAAAGAAGACTTGATAATTGATGTAGCTAACAAATTGATTGATAAACAAATTGATGGATTACCTATAGTAGCAGAAGTGGACCGTGGTTCTGGCTTTGAAGTTGTCGGCCGCATCACAAAAACCAATATAACTGCTTTATTAGTTGATTTAGCTAACGATGAAATTATATAAGTAGTCTTAAGAGGGGGACTTAGGAATGGAATCGATTAAGCAGCGTCCTGTTGTCTATGTTGTTTCTGACTCAGTTGGTGAAACTGCTGAACTCGTTGTTAAGGCAGCTGCTAGTCAATTCAGTAGTGCAGGACTTGAAGTAAGACGTATTCCTTATGTTGAGGATAAAGAAACGATCGAAGAAGTGATTATTTTAGCTAAAAAAGCGAAAGCTCTCATCGCCTTTACTCTCGTTGTACCTGAAATTAAAGATCATTTAGTTCAATTAGCAGTTGAAGCGGGGGTGGATACAGTAGATATAATAGGACCAATGCTTGAAAAAATAGGTGCTCTAACTAATAAAGCGCCTAGATATGAGCCGGGCCTAATCTACCGTTTAGATGAAGATTATTTTCGTAAAGTGGAAGCAATTGAATTTGCTGTAAAATATGATGATGGAAGAGACCCAAGAGGCATAATTAGAGCCGATATAGTATTGATTGGGGTATCGAGAACATCAAAAACGCCATTATCACAATATCTTGCACATAAACGTCTTAAGGTAGCGAATGTACCACTTGTGCCTGAGGTTGAGCCACCAAAAGAATTATTTCATATTTCCCCCAAAAAATGTGTGGGGTTAAAAATTAGTCCTGAAAAGTTAAATGATATAAGAGCAGAACGCTTGAAAGCGCTTGGATTAAAAGCTCAAGCTAACTATGCTAATCTGGATCGAATTAAAGAGGAATTGGTTTATGCTGAGAAAATCATGCAAAGAATTGGGTGCCCTGTTATAGATGTTTCAAATAAAGCTGTCGAAGAAACAGCTAATCTAATTTCAAGTATGTTCTTAAAAAAATAATAATGATAAAGGGTATCTTGTGTTTAGCAGGATACCTTTTTTTATAAAAAACTAGAAGCATGAAAAGGCAAAAAAACTTTGTTTTGCTTGGAACGGCTTTTTAAGTTGGTATGAAGTCTAGAAATTGAGAGGATTAATATGAGGTTTTTTTACTATGCAAAGCAGGAAAAGTTGCGTATAATAGAGAATTGTGATTCTAAAGCATTGATTTTTTAGTCATAAACAAAAAAAGAACAAATAAATTTTAAAAGTCAAGACTTTTTCTTCGTTTTTTGGTAATGATAGTAAGGATAAAAGAACGAATCAAGTTGAGTTTGCTTCGTTCGACAAATATCTACGAAATTCTTTTAAATACTTGCAGGATTTTCGAGAGGAATGTTGAATTCAACTATTATGAATCCTTTAGAACAAATCGTATACGTTGATGCAGACGCTTGTCCAGTAAAAAATGAGATAGTAGACATTTGTGAGTCCTTAAATGTGAAAATGGTATTTGTTTCATCGTATGCCCATACATTAACGTTACCTTCAACTGCTCAAATAGTTACAGTCGATAATGAGAAAGAAGCAGCAGATTTATACTTGGTTAATAAATCAAAAAAAGGGGACGTCTGTGTGACTCAGGATCATGCCCTTGCTTCGATTCTACTTTCTAAAGGGGTAGTTGCGATTTCGCCACGTGGATACCTTTTCAGGGAGGAAACGATTTCGCAGTTGCTCGATGCTAGATATTTATCGCAGAAACAAAGAAGAATGGGTGGGAAAACCAAAGGGCCGAAAGCTTTTCAGCAAACAGACCGTGTTAAGTTTACTGAACAGTTATTAAAAATTCTTTCGAAAAAAGAAGGATCATAGCAAAAAAGCACGAATTAAAAAGACTTGTGATGGTGATGGCGTAATGAGCATAAGGATACCGGATGAACAGGTTGAGCTTATTAGGCGTTCAGCGGATATTGTCGAAGTTATTAGTGATTATGTACAACTAAAAAAGCAAGGTCGACAGTATATTGGATTATGTCCCTTTCACGGCGAAAAGTCACCTTCTTTTTCAGTTTCTCCTGATAAGCAACTATATCATTGTTTTGGTTGCGGTGCAGGAGGGAATGTTTTTTCTTTCTTAATGGAATTAGAAGGATTAACGTTTATCGAATCTGTTCGAAAACTCGGTACAAAGTTAAATATTGATTTGCCAGAAGAAAGCTCCTCATTGAATTCAAGTGACACTCCTCATGAAAAGATGCGGAGCGCACATGAATTAGCAGCTAAACTTTTCTATCATGTGCTAACTCTCACGGAACAAGGGGCATTAGGACGTGAATATGTAAAAGAAAGAGGGTTTACGAGGGAACAAATAGAACATTTTCAAATTGGATTTGCACCAGATAGGTGGGATGCATTAACAACTATCTTAAAAAAGCGCGAATTTTCTCTTGATCTCATGGTTCAGGCTGGATTGCTTGGAGAAAGAGAGTCTAAGGATGGGTATTTTGATCGTTTTAGGAACCGTTTGATGTTTCCAATTTGGGACGGTCAAGGTAAGGTTATTGCATTTGGTGGCCGGACCATTTCAGATGAGAAACCGAAATACCTAAATAGCGCTGAAACTCCTATTTTTCACAAAGGTCAGACGTTATACGGTTTGCATTTAGCTAGACCATCTATTCGAAAAGAAGGCACCGTCATCTTATTTGAAGGTTATGTCGATGTTATTGCAGCATGGGGAGCAGGTTTTACGAATACGATTGCGACTCTTGGTACTGCTTTAACCGAAGAACAAGCCAAAATTATTAGAAGAAATGCAGAGACCGTCTTAATCTGTTATGACTCAGACCAAGCTGGTATTAATGCTGCTTTTAAATCAGCAAACATACTTGAGCAAGTTGGTTGTATGATCAAGGTTGCTGATATGCCAGAGGGAATGGACCCCGATGACTATATTCGTACATACGGTGCAGATCGCTTTAAATCGGATGTAATAGGGGCAAGTTTAACGTTCATGTCGTTTAAAATGCGATATATGCGTAGAGGTAGAAATTTGGCTAATGAAGCCGAAAGAATGCGCTATATTGAAGAAGTTCTTGCTGAAATTGCTACATTGCCAAGAGCGGTGGAAAGAGATCACTATTTGCGACAAATAGCAGATGAGTTCTCTTTATCGCTAGAAGCTTTAAAGCAGGAACAGTATCAAATTTTTCGTTCTAAACGAAAAGAAAATCAGTTTACACCTGAGCAACAAAAACCAATAACACCCCGAAAAACGTTTGAAACCAAGAAGTTATTACCTGCTTACCAGAACGCTGAGCGATTTTTACTTGCACATATGATGAAAGATGTTGAAGTAGCAGATCTTGTACAAGAACGGATAGGTGGAGAATTTAATATTGATGAACATCAGGCAATAGCTGCTTATCTTTTTGCATATTATGGAGAGGGAAATGAATCAAATCCCGCTCAATTTATACAAAGTTTAAGAGATGATAAGTTGGTTCGAACTGCAACTGAACTTGCTATGCTCTCAGTTAATGAACAATATGAGGAACAAGAACTTATTGATTATATGAAACAGATTGAAACTTATCCAAAGCGGGTACAAATACAAGAAAAGGAACTTGAAATGAAACGCGAACAAGATCCTTTACAAGCTGCAAAGCTACTAATGGAAATTAACCGCATGAAACAAGAGCTTTACTAAAGTATTTGTCAACAAAGAGGCTTTGGTTGTGAACAATGGAAGGAGGGGATCGAATGGCAGATAAACCATTACGTCCGTTAGCGGAAGGTGAATTGTCTATCGATCAAGTAAAAGAACAATTAGTGGAGATTGGTAAAAAGAGGGGGGTTCTTACGTATGCAGAGATTACAGAGAAACTTGCAGCGTTTGACCAGGACTCTGATCAGATGGATGAGTTCTTCGAATATTTAGGAGAACAAGGGGTTGAAATCCTTAACGAAACGGATGATGTACCTAATCTTCAACAAGCAGTAAAAGAGGAAGAAGAATTTGATCTAAATGACTTAAGTGTACCACCTGGAATAAAAATTAACGATCCTGTCCGTATGTATCTAAAGGAAATTGGTCGCGTTCCCCTTCTCTCGGCTGAAGAAGAAATTGAGCTTGCTAAACGAATTGAGCAAGGCGACGAAGAAGCGAAAAGACGATTAGCTGAAGCGAATTTACGTCTAGTTGTTTCCATTGCCAAACGTTATGTAGGTAGAGGAATGTTGTTCCTAGATTTAATTCAAGAGGGTAATATGGGCTTAATTAAAGCCGTTGAAAAGTTTGACTATGAAAAAGGATATAAGTTTAGTACCTATGCTACATGGTGGATTAGGCAAGCAATTACACGTGCCATTGCGGACCAAGCTCGTACCATTCGTATTCCTGTTCATATGGTTGAAACAATTAACAAGCTTATTCGTGTCCAACGTCAGTTACTTCAAGACTTTGGTCGTGAGCCTACACCTGAAGAGGTGGCTCAAGAAATGGATTTAACACCTGATAAAGTTCGTGAGATTCTGAAAATTGCTCAAGAACCTGTATCGCTAGAAACGCCAATTGGAGAGGAAGACGACTCTCACTTAGGTGATTTTATTGAAGATCAAGAGGCTCTGGCACCGTCAGACGCAGCCGCCTATGAACTGTTAAAAGAACAACTTGAGGACGTTCTTGATACATTAACAGATCGTGAAGAAAACGTATTACGTTTACGCTTTGGACTTGATGATGGACGTACGCGAACGTTAGAAGAAGTAGGAAAAGTATTTGGGGTTACCCGTGAACGTATCCGCCAAATTGAAGCAAAAGCACTAAGAAAATTGCGTCATCCTAGTCGAAGCAAGCGGTTAAAAGATTTCCTAGAATAAAGTGCATTGGAATATAAAATTCAACTGGTCTTGTTCAAAATTAGCGTACAAAGGGGTACTTTGTATTAGTTAGTTGAGAACAGGCCTTTTGAGTTTTCTGTAGTTCTGCTTGGAGGAGAAAATGGACAAGCAAAGAAAAGAAATCATTTTAAAAGAAATAAAGTATTGGAAAGAAACTAAATTATTGCCTGAAAAGTATTGCGATTTTTTAATTACTCTCTACACAGAGGGTGACCAAGCAGATAATGAATCAAGCATTAAGAAAAATTCACCATTGCAAGCCATTTTAATATTCCTTTGCATCCAAGCAATGTTTCTATTAGCTATTCTTGTCATTTATTTTACTGATTTTTCGATTGTATTGCAAATGGGTATCGTGGTTTTTATTGCAATGACTATCATCATTATTGCGAGAAAAACGTCAAATGAACTGTTATTTAGCTTATATTGTATGAATGCAGCGTTTATTATTTTTTTATTGACGATACATATCGTCTTACTATTCGCTAATAATAGCACCGTTAGTTTAATAGTAGCCATTTTAGCTCATTGCCTAGTATGGTTTTATATTGGTTGGAAATGGTCTATACGATTCTTTACAATTGCAGCTGTTTTAACATTACTTTTCTTGGTTATTTTTCTCCTGAGATAAAAGAGTGACAAAAAAAGCAAAAAACAGAAGTATCCCTTTTCATTGTGGTTAATTTCAAGTAGAATGAGAAGGGAATCTTTAAGCGTCTACATAGCTGTTTGACGATATGTGTTGATCCGATATAACTAAAAGGAGGATAAGACGATGAAGGGAAGACCACTATTACCATTTGCAGTTACTGCAGTTATCGGTATTCTGTTAATGGTTGCTCTTTCTTTTGTAGGACTGAATCAACGTGCTGAAATGAACGCAGATCCTGCAGAAGAGGCAGAAGAAGTAACAGAATTTGAAGATCCAGTAAGTGCTGGTCGTGATCTAGCTCAACAATCTTGTATTGGCTGTCATGGTGGAGATTTAGGTGGCGGTGCAGGTCCGGGTTTAACAGGCCTTGAAGGAAAATATTCTGTTGATGAGATTGCTGACATCATCACAGGTGGTTATGGTTCAATGCCAGCTATTTCTAACCTAAATGATGTAGAAGCTGACGCTATTGCGCAATATTTATTAGCTGAATCTGAATAATAACGAAAAAGACGAGAGCAGAGAAACTCTCGTCTTTTCTTTTATCTCATCAGTTGAAATCACGACCTAATATAGTTAGTATGAAAAGAAAATAGTGATAGGTGATAAAATGAATGAAAAACAATTATCTGAACGGTTAATTAAAGTAGCTAGTTACGTTCCAAAAGGAGCAAAAGTAGCGGATATTGGATCAGATCATGCATACTTGCCATGTTATTTATGCTTACAAGACCCAAGCATCAGAGCAATTGCTGGAGAGGTAAATGAAGGCCCTTTTCAATCTGCACAAAATCAAGTTATAAGAGTTGGTTTAGCGGATAGGATTGAAGTAAGGAAAGGAAATGGTTTGGCCGTTCTTGAACAGGGAGAAGTTGATACTATTACGATTGCTGGTATGGGCGGCGGTCTCATTGCCACCATATTAGATGAAGGAATAAACAAGTTAGAAGGAGTCACAACTTTAATATTACAACCAAATGTTAGTGCCGATTTAATTAGACATTGGTTAAGAAAACATGGCTGGTTTCTGTATTCAGAAGATATCATAGAAGAAGATGACAAAATATATGAAATTCTTGTTGCAAAGCCCGGAGATGACAAAGAGCTTTATAAGGAGCAGACTCAAGAAAAATTACTTTTAGGCCCTTATCTTATGAAAGAACGAAACGAGGCTTTCAAGAAAAAGTGGAGCTATGAACTAGCAAATTGGCAAAGGATCTTAAAGGAGTTTGATAAAGCTTCAGGTAACGATCAAATTGAACAGAAACGAACTGAGCTAAACAGACTAATTAACACGGTGCAGGAGGTTTTAAAATGAGAAAGTACATAAACGGACAAGCTGTTATCCAACATTTTGAAATGTGGTCACCGAAGTCATATGCAGTTGAAGGTGATAAGAATGGATTAATGGTAGGAACATTAAATAAACAAGTAAAGAAAATAATGATTGCCTTAGATGTGCTTGAAGATGTAATGGATGAAGCGATTGAAGAACAAGTCGATTTAATCATTGCTCATCATCCCTTATTGTTTCGCCCGCTAAAGAAAATTGATGTTGATACCCCTCACGGAAGAATTGTTGCCAAAGCGATTAAACATGATATTACAATTTACGCTGCTCATACCAATTTAGATATAGCAAATGGGGGCGTAAACGATATGATGGCTGAAGCGCTAAATTTAAAAAATTTAGAGGTTCTAGCTCCAACACAAACGATTCCATTAAAGAAAATAGTTGTTTTTACTCCGAAAACGCATGAGAAGGAACTAAGAGAAGCGCTAGGTAAAATTGGTGCAGGTCATATTGGAAACTACAGTCATTGTACGTTTAATACCATTGGGACTGGGATGTTTAAGCCCGAAGAAGGATCTAATCCGTTTCTTGGCCAACAAGGTGACCTAGAGGAAGTGGAGGAGGTAAAGGTAGAAACCATTATTCCAAGCAACCTGCAGAAGAAAGTTGTTTCTACGATTTTAAAAACACATCCGTATGAAGAACCTGCATTTGATATATATCCATTAGATAATAAAGGGGAAGTTTTAGGGTTGGGAAGAGTTGGTGTTCTTCCAAATGAAATGACTCTTGCAGATTTCGCAGAGTATGTGAAGAAGGCATTTGATGTAACAGGAGCACGAGTCGTTGGAAACTTGCAAGCACCTATTAAAAAAGTAGCCGTTCTAGGTGGCGATGGGAATAAGTATATGAAGGATGCCATTATGAAAGGTGCGGATGTGTTCGTTACAGGTGATGTCTACTATCATGTTGCTCATGACGCGATGATGGATGGATTAAACATTGTGGATCCAGGTCATAATGTGGAAAAGGTTATGAAAGAAGGAGTGAAAAAGAAATTAGATCACTTCCTAATTGAAAAGCGCTATGAAACAAAGGTAATTGCATCTAAGCTGAATACAGATCCTTTTCAATTTGTGTGAAAAAAAGGTTCACCCGAAAGTATCAATTATCCTTTCGGGAGAACCTTAATAGTTTCACTATTGTTTTGCTGCTTTAACTTTTGGAAGAATCTTTTGAAGAGCAACTTTGCGTTCAAGTACCCAAGTAGATTCATCATCTGGAGAGTAACCCTCTAAGAAGGTAATCACTTCCTTAGTGATTGGAGTTGGAGTGGAAGCACCTGATGTTACTCCTACTGTTTCAACACCTTCTAACCATTCTAGCTTTATTTCGGATATGTCACCAATTCGGTAAGCGGTTGTTCCAGCGATTTGTTCAGAAACTTGAGCAAGCCGATTCGAATTATTACTCTTAGGATCTCCGACTACAATTACCAAATCGCATTCTTTAGCTTGTTCTGCTACCGCTTCTTGACGAACTTGTGTGGCAAGACAAATCTCATTATGAACTTCAGCTGATGGATAAGCTTTCATGGCTTTTTTCATGATGTCACTTACATCCCACTGGCTCATTGTTGTTTGATTTGTGATGATAATTTTTTCTGTTGTAATTGCCAGTTGTTCAACATCTTCAACCGACTCAACAAGATGAACAGAGTTTGGAGCAACACCTATCGCCCCTTCTGGTTCTGGATGTCCTTTTTTACCTACATAGATAATTTCATAACCATTGGCAACCTGTTCTTTTATTAAGTCGTGAGTTCGGGTAACATCAGGACATGTTGCATCCACTACGGTTAATCCTTTTTCTTTAGCAAGCTTTCGTACTTCAGGAGATACCCCGTGAGCGGTAAAGATGACAGTACCTTTATCGACTTGTTTTAAGATCTCAACACGATTCTCACCATCTAAAGAAATGATTCCTTCTTCTTCAAAGGCATCTGTAACGTGCTTGTTATGAACAATCATTCCTAAAATATAAATAGGTCTAGGTAAGTCCAAGTTTGCTGCTGCTTGTCTTGCAAGAACCATTGCATCTACAACACCGTAGCAATATCCTCTTGGAGAGATTTTTTTTACTTTCATGAGACGCTCCTACTAGTAGAATTACTCGTTCAAGTATTCTTCTAAAAAAAGAATAGCACCATCCGTATGTACGAATGGTGTATGCTTTTAACATATTTAGTATAAAGGAGATTTCATTCGCTGACAATGCTTACGCTTCTTTTAACTCTGTAAGGGCATCGTCAATGAATTCGTATGCTTGCTCCTCGGTCATATCATTCACTAGTACTAACTCACTCACAATCATTTGGCGAGCTTTCTGAAGGTGGTTACGGTCTTGGATGTGGAGGCCATTTGCCCGTTCTGTTTGTTTCCTAGAAAGGGAAGAAATCAAGTGAGCTGCATCAATAATAGAGCCGCTCTTCAAGAGATTTTCAGTTTCACGAGAAAAATGACTTGTCGACGGTGGAATTTCTGGTCCGTTTTGAAGCGCGTCTACAAGTGAATCTAACTCTGATTGGTCTATAATCTTACGCAAACCTGAATCATTGATTTTGGTCTCGGGTAGCATAAGCTTTACATCAACGAGTGGAAAATTAAGAATGAAGTAAGAGTGAGTTTCTCCTAAAACATCCTTTTCTTCAATATCTTGAATTGTTCCAGCACCGTGATAAGGATAGACTACGTGGTCGCCAACTTTAAACATGGGCATTCCTCCAATCGGGTAGTAATCACATTATAACACAAAAAAAAACAAAAGTAAATTTTACTATCCTCTGATGTTTTTTGTCAATAAAAAAATGAAAAAAGTCGGGCTTTTTATCAAATAGTGTACCCGACTTTTGACTAAACATACAATTTAGGAGCAGGAATGCCATCAATTGTTTTTGGTTTTATTAAGGTTGGAGAAAGAGTTGGATTCTTTTTTCTTTTTATTGGTTTTTCTTCTAGTGAGAAAGGTTGTGTCTGGTCTTTGTTTGCTTGAATCTCATAATGTTGAGTGTGCTGTCTGTCTGACTGAAGTTGATTATATTGTGTTTGTTCATGTGTTGGTGCGGAAGACGAATGACTTTCTGAATTCTCGTCAGAAATGGGAACTTGGGTCGACATTTGAGCTTCAGGTGATACAGTTGTATCCGAATTTGAATCACTACTTCTCATAAGTTTTAAAAGTGCCGGAGCATTTCGGATTAAAGGACCATATTGTTGAACCATCGGTAAAACTTGTTGACCTAAACCTAATACTTTTTGTGCGTTTGTAAGCATGGTTGTAAAGTTCATCCCCCCAGCTCCAGCAGCTTGAGAAAGACCTCCCATCATAGGGGCACTAGCAGCGTTGCTTCCCCCACCTAGGCCTCCAAGCCCGCCTAGAATTCTTGAGAGAAATCCTCCCCCTCCTCTTGCAGCTTGACTACCTAGCCCTGCCATTGCATTAGTAGGTCCTGCACCTTGCATCATGTTAGCAGCTTGTGACATACCTTGCATGGGGGCTTGCATTGGCATTGAACTAAATGGTGGTCCGAAAAATGGTTGCATAAAAACGTCTCCTTTCCTAGTTTCAGAAGAACTAAAAAGTGTACCTTACGTTATTTTTGGTAAGAATATAATAGACACTATAAATGAATGATTTTATCTCTTTATTAGTTATATGCAATCCGTAAGTATCCGGTGAAAGGAACAACTAATTAGCCATGATCCGACAAAGTATGATAAAATGAACTATTGCATAAAGGAATCGGAAGGAAGATGAGTAATTATATGAAAGCAGAAAATTTTAAGAGGTTTGAACTAAAGCCATTTCTTATTGAGGCTCTTAGTGGACAAGGATTTACATTACCGACAGATATCCAAGAACGTTTAATTCCAGCCATTCGTAATGGAAGAGATGTTATAGGGCAGTCGCAAACAGGAACAGGAAAAACATTATCGTTTTTACTTCCTATTTTAGACCGAATTGACTACACGAGACATGAAGTTCAAGCAGTAATAACTGCCCCAACTCGAGAACTAGCGGGACAACTATTTGATGAGTTAAAAAAGATCCTTGAATATTGTCCTGAAAATGAAACGATCCAAGCTAAATTACTAGTTGGTGGTACAGATCGCACACGTGCTATTGGAGGGCTTAAGAACCAACCTCATATTGTGGTTGGAACTGCTGGGCGAATAGCGGATCTTATCGATGATCAAGCACTTCAAGTTTACACGGCAAGTATGCTTGTTGTTGATGAAGCCGATCAAATGTTAGATATGGGGTTTATCGACGATGTTGATAAAGTAGCATCAAGAATGGCTGAAAAATTACAAATGATGGTTTTCTCTGCAACTATTCCTGAAAAACTACAACCATTTTTGAAGAAATACATGACGGATCCAAGACACGTACAAGTAGAACCTAAACATGTGACAGCTACCAAAATTGAACATCGTATTATCCCGCTTAGACATCGTGAAAAAATTAAGTTCGTTGTTGATATAGCAAAATCAATTAACCCTTATTTAGCTATTGTGTTTACAAATACAAAAGAACAAGCTGATGAAGTGGCTAACGCAATGAGTGAAGCTGGATTAAATGTTGAAAGACTTCATGGTGGGCTACAACCTAGACAGCGTAAGCAAGTAATGAAACTTGTGAAAGAAGTTAAAGTGCAATACTTAGTTGCAACTGATCTAGCGGCTAGAGGAATAGATGTAAAAGGGGTAACACACATCATTAATTACGGCTTACCTAAAGATTTAGATTTTTATATTCACAGAGTGGGAAGAACAGCTCGCGCTGGAATGGACGGGTTAGCCTTTACGATCTATGAAGCACATGATCAGCCAGCAATTGAAAAGCTATTAAAACGTGGAGTGAAATTTACTTACTACGATTTTAAACAGGGTGAGTGGGTCAAGTTGGACCGAGCTCCTCTTGGCGTTCCTGGTAAGAAAAAACCAGCAAAAACAACAGATGCGAAAGCAACTACTACGAAAAAACCAGAAGAACAAAAGCGTACTGGTGGAAAAGCGGTTGCCAAAGCGAGAAAAGTTAAACCAGCTTACAAAAAGAAAGCTCGCTTTAAACAAGCAAAAGAAGAACAAAGACAAAGACGAATTAAAAAGAAAAAGTAATGGATTGAATGTAAAAGGGGAGAGGAAACATGGCAATTAAATTAGGATCTCATGTATCTATGAATGGGAAAAAGATGCTTCTTGGAGCAAGTGAAGAAGCAACTTCTTACGGTGCTTCTACATTTATGATCTATACAGGTGCTCCTCAAAATACTAGACGTAAAGCAATTGAAGAATTAAACATTGAAGCTGGGTTGGACCACATGAAAGAAAACGGAATGTCTGATATTGTTGTTCATGCCCCGTATATTATCAATATTGCTAATACAACTAAGCCAGAGACATTTGAACTTGGTGTTAGGTTTCTAAGATCTGAAATAGAGAGAACAGAAGCATTAGGATCTAAACAAATCGTTCTACATCCAGGGGCCCATGTAGGTGCAGGAACCGAAGCGGGTATAAAGAAGATTATCGAAGGCTTGAATGAAGTATTTGAAGAGAAACGTGATGTGCAAATAGCGCTTGAAACAATGGCTGGAAAAGGATCAGAGTGTGGTAGAACATTTGAAGAGCTGGCAACCATTATTGACGGTGTAACACATAATGAAAGACTTTCTGTTTGCTTTGATACTTGTCATACTCATGATGCCGGCTATGATATTGTTTCTGATTTTGATGGAGTATTGGAGTCCTTTGATCGCTTAATCGGAATTGACAGATTAAAAGTACTTCATATTAATGACAGTAAAAATGAATGTGGTGCGGCTAAAGATAGACATGAAAATATTGGTTTTGGTCATATCGGGTTTAAAGCACTTCATTATATTGTCCATCACCCGCAATTAGCTCAGGTACCAAAAATTCTTGAAACTCCTTTTGTCGGAGAAGACAAAAAAAATAAGTTTGCTCCTTACAAACATGAGATCGAGATGCTAATTGCAGGGCAATTTGATGAAGACATTCGTAATAAAATGGTTCAATAAAAATAAGGCTGTTTCGTAAAAATTGTTGATTATAAAAGTTTTTCCTATAAGTAATAGGGTGCGCACTGGAACGAACATGTGAGGAACGTTAGACTTAAAACAACAAATGATACGAAACACTAGCCTATAAAAAGGGGTTATCACAAATCTATTTAGATCTGTGATAACCCCTTTTTTCTATGATATGCTTATAATTTATAGGTATTGACTAAATTGTTGTAATAGTTGTTGAATCACCGAAGATACATATGGATCTACTTCCGTCTGTAAACGGTGAATAATTCTATGCACTTGTGCTTGATTGGCAACATCAATTTGTTCTGTGCGCAAGATGGCAATGACTTTTTCAGCTTGATTGGCAGTAAGCTGAATGTTGTACTGAGTAGCAAGGTCCAATAAATCTTTGGTAGTAAGTGAATTCACCTTATTATTGACAAGTTGTTGCATAATAACATTCATGAAAAGCACCCCTTTTCTTGAGTTAACCATAGTGACAGTTTATGAAGCCCAAGAAGAAAATGTGCAGAAAAAAAAGGAACTGTAAAGGGAAGTAGCGAATTAAGGAGTGAGAAGTAAATCGTGAATTGTAAAAAAACGTAGAATCGATAGAAATAGAGGGGGTAGGTCTAATGGAGAAAAAGGACCTAAATCTAAATAAAACCCCAAAAGGGAGTTCGTTTATGGCGATGAAATCGACTAATAATCGAGAAATGGTTCAAACATCGACAAGAACGGATGAGAGAATGATTGAACATGATTTATTAATTGAAGAAATGGGGATTCCCTTTCTTGAAGTTGATGTTCATTTACATATTCTAAGATGGAACCAAGCTTTTCTAGAGTTAACAAATATAAAAGAAAATGAGTTACGAATGTTTACAATAAAAGAATTAGGAATGGAAGAAAAATGCTTTTTTGTTAGTTCAGAGCTTATAGAGAAAACCTTCCAATTAAAAAGTAAACAAGAAATTGATTTTGAAGAAGAGGAAAGGGTCTATCGAATAAAAGCTGTTCCTTCTTCTTTGACTGAGGTTGTTTATCTAATATTTGAAGATCGCTCCCTTCAAAAACAGTTTGAGAACCTTCTTACGTTTCATCACCAAATGGAAGCAGTATCTCATATAGCTGCAGGAGTAGCGCATGAATTAAGAAATCCTTTATCAGTGATTAAGGGATTTTTACAACTGGCTAAACTTACAAATGACCATAAAAAATATTATGATACCATTATGTCTGAATTAAATCGAATGAATGGAATTTTGGAGGATTTCTTATCCGTTTCGAGACGCAAAATGGACCGGAGATGGCAATCACCTGTTACGATTATGAATTCACTTATAGAGATAATAAAAGCAGAATGTCTCTTACACGATGTTGAATTCAAATTGGAATTAAGTGAAACAGACAAACAAGTATTTGTAAATGAGTCAATGGTCAAGCAAGTGATGTTAAATTTACTTCGTAATTCTGTCGAAGCTTATGGACAATCAAACAACAACAGAAAATTAACAATTGAAACGAAGATACACCAAGATGACTATATTATTGAAGTAAAAGATAATGGTAAGGGAATGCCAGAATCAATCTTAAGCCAATTGGGGAAACCTTTTTTTTACAACAAAATCAAGGGGAACTGGTATTGGTATTCCACTTTGTAAGAAGATCATTGAAGATCATGGAGGTAATTTTCAGATTATAAGTACATATAATATTGGAACGAGTGTTATTATCTCGCTTCCATTAGAATCAAAACGAGAGGGTAACCGAAGTCTGAATGACTAGTTGAACTAGCATTTCGATTTTGAGTTATGCTCTTTTTTTTACGAATGCACTCATTATTTACAAGAGAGTAAATTCAGACTATAATTAACCTTAAGATAAAAGTTTACTTAGGGAAACTTTTATTCCCTATATAAAGTTTTGCACCTTTTTACTGTAAGATCATAATATGTTGTATCTGTTTAGTAGAAGTGTCTCGGCAACTTCATCCAATAGTAGGAGACTAAGCTTGTTTTAATGAAGCATCTCTTCACAAAAGTAAGGAAACTTGAACTCAAAAAGTTGCACTGTGGCAAAACTAATGTGTTCAAAAGTTGGGAGGAAAAGTTAATGGTAGATGTATTAAAAGTTGAATCACTCTCTGTTTACTATGAAAAAAATCCCGCTGTTCAAGATATTAACTTTAATGTCCAGGAAGGAAACTTAATCGGAATTGTCGGTCCAAACGGAGCTGGTAAATCTACATTAATAAAAGCTATTTTAGGTTTAGAAAAGTCTTCTGGTTCAGTTTCGATATTTGGTCAAAAGGTAAATGATGTCAGAAAGCAAATTTCATATGTACCTCAGCGAAATCAGATTGATTGGGATTTTCCTGTTTTAGTGGAGGATGTCGTTTTAATGGGCCGCTTCACACATATCCCTTGGTATAAAAAAGCGAGCAAATTAGATCGAGAAATAGTAGTGGAGTCTCTTGAAAAGGTTGGAATGTTAGAATATCGCAAAAGACAAATTGGAGAATTATCAGGAGGACAACAGCAGCGTGTCTTCATTGCTAGAGCCTTAGCACAGCATGCAGATTTGTTTTTCTTAGACGAACCTTTTGTTGGTATTGATGTGACCTCAGAAGAAATTATTATTAATCTTCTTAGAGAGCTTCGTGACGAGGGGAAGACGGTTTTTGTTGTTCATCATGATTTAAGTAAAGTAGAACAGTACTTTGATCAGTTATTGTTAATTAACAAGGAATTAGTTGATTTTGGGTCAGTACATCAAGTCTATCAACCTGAGATTCTTGCGAAAACATATAAAGGAAGTATACAACTATTTGGTGCCAATGAAAATATAATGGTGGTGAGTGATTAATGAGTAACATTATGATGTTCATTGATCAAGTAGCGCGTTATGCGTACTTGCAGCAAGCTTTAGTTGCTGCAATTTTAGTCGGGATTATTTGTGGAGTTATTGGCTGTTTCATTATTTTAAGAGGAATGGCCTTAATGGGAGATGCGATCTCACATGCAGTATTACCTGGGGTCGTCATTGCATACATGTTAGGGGCGAGTTTCTTTATTGGCGCAACTATAACAGGGGTTTTGACCGCGTTAGCTATCGGTTATGTTTCTCAGAATAGTAGGATAAAAGATGATTCTGCGATAGGGATTATGTTTACGGCTGCCTTTGCGCTTGGGATCGTTCTTATTACTGGATTAAGAGGGACTGGGGTTGACCTATGGCATAGTTTTATTTGGAAATGTCTTAGCTGTTTCTAGAGGCGATTTGCATGTAACTTTGGGTATCGGTGTTTTTGTTTTACTGATGATTCTTCTTTTTTATCGCCCTTTGTTATTAAGTACATTTGATCCAGTTATGGCTAAAGCTACTGGTATTCCAGTAAAAATGATTCATTACTTACTAATGTTACTTCTTTCGCTAGTAACGGTAGCTTCGCTTAAAACAGTTGGAATTGTGCTTGTTGTAGCAATGTTAATCACGCCAGGAGCAACTGCTTATTTACTAACGGATAGGTTACCGGTAATGTTGTCATTATCGGCAATAATAGGGGTTCTCTCTGCTGTAATTGGAATGTTTTATTCTGTTGTATACGATGTTGCTTCCGGAGCTTCAATCGTATTAGTAGCATCTTTTTTCTTCGGATTGGCTTTCTTCTTCTCACCTAAGCAAGGAGTCATTACAAGAAAATGGCGTGCTAGAAATATATAGACGAAAAAACCTGGAGCATTTATTCTGCCTCAGGTTTTTTCAGATTCTATATATTATTCTTCGCTTTTTGTAAATCTAGCCGCAAGCTGATGAAACTTTAATTGACTTTGAACGGGTTGTTCATCTTCAGGCCGATTGACATATTGGTAGCTCCCATCCTCGAATTGCTCGCGTGTTTTCATGTTATCATCAAGGGTAATTTTAAGTATTTCTTTTATTCGCTTTTTATTCATTTTTGAAAGAATTGGAAAAAGAATTTCTATTCTTTTTTCCATGTTTCTAGTCATCCAATCGGCTGAAGATAAATATACCTTCTCACTTCCATCATGGTGAAAATAAAAAATTCTACTATGTTCTAAAAAACGATCAACTATACTAAATACGCGAATGTTCTCACTAACTCCTTTTATCTTCGGCCTTAAGCAACAAATACCTCGTACTATTAAGTCTATTTTCACACCTGCTTGCGAAGCTTCATAAAGCTTTAGAATGATTGGCTTGTCAGTAAGTGAATTCATTTTAGCAATAATGTGTCCATTTCCGTTTTTGGAATGAATTTCAATTTCCTCGTCAATTAATTGTAGAAACTTATTTCTAATTTCAAATGGAGCGATACTAAGGTGATGCCATATAGGTTTCTCACTATAGCCACTAAGGTAATTAAAAAAGTTAGTGGCGTCCACACCAAACTGCTCATTTGCGGTGAGATAGCCGATGTCCGTATATAACTTTGCAGTAGAATCATTGTAATTTCCAGTTCCTAAATGAACGAAACGTTGTATTTGATCGTCTACATGACGAACGATTAATGTAATTTTGCTATGTGTTTTTAAGCCAGTTATACCGTAAATAACATGAACACCAGACTTTTCCAATTTCTTTGCCCACTGAATGTTATTCTCTTCATCAAAGCGGGCTTTTAATTCAACTAGAACGGTTACTTGTTTTCCCTTTTCAGCAGCTAGCGCTAGAGCGTTTATAATGGGTGAATCGCCACTAACACGATAAAGTGTTTGCTTAATAGCTAAGACCTGAGGATCATTTGCGGCTTTAGCAATAAAATCAACGACTGGTTGAAAGGATTCATAAGGGTGATGAAGTATAATATCTTTTTCTAATATAGCTTGGAAAATATCATCATGGCCCGCTAAATCTTCGGCAGGTTGAGGAATAAGCGTTTCGTTGGCTAGGTGTTCATGGTCGTTAATTAGCTCATTATAAAGTTTAAAAAGGAAGGATAGATCTAGGGGACCATTAAAAGTATACACATCATTTGGGTGTAGCTCTAACACATCCAATAATAAATTTAAAACATTTTGATCCATTAAGCCTTCTTGCATTTCCAGACGAACTGCCGATCCCCATTTTCGCTTTTTCAATTCCTTTTCAATTTCAAGCAATAAATCACGTGCTCCTTCTTCATGAATCGTCATATCTGCATTCCTAGTGATTCGAAAAGGAGAAACAGATTTAACTGCAAAACCGTTAAATAGGTCGTTAATAAAGTAACCTATTACATTCTCAAGCAATATAAATTGTTGTTTATCTCCTTCTGTAGGAAGTTTAATAAAACGATTTAAAACAGCTGGTACCTGTACAATAGCGAGCTGTTCCTTTTCCTCCCAATTTCCTAACTTCTTCAAAATAACTGCGAGGTTTAAACTCTTATTTAAAAGCATAGGAAAAGGGCGATATGCATCAATTGCCATCGGAGTTAACACGGGAAAAATATAATTTTGAAATCGTTGCCTTAAAAATTCAATCTGTTTTACGGAACATTCCTCGACGTTCATGAACTGAAAGCCTTCGTGAAAGAGCATGGGAACAATAGTCTCTGAGTAAACAGTATCTTGTAAATGAACTAATTTATGATTTTTATCAGCAATGTGTTTCAATTGTTGTTTAGGAGTGAGGCCAGCCTTGTTTTCAGGTTTATTGTATCCCGCTTTTACTTGATCTTTTAACCCTGCAACACGTACCATGAAAAATTCATCTAAATTCGAACTGAATATAGCTAAGAATTTCAAGCGTTCCAAGATGGGATTTTTCTCATCAATGGCTTCTTCTAAAACTCGTTCATTAAAAGCTAACCAGCTCAATTCACGGTTGTTATAAAAGGTTGGGTTATTGAGATCAATGTGTTCAAGACGATCATAATTTATCTTCATTGTACTCAACCTTTCTGCTTGATTCATCCATTTCAGTTTAACAGCTCATTGTAAATTTTATGTTAAGATTTAATTTTAAGAACCTTATTTAGACGGCATGTACTGAAACTCAATCGTTTGTTTAATTGCCTTTTCAATTTGTTTTTTACTTTTGCTCGCTTGAATATTTTCAAAAAAAGGATCTTCCTTATAATAGAGAGGAATTAATATTTCACCACTCAGTTGTGTGACTTCACCCACTTTGCTGATTACTTTTCTTCGTGTCCGATCAAGTGAGTAAGCTAACTTCATAATAGAACCTAGGAATTCAAATAATTTTAACTCTTTCTTTTGGATCAATTGCTTAAAAGGTTCGGCGTAATGCATCATTAATGATTTTGACTTGAAAGATGAAATAAAGGCAACGGCCAGTCTTTCCTTATGAGATAAACCTTCTATTGTCATATTAGTTAGAAGATAGAAGGTATTTTGGCTACTTGCTTCACTACTAATCGATTCACCTATATACAATACTCTTGCACTGTAATTAAGCAGCTTTAAGGCTTCTTGTTCATCATGTGAAACTTGAGCATATGGAGCTAATTGTTTGTACAATTGAAGAGCTAAAGTTGAAATATGATTAGCATGATCGATTTGTACATGGTAACTATTAGTAATTTGATGAATACTTTCTTCAACGACGTTTGGGAATCGCTTTGTATCCATTTTCTCTAACAATGCTTCATAGAAGACTCCATCTCTAAGTCCTTTCCGACTCATAATAAAAGTATTTGCTTCTACATATGAGACGAGAGAAGAAATAACTTCAGCAGCTGGGATAATGATTTCTACTCTGTCTTTAGATAATCCATCAAGTAATAAGCGCTGTTCAATAGTTGACTGTTGTAACATTGTATTAATAGTAGAAAGATCTTCATTTCCCATTTCATATTGATGAATTCCTGCGAGAGGGTAATCGCTTTGGCGCTGATGGATGAGAGCAAGGTTTCTAGCGCTACCACCTATGCCGATAATAGGATAATCTTCTCTCCCTTTTAGCCAACTAAGGGTTTGAAGTTGTTGATTTATGTATTTTTTTAATTCTGAGATAGCGGCAGGGGCTTGTCCCTCTGAAAAAAACTGTTGCTGTAAGGTGATAGCTCCAAACGGAAAGCTGTGAAAATGTTTTAACTCACGATCAGTAAATAACGTAACTTCAGTACTACCACCACCAATGTCAATTGTAATCCCATTTTGAATAGATGTAGAATTGATGACAGCAAGGTATCCATAAAAGGCTTCCTCGTATTCACTCAAAATACGAATGCTAAGACCCAGTCGATCTTGAACCAGTTTAGCAATGTCCTTTTGATTTTGAGCTTTTCGCATAGCGGCTGTTGCAATGATGGTGACGTCATCTATCTGATGATAATCAAGTACTTCTTTAAAACGTTGAAGGGTTTCAAGAATCAGTGATATACCAGCTTCTTGAAGAACACCATCATCATTTATAAATGTACTAAGCCTAGCAACTGTTTTAAAATTATAAAGTTCTTGATAACGCCCGTTATTATCTATTTCATTAATGACTAATCGAAATGAGTTTGAGCCCATATCAATGATTGCGTAATGTTTTCTAATCATAGTAACCAACCACCTCATTCTTTGAATGTTAAACCTGATTATACCAAATACATGAAGTAGTTCTCAAAGGTAGACAGAATTTAAATAACCATTATAATAGAAAGGAATGTTATAAATCGTAATTGTTCTTATAAGTAGGTTCTTTAGCAAGGATTGTTGTTGTTCCTTGACATAGCAGTGGAACAAAGAACAAGTGCTTAAAAAAGTGCAATGTACCATATACGAAAACAACTTAAATGGGAAGGAGAGTTGACAATGAAAGTTTCTATCCAAACAGATGCCGTGGAAATAGAAAATGTCTCATTCTATTATGGAAATCAACAAATTCTTGAAAATATATCACTACAAATTCCGAAAGGATCTTTTTTAGGTTTAGTGGGTCCAAATGGTTCTGGAAAATCAACATTAATTAAATTAGTTCTCGGTTTATTAGAACCTCAACAAGGAGAAATTCGTTTATTTGGAGAGAAAACGTCTAAATTTCGTCAGTGGGAAAAAATAGGGTTTGTATCTCAAAAAGCAAATAGTTTTAACACGGGTTTCCCCGCAACCGTTTTTGAAGTTGTTTCAATGGGGTTGTACGGCAAAGTAGGATTATTTCGTTTTTTGAATAGGAAACATAAACAATTGGTAAGGGACGCCATTACACAAGTGGGAATGGAAGAATTTATTAACAAAAATATTGGTGAATTATCGGGAGGACAACAGCAACGTGTTTTTATTGCTCGTGCATTAGTAAGTGAACCCGAGTTGTTAATCCTTGATGAACCAACAGTTGGAGTCGATGCAAAGAGTGTTCGACAATTTTATGATATGCTTGATCATTTGAACAAAGAGAAAGGAATAACTCTTGTCATGGTCACACATGACATTGGAGCTATGACTGATCATGTAACCGATGTGGCATGTTTAAACAAAACTCTTCATTTCCACGGAAATACAGCAGATTTCGAAGCAAACCAAGATTTGTCGACATTCTATGGCCACGATGTTCATTTATTGACTCATAATCATAGCCATGGAGGACATTAATTGATGTTGGATGCTTTTTTTCGATATGAATTTCTTCAAAATGCATTTTATACAGGTGTACTAATCGGTTTACTAGCGCCAACATTAGGGGTTTTTCTAGTTGTAAGAAGACTTTCTCTAATTGCCGATGCACTATCTCATATTACTTTATCAGGAATCGCAGCTAGCTTGCTACTTGGTAAATATATTGTGTTTTTCCAAACACTTAACCCTCTATACATGGGGTTAATTTTTTCAGTTGGTGGATCATTGTTAATAGAGCAGCTAAGAAGTGTTTATAAGTTCTATAAAGAAATCGCCATACCGATCATTTTATCCGGAGGAATAGGGATTGGGGTTGTATTTATCTCGCTTGCTGATGGATTTAATAATGATTTGTTTCATTACTTATTTGGAAGTGTAATGGCTGTTAGTAAATCTGATTTATGGACTATTAGTACAATTACAGTGATTGTATTAGGGGTTTTAATATTGCTTTACAAAGAATTATTCTTCTTATCATTCGATGAAGAACAAGCAGTTGTATCAGGAATTAATAGAAGGTTAATTAATTTTATTTTTATTGTAATGGTTGCATTAGTGATAGCATCCTCGATGAGGGTGGTAGGAATACTTCTTGTTTCATCACTTATGACCCTTCCAGTTGCTGCATCAATGAGAGTGGCAGTTGGTTTTAAGCAAATGTTTATCTACTCTATAATCTTTGGAGAAATAGCAGTAATTGGTGGTTTAATCTCTGCATTTTATTTTGACCTCGCACCAGGTGGAATGATTGTCATGATTGCTGTATTAATTTTAGTCATAACAATTTATATTCAAAAGATGATCAATTATCTAGGTCGCGGGAAAAGAAATCAACTAGTTATTAGAAAACATGAAAGTTAGGAGCCTCAGAAAGAATGGGATTATTAGCTCAATTAACCTTTATTGAAAGAGGCGTTATGGCAGGAATAATTATTGGTATTATTGCCCCGATTGTAGGAGCATTTTTGCTAGTTCGTCGAGTGTCGATTATCTCAGAGTCCATTTCTCACATTACGTTAGCTGGTATATCAGCAGGTGTTTTTATTGGAACAGTAGGTTCAAGGTTTGAAATAGTAAATCCAATGTATGTGGGTGTTTTGTTCGCATTAATTGGTGCTTTAATTACAGAGAAGTTAAGGGACGAATATAAACACTTTCAGGAACTAGCGATTCCGATTATTTTATCAAGTGCTGTTGGATTAAGTGCTATTTTCATTTCATTAGCCAGAACAGGATATAATGAATGGTATGCGTATTTATTTGGTAGCATTGTCAGTGTAACAGTAAGTGATTTACAATTCATCTTAATAACTGCTGTATTTGTTTTGCTTATTATCTCTGCTTTTTACAAAGAATTTATTGCTATCTCGTTTGATCAAGAATATGCAAAAGTCTCTGGTTTACCATTAAAATTGGCAAACTTCATGTTTGCCTTATTAATAGCATTAGTAATATCTATGTCGATGAAGGTAGTCGGAATTTTATTAGTAGGGGCACTTGTTGTTATTCCAGTTGCTACTAGCATTCAAGTAGCTAAAAGTTTTAAACAGTTAATTGGATATGGGATTGCCTTTGCTCAGTTGGCTCTAATGTTAGGAATGTATTTTTCTTATCACTTTGCAATAGCTACTGGTGGTATGATAGTTATAATGAATTTATTCTTGTTAGTTATGGTTTTAACTTTTAAGAAATTAAAACCGTAGCGGACTGGAGGGTGAACATGAATGTTAATCAAGCAATGGAACTGTTAAAGGAAAAGGGATACAAGCATACTGGCAAGAGAGAGGATATGTTGCATTTATTTGCAGATGAAAAACGTTATTTGTCAGCAAAAGATGTATTAGAGCACTTGCAATCTGAGTATCCCGGAATGAGTTTCGATACGATATATCGGAACTTATCCTTATTTACAGATCTAAACATTCTAGAAGAAACAGAATTAGAAGGGGAAAAGCGATTTCGCTTTAGTTGTTCAACATCTAAGCATCATCACCATTTGATATGTCTAGATTGTGGTAAAACAAAACACATTGAAAAATGTCCCATGGATTCAATTCGTGAGCAATTTCCTGATTTTGAAGTAACAGGTCATAAATTTGAAATATACGGAAAATGCCAAGAATGTGCACCTAATTAAAAGGCTAAGAAAGTAAGCCTTTTAATTGTCACTTTTGTAAACGTTTACAATTTTCTATAAAGAGTATATAATAGACCATATAAGAAAAAGAGAAAGAATCGTTCTATATACGGGGTGGAATCTATGCAGAGTGACGTTGAAATTCTTTGTAAAGATGTTGAGTTAAAACTGAATCGAACTTTAAATCAGAAAGAAGAAGAAATCATTAAATGGATGCTGTTTAAACAGGATGAAATTCAAAAGGAAAACTAATTTAAGTACTGTTTAAATGGATTCCAGAATTTGATTAGAATGATATGTGTACAATGTCTAATCCTAGCAGTAGGAGGGGATGACATTATGGCTAATCCATTGGTAAAATGTAATGTAGCAAATTGTACGTTCTGGGGTGAAGGAAATAAGTGTCAAGCGGATTCGATACTTGTTGAAATTGATTCGCATGCTAATCGTGACTATAACATGGAGGCAGGAACTGAGCCTTATGAAGCTTCAGAACATAAAGATGCTGCCGACACGATTAAGGAAACGTGCTGTCATACCTTCCAGCCTAAAGAATAATAATTTTAGACCCGCTAGCTAATATAGCGGGTCTTTTTCGACGTTAATTTTCAGAATTCTGTAACCATTGATCAACAAGCCTTGGCATCTTTCCAATTTTGAGCTCTAATTACGTTGTCTGGAATAGTTAAACGGTTATACGGGGTGTCCATTAATATGACAGGAATATTGAACTCTTCCGCAATAGCAACGGCATTATCATGCTTGTCTTCAAAGAAAATATCTAATTGGTGTTCCCGAATAGCCTCAATTTTATCATGCTTGCCAACTAGTTCAATATGATCAAATGGAATGGAATTTGTTTTGAACCAATCAGTAGTTATGTCAGCTAAATGATTTCTTCTTGCTGTAATATAAATTAAATCGTGAGATTGATTCCATTCATGTAATGTATTTTCAACATGAGGAGCTAGCTCTGCTTCTTGGTAAATAGTTCCTTCATAATGCCCCATCCATTCCCAAAACTGTTCTTCAGATATATTTAAAACCGTTGTTAAATCGTAAACAGTTAGATCGTCCAATGTTAATGATTTTTTAAAGTGTTGATTTAAATAAGGAATAAAAGTGCTTGGACACGTAATGGTACCATCGATATCGAGCCCCATTCTTCTTTTTATAGACATACCTTTCACCTCATATATTAACTTCTTTCCTCCTAACATTACACGAAAAGTGAAACTCGGTCTAGTCGACCTGACCTTCCCTGAAAATGAAAAGATTAACACCGATAATTATGAGGTCATGCGTCATACTAAGAAATGTTCCCCGAAACAAAGAAAGTGAGGGATTCATATGACAGACCGAAGATATCCAGATGATGAACCAATTAGGTTAGTTGATGAAGATGACCGCTCGTTAACATTGGTTAACAATCATGTTGATGGTGTTGATGAGAACGGGAGAAGCGATACCCGTGATCTAGAGTTAACAGATGAAGAAAGAGAAAGAGAACCTGTTATTACTAACTTCCAAGAAGAAACAGCTGTGGAATATGGAGTTATGAATGACAGAGTTGAGAGAGATGAAACAGCAATGGCAAATCAAGACGATGTCACCGCTGGACGTGGTGTAGGTACGTTTGCGATTGTTCTATCAATTCTTTCCCTATTCTTCTTACCGATATTACTTGGAGCAGCAGGGATTGTCGTAGGTTTTGTTTCACGTCGCAATGGCTCTACAGCATTAGGTAATTGGGCAATTGGTATTGGTGCAATTTCAATTCTGATGACCGTCTTTTTCTCTCCTTTTTTCTAGATAAAAAAGGGGCGGGGAACATAAAAAGCACCAGCTCATGCTGGTGCTTAATTTTATGCTTTTTCTAATTCACGTTGCTTCTTAAAATGTTCTTCCGCAATTTTATCAATTTCTATCTTTAATTCCTCGACCATCGTTTCCTCAGGAACTTTTCTAACAATTTCACCTTTCATGAAAAGAAGACCTTCTCCACGAGCTCCAGCAATTCCGATATCTGCTTCTCTTGCTTCACCAGGACCATTAACTGCACAGCCGAGAACAGCTACTTTAATTGGGGCCTTTATTTTGGAAATATAATCTTCTATTTCATTTGCGATGCTAATAAGATCAATTTCTATTCGACCGCAAGTCGGACAAGAAATAAGAGTAGCTGCATTTGAAGCTAGGCCGAATGATTTAAGCAATTCACGCGCCACTTTTACTTCTTCAACAGGATCAGCACTTAGAGAGATCCGAACAGTATTCCCAATTCCCATATTAAGAATTGCCCCTAAGCCAGCTGCGCTCTTAATGGTACCCGCAAATAATGTACCAGACTCGGTAATTCCTAAATGAAGAGGGTAATCAAACGCTTTAGCTGCTTTTTCATAAGCTTCGATGGCTAAATTAACATCTGAAGCTTTCATTGACACAATAATGTCATGAAAGTCTAAATCCTCAAGAATTTTAATATGGTGTAGAGCACTTTCAACCATACCATCCGCAGTTGGATATCCATACTTTTCTAGGATTCTTTTTTCAAGTGAGCCAGCATTTACTCCAATTCGAATTGGAATTCCCTTTTCTTTAGCTGCTTTAACTACAGCTTCAACTTTATGACGTTTACCGATATTGCCTGGGTTGATTCGGATCTTATCAGCTCCACCTTCAATTGCTTTTAAGGCAAGCTTATAGTCAAAGTGGATATCGACTACAAGAGGAATATTAATTTGAGCTTTAATATCAGCTATTGCTTCTGCAGCGCGCATATCAGGGCATGCTACACGAACTACTTGACATCCTGCTTCTTCAAGTCGCTTGATTTCTGCGACGGTCGCTTCTACATCATGTGTTTTGGTCGTTGTCATACTTTGGACAACAACTTCATTGTTTCCGCCGATCGTCAAATTACCAACCTTGACTGGTCGAGTTTTTGTACGATGTGTTAATTCGGTCATGGACCAATCGCTCCTTTATGTTCGAAGATAACTCTTCAGTAATCTCACGCAAGAGATTCGTCTTCATTTTACCAATGACAGTAATTGTTTGGCAAGGATAAAGTAGTGAACAAGACTCAACTTCAGTTTTGCTTAATGATAAACAGGGAAAAGGTAGGCTTTACCAATTTGAATCTCTTCTGGCTTAGTTCCTCCGTTTAATTCTTGAAAATCAAACACAATCTCTTGGATCGAGGCTGGTATTGGCCCTTCATGTAAATGCTCAACAATGGAAAGTACCGTATGACCAGGCTCGACTGTTACTTCTTGAAAAGGATCGAACGGAACCGAGGCGTTAATTTCTTCAGTCACAATCTCAGTCTCTGTTTCTTCAATTGTTGTAACTTCAACTTCTGTTAATCCGTTGGGTAAAGTACCAATTGTAAGATCATAATAAACACTATATAAAATAACGAGGATGATGAAAATCGTTCCAATACGTTTCATTTGGCTTGTCCCCCTTAAAAGTAGAGTTATACATTTAAAGTGTATGCTTTTCTTAAAGTTATATGACTAAAAACAGGAAATTATTTCTACGACTTGTTTAGGAGTGGATATTATGAGTGGTCGTTCAACATATATTTTATTTATAATTGGGATTTTACCGATCATTATGGTCGTAGGGAATTCCTTGTTTATACCATTATTACCACAGATGCAATTAGACATGGGATTAACAACAGTTCAAGGCGGATGGCTTTTAACCGGCTTCTCCATTCCTGCTGCCTTACTTGTTCCTGTTGGGGGAATTGTGTCAGACAGGATAGGGAGAAGGAAAGTTGCACTTGTGGCTTTACCGATATTTATGTTAGGTTGCGTCATTTCCATGTTTGCTGGTATGAGAGCAAGTACAATTAGTTCAGAAGTATTTCAACTTATGATGGTTGGAAGAATCCTACAAGGGGTGGGGGCAGGAGGAGTAACCCCTCTTGCAATGGCGTTTATTTCAGATATTTATGAAGGCGAACAGAGAAATCGGGCTTTAGGAAGTATAGAGGTATTTAACGGAGTTGGAAAAGTGATAAGTCCGATCATTGGTGGTTTTGTGTTAGCCTTGTCTTGGTCTTATAGCTTTGTTATACTTCTTGCCATTTCAATATTTGCATTTTTGGGTATTCTATCCTTTCAATTACCTCAATCAGTAAAAGAAGGAAAAGCACTTAAAAAAAGAAAAATGATGGATATTTTTCAAAAGCAATGGCGTTGGATTATTCCCATTTTTTCTTGTGGAGCAATCGGAATGTTTTTATTGTTTGGTTATTTATTTTACTTTGCCTATTTGTTAGAAACAACAACGATTTCTTCTGTTTTAATTGGTTTTCTTTTAGCGATCCCTGTGTTGATGCTTGCTATCGGATCTTCGTTAACAGCGAAAAAATTAGTTGGAAATGAAGAACAATATAAAAAAGCGATCATTATAGGATTTATATTGATGATTATAGGCTCTTTTTTAATAATTGGCTTTACAATTCATGTGTATTTATTTCTGTTTTGTTTAATGGTTTTCGCGAGTGGTTTCGGAATTTTACTGCCAGCAGCAAATGCTGCTTTAGCCTCGATCGTTCAAAAAGAAGAGAGAGGAACCGTTTTTTCTTTGTATTCTATGTTAAGATTTTTAGGGGTTGCGTTAGGACCGTTATTTTTTGGGATTTGGATGATAGATATCGAACAGATGGCTTTTACAGCTTTATTTTTTATAAGTATAAACGGAGTCATTATCCTTTATAGTTGGCGTTGTTTGCCAATTGGAAGAGAATGCGTTGCTACTGAAATGTCACGATTCTAATAAAATAGAGACTAAAGTCCCTTTAAAAAAATGCAGAAAAGGTGTTTCTTATTTAAGAGAGCATTCGTTATATAAAGGTTATTGAACCTAGGAATTTGCTCGGTCAAAAAAGGAGAAGATGAAAATGAAATTGTGGATGAAAAAACTATTGACGCTTACTTTAGTGTTTTCGCTCGTTTTACCAATGCTTGTTGTTGCAGACGCAGCTCCTGGAGATGTTGTTATCACATTGGGAGAAAATTTATCTGAATCACAAAAACAAAGTTTATTATCTGAAATGGGAGCAGCTTCAGACGACCAGATCATTTATGTCACAAACGAAGAAGAACACCACTACCTTGGGAATTATATTAGTGCAGCTCGTATTGGGACAAGAGCACTTTCTTCCTCAAAGATTACACTTAGAGAATCGGGAGCTGGCCTAACTGTTGAAACAAATAATATTGACTGGGTCGCAGAAGAAATGTATGCAAATGCTTTGATTACTGCTGGAGTGGAAGATGCTGATATCTATGTTACAGCGCCCTTTAACGTATCAGGGACTGCTGCTTTAACTGGTTTAATTAAAGCCTATGAGATTGCAATGGAAATTGAAATACCAGAAGAACAAAAACAAATTGCTAATGAAGAAATGGTTCGAACTGGGGAATTAAGCGAATCAATCGGTGTTGAAGAAGCAACAGAATTAATGAATCGTATTAAAGAGGAAATTGCTAATAATCCAGTTGAAACAGAAGACGATTTGAGAGAGTTAATTAGACGTGTGGCTCAGGAATTAGGCATTACTTTGACTGATGAGGAGCTAAATGGGCTTGTGTCGTTATTTATGAGAATGAAAGATCTTAATATTGATTGGAATCAAGTTCAAGATCAAATAACTAAAGTACGTGATAACCTTGGTGATTTCTTAAATCGTGAGGATACACAAGGCTTTATTAGAAACTTCCTCGATTTAATTAACCGACTTATTGATTCACTTCGTGGGCTATTTAGTTCATAATAAGAGAGGATATTCCTCTCTTTTTTTGTTGCATGTGTTTTCGTAATTGTTGCTGGGATATGTGGTTTTTTCCTTTTACAGTGATCTCAATATTAGCTTTCACTTCTCTAGCCTAGTTATCAAAAACAACATAGTATGCGAAAATAGCTTATTGAAACAAAAATAAAACAGTAAATGTTTGGTGAAAGCTGAAACCAATCTTTTAGATTAAACGTATTCATACAAAGGAGGTTTGATTTATGGAGTGGTTAGATTCTGCAACTATAGGGTTTGTCGTTGTGTTTTTAGGAACCTTGTTTTTAATTGGAGAACTACTCGTTCGAGCAAAGGGACTATTTGCCATCTTAGGTGTTGCTATTATGGCTATGTATTTTTCCTATCACCTTTCAGGAGATGTAGGACTTTGGGTAGTAATTTTATATATGGTAGGTATGGCACTTATTGTAATTGACGGCAAGGTTATTACTGATGGAACAGTAGCATTGCTTGGTGTGATTTTAATGATAATTGGTTTAGCAGTTCCAGCACCAAATCTTATTTATGGTGTTTTAGTATCTATGGGATTTTTAGTAGGAGGATTTTCTTCTGCACTATTTTTAAAAGTTTTTCCTTCTAGGAATTTATGGGCTAAGATGACCTTGAAAGATCGGTTAACCGGAGATATTGGTTATAATTCGATAAATGAGCGTTACCATGAACTTGTTGGTAAGCAAGGAAGAACAATAAGCTCATTTAGACCAACTGGAACAATTGAAGTGGACGGAGAACAATATAGTGCGACAAGTGGTAGTTCTTGGCTTGAAGCAAACATGGATATTGTTGTGACGTCAGTAGATGGAACTAGAATATTAGTGAAGAAATTAGAAGATGATGAAAAGAGCGAGTAAACCTTTTTGGGTTAACTCGCTCTTTTTTTGGGAATAGGGATTGACTTTATTGCCAAGAAAACAAGAACTAAGGTTGATAAAACAAACAAACTAAACGGAACAGAAAGTATTAACGTATCAATCCAATAAAGTGAAATGAGGGGTAGCGTAAGCGCATGTGCGGTTATCGACCAAAAATGACGATATTGTAAAGATCTTCGCTCTCCCTTAATAAGGAACCCGAAAAGAGCCAAGATGGAAATGCCTAAATAAACTAACCCTGCTAGTCCTACATAGATAAGTGCTGAGATGATAAGTAATAAAAAAGGCAAAAATGATTGAAGATCAGAAATTCGTTTTGATAGATCATCTTTTGTGAATTCATGTAAACCCATTAACGTGTAAGAAATCGAGTGGACGTGACCATTTGAGATAAAAAGAATATTTTGTTGTTGAAAAGCTGTAGCATCTTTTAATAAAACTAATTCTTGTTCCGTATAACGATTGTCGGGATCAATTAACATAAATCCGTCATTAAATTCTGTCTTATAGACCTCTGCTGAGCCGTCTAGTTTAAGTTCACCATTAACAAATTCAAAGAAAGGCAGATCTTCAGTTAACAGATTATTTAGCCTTTCTACCCCAGTCCATGTTGTACTAGTGAAGGTTAAGAAGTAAGGTATGCTTGCGACGAAGACAATGAAAAGAACGAATCCAATCGTAGTAGTGATTGGTCTAAATCGACTCTGAGCTATTGTCTTCTTATTGTATAAACTTTGTATGAACCATTTCCAAAAATTCAAGGTAAATCCCCTCTTTCATCCTAGCTTATTTTAACTAAGAAAACCTATAAATGCTATTGTCAAATTTTAAAACAAGCAAAGAAAAATGTCTTTAAAAAAACTTTAAGATTTAATTGTTTACAAACCATTAATTTATGCTTAATAATAGACAGAGTGTCCATGTTGATGTTTGTCGAATTATCAGGACAATGAACCTTATGGGATGAAGGGATGAGGATTTTGGATTTACAAACGCTCTTGTTCATGTTTTTCGGTGGTCTAGGAATATTCCTTTTTGGTATTAAGTATATGGGGGATGGGCTACAAAAAGTTGCTGGAGATGGTCTAAGAGATATCTTAGATAAATTTACGACCAATCCTGTTATGGGGGTAATTGCAGGACTTTTTGTTACTGTACTACTTCAGACGAGTACTGGGACAACCGTATTAACGATTGGTCTTGTTAATGCCGGATTTATGACGCTTAAACAAGCTATTGGCGTTATTATGGGGGCTAATATTGGAACAACCGTTACAGCTTTTATTATCGGTATAAAAATATCAGCTTATGCTCTGCCTATTATTGCGGTAGGAGCAGCGCTCATATTCTTTATAAAATCGAAGAAGGTAAATTACTACGGACAAGTTGTTTTTGGTTTTGGTGCACTATTCTATGGACTTGACTTAATGGGAACAGGACTTAAACCGCTACGCGAATTGGAAGCATTTGCGGAATTAACAGTAAATATGAGTAATAATCCGTTATTAGGGGTTTTAATTGGTACGATCTTTACTGTTGCTGTTCAAAGTTCGAGTGCATCGATTGGTCTATTGCAACAATTATACGAACAAGGAGCAATGGGGTTAGACGCTGCTTTGCCTGTTTTATTTGGAGACAATATTGGAACTACAATTACAGCCATTCTTGCTTCGATAGGGGCTTCTGTAGCAGCAAAACGCGCAGCATTAACGCATGTTATTTTTAATTTGATTGGAACGATTCTTGTTTTAATTATTTTTCAACCATTCCTTTCATTAATTAGTTATTTAGCAATTGAATTAGGGTTAAATAAACCAATGACAATTGCTTTCGCACATGGTATTTTTAATGTTTCTAACACATTAATTCAGTTACCGTTCGTTGCAATTTTAGCCATTATTGTAACAAAGTTAGTTCCTGGTGAAGAGTATAGCATTGAGTATAAAGCGAAGCATCTTGACCCACGTTTTATCGGAAGCTCACCAGCGATCGCTTTAGGACAAGCCAAACAAGAAGTGTTACGTATGGCCGAGTTTGCTGAAAGAGGTCTAACAGAGGTTAGTCAATATTTGGAAAATGGCCAGAAGAGACACGCAGAAATGTCTGTTCAGTTCGAAGAAGCCATTAATAACCTAGATAGAAAAATTACCGATTATTTAATTCAAATCTCATCTAGATCTTTATCAGCACATGACTCAAAGTTGCATTCCATGTTACTTGATACAGTGAGAGATATTGAAAGAATCGGGGATCATATAGAAAATATCGTTGAATTAAAGGATTATCAGAAAGCCAATAAAGTTGTTATATCAGAGAAGGCTATTGAAGACTTGAAAGAAATGTCAGAATTAACACTTTCGACACTTAAAGAGGCTATTCAGGCTTTAGAGCAAATAGATGGAGATTTAGCACGTTCTGTATTAGAAAAAGAAGAAAAAATAGATAAGATGGAACGTAAGTTAAGAAAGCAACACATCCAACGCGTAAATGAAGGGAAATGTTCAGGGTCTGCAGGAATCGTATTTGTTGATATTGTAAGTAACCTTGAACGAATTGGAGATCACTCTGTAAACATTGCTGAGGCAGTCATCGGAGAAGAAGAACAATCATAAGTAAGTTGAATGAGGTTGGGATAAAAGAGAATTGTTATGAAAAAATAGTGTGCTAAGCAACCGAGGCGGATATTAACTCAGTTGGATTTTCTGCATCGACATTTTCAGTTGAAAATTCTATTTTGTCCTAGCCTCTTCTATTGTTAGGTTTGATGAGGTTAAGTAAATGAAATGAAATTTGTATAATAAAAAAGTGAAAAAAATGTTTGACTCATTCTTATTATGATGTTATTATAATTCTTGTCTTCAAAAAATATTCCACAGTAGCTCAGTGGTAGAGCAATCGGCTGTTAACCGATCGGTCGTAGGTTCGAGTCCTACCTGTGGAGCCATAATATGGCGGTGTAGCTCAGCTGGCTAGAGCGTACGGTTCATACCCGTGAGGTCGTGGGTTCGACTCCCTCCGCCGCTACTTTTTAAATTAAATAAGACAAAGTTTGGCGATTGTGGCGAAGTGGTTAACGCACCGGATTGTGATTCCGGCATTCGTGGGTTCAATTCCCATCAGTCGCCCCAAATTGGACCCTTAGCTCAGTTGGTTAGAGCAGTCGGCTCATAACCGATCGGTCGTAGGTTCGAGTCCTACAGGGTCCACCAATTTATAAGCTGGAGTTTCAAACGCGGAGGAATACCCAAGTCCGGCTGAAGGGATCGGTCTTGAAAACCGACAGGCGGGTTAAACCGCGCGGGGGTTCGAATCCCTCTTCCTCCGCCATCATACATAATTTTAAGGACTTGCTGATGCAAGTCCTTTTTTAGTGGCTTTAAAAGGAGAATCTATCTGAGAGTTGAAAAATTAGTTCTTCATAATCACGTTGAACGAAAGCTATACCCACCAACCACTTTATAACCAACCCCATGATAAAAATCCAAGGGCTATACAAAAACAAGCAAAATAAGAAAGCTTTGTGTTTTCAACTAAAGAGATTATCCATCTAATTCCGACTAAAGCAAAAAGAAATGAAGTTGTAAATGCGGTTGTCAAAGCAAGAAGTTGAGTCTCATTATAACTTCTTATTAAGTCCGGAAGTTTTAAAAGACTCATACCTAGAAATACCGGAATAGATAAGATAATGGAATAGCGAAGTGACGTTTTTTTATCAAGGCCTAAAAGTAGAGCTACAAAAAGAGTACTACCAGTTCTCGACATACCTGGAATGAGAGAGATAGCTTGAGCAAGACCAATTATGACAGAATCACTCCACCTCAAGTGAGGTAATGAGCGAATGCCGTGTGATAAACCATGTTCCATTACGATTAAGGAAAGGCCAGTAATAACTAAAAATAAGCCAACGGTCGATGGATTTGTTAAATTATCACCAACGTAGAATTCTAAGACAGTAACAGTAAATATTGTAATAAGAGTAGATATGATTATTAACACGGTGAATCGAAAATTAGTTTGAGTGCTAGGTTGTTTTGTCTTTAGATGGCTTAAAAAGTCACTGGAAATTTGTTTTAGGTCATACCTGAAATAAACTATCACTGCTAAAACAGAGGCGATATGTAGGAATGTTTCAAAAGCTAATTTAAAATCTTCTCCGATACTAATATGGAGAAGACGTTGAACTATAAGCATAAGTGCTGTACTTGATATCGGTAAAAATTCTGATATACCTTGTACAAACCCAATTAGTAAAGCTTCAAACCAGGTCATTTTTCTGCCTCCGATATCAGTTTTTTTATATGTTTATTTAGCTAGTCCTCAGGTTATGTTTAATGTTGTTTATTTCAAGAAAGAGAAGGGTAGAGTAAAGGTGTCTACTTTACAAAATTCGTGAGCAAAAACATTGCAAGCTGAAGCAAATTTTGGTAAGGTAAGAACTGGAAGACTTATTAAACATTTATGTTGATAAAGTTAACATTTTGAGGAGGAATTATAATGGCATATGAATTACCGCAATTACCTTACGCAGCAAATGCACTTGAACCACACATTGATGAGGCAACGATGAACATTCACCATGGCAAGCACCATGCAACTTATATTACAAAGCTTAACGCAGCTCTTGAAGGACATGAAGAGTTAGCAGGAAAGAGCATTGAAGAATTAGTAGCTAACTTGGATGCTGTACCTGAAAATATTCGTGGAGCAGTTCGTAACAATGGAGGCGGACATGCAAACCACGCTTTATTCTGGCAACTACTTAGCCCGAATGGTGGAGGCGCTCCAACTGGAGAATTAGCTGATGCAATCAACTCAACTTTCGGAAGTTAGATGCATTTAAAGAAGAATTCGCGAACGCAGGTGCTAACCGCTTTGGTTCTGGTTGGGCTTGGTTAATCGTTGAAGGTGGTAAACTTGCAGTAACAAGTACTCCAAACCAAGATACACCTTTAATGGAAGGCAAAACACCTATCTTAGGATTAGACGTTTGGGAGCATGCTTACTACTTAAACTACCAAAACCGTCGTCCTGACTACATCAATGCATTCTGGAATGTAGTAAACTGGGATGAAGTAGCAAAACGTTATAACGAAGCAAAATAATACTTATAAAAAAGCACCCTTAAGGAAAACCACCTTAAGGGAAAAGCTGAGCCAAGGAAGATCACCTTGTCTTTCAAAAAGCACCCTTAAGGAAAACCACCTTAAGGGAAAAGCTGAGCCAAGGAAGATCGCCTTGTCTTTCAAAAAGCACCCTTAAGGAAAACCACCTTAAGGGTGCTTTTTTTGTATAACCTTTTTCCAAGGTGACACACTATTCTTAAGGGTGGTGGAGTCGTGAATAAGTCTGTGCTTAAGAAAGTGATTGGTGATATAGAGGTGACAAGGGACTTAACTCTTTTGCTTGTTATTGGAGGGCTTTATGCGTTAAGTTTCGCTTTGTCAAATACCTTTGTAAATGTATATTTGTGGAAGCAGTCAGGTGAGTTTGTTGATATTGCCCTTTACAATTTAGGTTCTGTTGTTATGCAGCCTTTTGCTTTTATTTTGGCTGGTAGAGTGGCGAAAAAAATCGACAGGGTGGTTGTGCTTAGAGCTGGAGTCATAACACTAGCCATTTTCTTTTCTACTGTATTGTATCTAGGTGATCAGGCGAATCAGTACCTTCTACTATTAGGTGCTTTAATTGGTACTGGTGTAGGTTTTTATTGGCTTGCATTTAATGTACTCACATTTGAAATTACTGAACCTGAAACTAGAGACTTTTTCAATGGATTTTTAGGCTTATTAACTTCTTTTGCGGGAATGATTGGTCCTATTTTAGCTGGTTTCATTATTACCAGAATGGAACAATTTACCGGTTATACGGTTATCTTTACTATTTCACTCTCGCTTTTTGTAGCTGCAGTTCTAACGAGCTTTTTGCTACAAAGACGTTCTGCGGAAGGACAATTTTATTTTAGAAGAATTTTAAAGGAACGAAAGAATAACCCTAATTGGAAACAAATAACAAGGGCACATTTCTTTCAAGGATTACGTGAGGGAACATTTGTGTTTGTTATTGTAGTATGGGTTTACATTGCAACGGGTAGTGAGCTTGCAATCGGTACATATGGATTAGTTGCATCGGCTGTTCAATTTGTGGCTTATTATATTATTACTCGAATCATAAAACCAACTTTTAGAAAGAAGTTGATATTGGTTGGTGGGATGATTTTATATGCAGCAATTTTCCTTATTGTATTGGGCGAGTTAACATTTACAAAATTAATCATGTATGGTGTGGTAGTGTCGATAGCATATCCAATGTTGTTAGTTCCTTATGTATCTTTAACATTTGATGTTATAGGTAAAGGTTGGAAAGCAGCCGAAATGAGAATTGAGTACATTGTAGTCAGAGAGTTGTTTGTTAATTCTGGTCGAATTGTTTCTGTTTTAGCTTTTTTAGCAACGATTACTTTTTTCTCAGAAGAAAAAGGTATTCCGGCTTTGCTTTTAATTTTAGGGGCCGGGCACGCGGTTATCTACTTCTTTGTTCGCCATGTGCGTTTTAAGGATGGTAATGGTGGAGAAAGCTATACGTTTGCTAGGCAAAAAGGGGGAGACGGTGACCCTACTGGAGGATCAAAAGTGTAGCAATTTTGGTGGGGTTTCCCTTTTGACATTAAAAGTGCGTATGCTATAATAAAGACAAATAAGTTGCCTGCCGTGTTAGTCAGCTTCTACTTGTTTCGAACCTTGAATTTTCAAAGGGAGTTCTAAATTGAACATCTGCCAACATGCCGGTCGTTAAAATCCGGAAGTTGAACGAGGTTCTGCGAACACCCACCTACTTACAGTAGGTTCATGAAACAACTGAAGCAACGGCATACGCGGGTTACGAAAACACAATCTCTAGGCGCCTCTTGTAGGTGCCTATTTTATTGACTGTTTGAGAGGAGTAACGCCAAGTGGGGAATACAAGAAAAAAGAAAAAACACCATGTCCCTCTTCGTTTAAATGTCTTATTTTTCGCTGTGTTCATATTATTTTCAGCTTTAATTTTAAGATTAGGTATGGTTCAGATTGTTGAAGGAGAAGAATTTGTAAAAGAATTAGGAAGAACAAGTAGTACGACAGCTAGAATTGATGCACCTAGGGGCCTAATGTATGACAGATATGGCAATGTAGCTGTTGATAATGAGGTAGAATTTTCTGTTACATACACCAATCCTTCTCGAACGACCAATTCCCAGTCAATTCTCCAATTAGCTCGGGAATTAGAAGAGTTGATTGATGTTGACACAGAGAGAATTACTGAACGAGATAAACGTGATTATATTTTGCTTCAAATGACGCAAGAAGAGCGGTATGAGTTAGTTAGTAAAGAAGAACGTAAAGAAATTGATACAGTTAGTGCTGAGTACCGACTTGAAGTAGAACGAATTTCAGATGAAGCTATCAACAACTTGACTGAGAAGGATATTCAAATACTAGCAATCTATCGGGAAATGTCACGAGGTTATGCTAATTCACCACAGCGAATTAAACGTGGAATAACAGAGGCAGAGGCTCATCTTATAAGTGAGAATTTATATCGTTTACCAGGTATTGATATTTTACGTGATTCAAGACGGGCATACGTATACGGAGATTCATTTAGAGATCTATTTGGATCAACAGGTGCTATTCCGAGAGAAAAGTTAGATTACTATCTTTCTAGAGGGTATGATCGTTCGGATTATGTTGGGACTAGTTTTCTAGAGGCTCAATATGAAGATGTACTCAGAGGGCAAAAAGCTGTGATGGAAAGTATAGTAACTTCAAACGGTAGCACAGCACTTGACAGAAGTGTTACGGAACGAATAGGCCAAAGGGGAAATGATCTAGTTCTCTCTGTTGATATGGAATTACAGCAATTACTTGAAGGAATTATTGAAGATGAAATGAAAAAAGCTGGTAACTCTTTTATTTTAGATCGTTCAGCTTATGGTGTTCTAATGGATCCGAGGACTGGAGATATTTTAGCTATGGCTGGATTTTATGATCCTGCCGGACGTACAAGAGAAAGTAAAGCCGATCATATAGGAAATGTTACAAAAGCTTTTGAAATGGGATCTTCGATAAAGGCGGCTTCGGTATTAACTGGATTTGAAGCTGGTGTTGCTTATCCTGGGAAGTCTTTTAATGACCGTCCGATTCGGTTGCCATCAACTCCAGAAAAGAAATCAGTTCGCAACTATGGTTGGTTAAATGATATTCGTGCGCTAGAAGTGTCGTCAAACGTCTATATGTTTGAGATGGGGATGCTAATGGCTGGCTGTCAATATCCGAACAATTGTCGTTGGACAAACTTACAAGGTGCTTATAATGAAGTGAGATACAGCTTCAGCCAATTTGGTTTAGGTGCTGAAACTGGAATTGATTTGCCATCAACCTCAAATGGATTGGCTGGTGGTACAACAATAGCTGGTAATTTACTAGACTTAATGATTGGACAGTATGACACGTATACGACACTGCAATTAGCTCAATATATTTCTACTATCGCCAATGATGGATATAGAATGCAACCAAGGTTGGTAACGGAAGTTAGAGAACCTGTTTCAACTCGTGGAGAATTAGGGGCTGTTATTCAAAAGTTTGAACCGAATATTCTAAACCGTATTGATATGAGTGACGAATATATTAACCGTGTTCAGCAAGGACTTAGGGGGGTAATGACACGCGGAACAGCAAGTGCTAGATTTGCAAACAAGTCTTACCAACAGCTGGTAAAACAGGGACAGCCCAAGTAAGAGTAGCAGTTGGCGAAGGAGAAAATCGTCGTTTTATAGACGGTAACACTCAAACTTTAGTTGGTTATGCACCGTTTAATAACCCTGAAGTTGCATTTGCGATTGTTGTCCCTAATGTGAAGTTAGAGAGAAACGGTGGAAGACAGGGAATGGCACAAGAAATAGCAAGCCAAGCATTAGATGCTTATTTTGAGTTAAAAGAAGGACGAAATGGACCAATAAAAGCAGACAGACCTATTCTTGAGGATCCGGATCAAGAATAGTTACTAAGAGACCCATTCCTAAATAGGAAGGGTCTCTTTAGTATTACGAGATAATGTTTAATATTTCTTCATGACTCATATCGCTCCTAAGTTGATATGTGCCAATTTTTAAGGAAGTTGACTTTTCTAACGTATCAACAGAATGTAAAAATTCAGAACGGTCTGTAATAACTCGACCTGTTAATAAGCGATCAGCAACATCGTAACTAGTCATACCAGCTGTGATCTCAAGTTGAAAAATATAAATGGATTCTTCCTCGGTGATTTCTTCCTCTTCCTCTAAAGAAACCTCGGGACTCGCTGCCTCTCTCAATTGATGTAACTCGCTTAAAGGTATGACCGCAAATCCTTCGCTCTCCAATTCGTATTTCATTTGTTCATGGCTTAGTGGTTCTTGCTCACTAACCGGTGGGACCTCATTCGAGGATGAGAGCCAATAAACGCCACCTAAAACCGCTGAGGAAATAAATAATCCTCCGGCAAATTGTTGCAACGCATTTGAACTCATCTTATATCCCTCTATTTCTTGTCTGATGAAAGTATGGTTCAAGAATACGATTCACTTCATCAATTGTTAATTGTGTTTTTGAAGCTATTGATTGCGAGTCTAGTCCTTTTTCATAAAGACTCGTTATTTCTAGATAAAGCTTGTTATGAGCATTCGATGTATTCTGCCTAAATAGGGACGATTGCTCGGCACTTAAAAGTAGCTCTTCTTCTAAAAAACGAACTTTGCTTTTTAATTGATACATCTCTTGCATATGTGTAATCGACATTTGTTCGATTTGTTTCTCGAGTTCAGCTGTTTTGTCTTTTCGAAAATAAGATAGAATGAAAAGCAGTGCTGCTAAACTAAATAAAGCGATTAATGCAATTTCTAACATGAAGTTCACTTCTTTCTCAAAATTCACCTTAACTCCTAATGATAAAAGGTTTTTTTACAAATTTTAATACAACATCGTAAACATTATACATCTTCCCACAAAAGTATTCGAACAGAAAAAATTCACAATTTGACATTTCTATCGACATTCCCCTGTTTTTGATAATAAAAACTTGTAAAACCATCAAGGTTCAACAATATACGACTACAATAAGACGACAAAATCTTTTAGCGAAAAAAGACGAATAATTTTTTTTGTTCTTGAATGGTTTAACTGGCTTATAACTGACAAAATTAGACAAATTCGACTGCTTGTCCATAGAAAAGGGGAAATGTATGATTAACGTAACAAAGAATTCGTTATTAATGATGAATAGGAAAGGCGATAATATATAGCTTTCTTAATCAATTAATTCTAGGAGGTGAAGATCGTGATTGAACAGATTTTACTTTTACGTGATAAGGGTTTTTCTTTTCGCAAAATTGCTAAAGAGTTAAATACTACTGTAGGAAAAGTACAGTACCGATATCAAAAACACGTACAGCAACAAGAAACTCCGGAGGAAGAGAATATTCATTTTACTCAGAGTATTCCAGCTAGCTATGACAGAGATGAAATAACGTTGCTTCCGCAAAGTTCAACCGTTCTTTATACGTTTTGGGAATTGAGTGGAACAACTCGGGAACTAGTTGAACATCAAACGAGATTGGCTTGGTCTGAAATCCAAAAGCAAATTCGGATTTATGATTGTACAATGGTTCAATTTGATGGTCATAACGCCCATCGTTTTATGGATATCGACATTCCTGAAATGACGAATAATTGGATTGTTAGAGGATTAGAACCAAATAGAACATATATAGTGGATTTTGGAATTAGAACGCGGCAAAATACGTTTCTGTCACTAATTCGTTCTAATGCTATCGAATGTCCACGTGTAGAAGAAGGCTTAAAAGGAATTCACGTAGACGCTGTTAATGACTGGAAAAACGGTCAAAGCGAGGAACCGAAATGGTTAGAACATTTTAGCACGTATTCTTATTATGAGAAAGTGAAGTAAGGGGGGATTTAGTTGAAGGAAGGATATTTTTCACTCGTTTTACACGCGCATTTACCATATGTAAGACATAAGGAAGAGGGTCGCCTTGAGGAGCGATGGTTATTTGAGGCTATAACAGAATCTTATATTCCTTTGTTATGGGAATTAGAAAACAGTGAAGTAAAAGATGTATTAACGATTTCGTTTTCACCACCTGTACTTGAAATGTTGGCAGATTCTGTCATACAAGAGAGATATTTAGATTACGTAATGAAAACAGAAGAGTTGCTCTTAAAGGAAGCGGAATTAGCTGAAACAAAAGAAGAAAAAGAATTAGTGGCCTTTTACAAAAAGCGTTATCAGAAAATTAAAAACACTTTTGTTAGTTATAACAAAAACATACTGACTGGGTTTAGAAATTTGTTTGAAAAAGGTGTAATTGTTTGTATTACAAGTGCTGCAACACACGCATTTTTACCTTATGTAAAAACAAAAGCAGCAATTCGTTCCCAAGTGGTTGAAGCGATACGTTGTTTTGAACAACATTTTGAAGTTAAACCAAAAGGATTCTGGCTTCCTGAATGTGCGTTTGCTCCAGGAATTGATCGAATTCTAGTTGAAGAGGGAATTACATATTCATTTGTAGATGAGCACGCTATCGTTAATGCTGATCCAACCCCAACAAAAGGTTCAGGCTCACCCATTTATTCCCCGCATGCTTATACTTTTTCCAAGACACACTGATCTCTCAAGTAAAGTATGGAGTTCAACTTTAGGTTATCCAGGAGACGTGGATTACCGAGAATTTTACCGAGATATCGCTTATGATCGTGACTGGGATTACATTAAGCCATATGTCCATGAGGAAGTCAGAATTGACACTGGAATCAAGCATAAACGAATTACTGGTTTAGGTGAAAATAAGGAAATATATGTACCTGAGTGGGCAAAAGGGAAGGTTCAGGCTCATGCTGATCATTTTTTAACTTCGATTGAACAAGAAATAGAGGAGCACGGTGATCAATGCTATCCACCATATTTAATGGTAACACCTTTTGATGCAGAGCTTTTTGGACATTGGTGGTTTGAAGGTCCTGAATGGATTGGACAAGTTTTAGCCAAAGGAGAGAAAAGGATTCAGTTTATTACCCCACAAAGCTATATTAATCGACATTTCCGGGATTTTGAAACGGGGCATGTTTCTTTCGCCACTTGGGGAAGAGATGGCTATGGTCATGTTTGGGTTAATGAAAAGAATCAATATTTATATAGACATCATCAGAGGATGGAAATGGACTTAGCAACAATGGTAGCTCTTATCTCGCACCCTAGTGTTCTAGAAGAAAGGGCGCTAAAGCAAATGGTTCGAGAATGGATGTTGGCCGTGAGTTCTGATTGGGCCTTTATTATAGATGGTGATAGTGCGGTTCAATATGCCGAGGAAAGATTTTCCACACATCTAAGTCGTTTTGATGCAATTAAAACTAAATTAATTAATGGTGATGTAAGTGAAAATTGGTTAACAACAGTTGAAAATGAATTTCCATTCCTAAAAGCGGTTGACCATAACATTTTCTTATCTCCACATGATTTCTATGTTCAATCTAGAGAGAGTGAAGAAGATAAAAGAAATGAAAAACGTTCAATTCTTATGTTGAGTTGGGAATTCCCACCGATGATGGTTGGAGGATTATCACGGCATGTGTTTGATTTATCAAGAGCAATGGTTAATTTAGGTCATGAAGTACATGTTTTAACTTCACATGTAGATGGTTATCCAGATTATGAAATAAACCAAGGTGTACATGTTCACCGAGTCAGAGGATTACAACCTCATTCTGATCAATTTTTTGATTGGGTCGGCAGTTTGAATCTAGCAATGGTTCAATATATGAACAAGTTTGCTAGAAAACATGATTTCGATGTTATTCATGCCCATGATTGGTTAGTTGGTGTTGCTGCAACAGCACTAAAGCGTTCGCTTCAAATTCCGCTTCTTGCGACGATTCACGCAACTGAACACGGAAGAAATAACGGAATTCATAGTGAATTACAGTATGAAATAAATCAAAAGGAATGGGAATTAACATATGAAGCAGACCGCGTCATTGTCTGCAGTGATTATATGGAAAAAGAACTGTCTACCATCTTCTCTTTGTCTAAAGATAAGTTATCTATTATACCAAATGGGGTAGATTTTGAATTAATTAAACCGAAATCTGTTTCAAGACATATTGAAACAAACGAAGCTTTTACCATTTTTTCAGTAGGTAGAATGGTTAGAGAAAAAGGCTATCAAACGGTTATTGACGCAGCGTCAATTTTAAAAGAAAGAAACATGAAAATACGATTCGTTATAGCTGGTAAAGGACCTATGCTTGAAACGTATCAACAACAAGTAAGAGATAGACAATTGGAATCACATATTACTTTTCTTGGCTTCATTAGTGATGAAGAAAGAAATGAGTGGTTTTACAGATGTGATGCGACCATTTTTCCGAGCTTGTACGAACCTTTTGGGATTGTTGCACTTGAAGGATTAGCCTCTGGTAAAGCGACGATTGTATCGGATACAGGTGGACTAGCAGGAATTATTAGGCACGAAGAAAATGGAGTTAAGTTTTATCCAGGGGACGAGATGAGTCTGGTCAGTCAAGTTCTCTATTTATATAACCATCCAATTCTTAGAGAAGCTTTAGCAACAGAGGGGTTAAACGATGTAAGGACTCGGTTTGATTGGGGGACAATCGCAACCGAGACAGAAAAACAAATAGAGAAGTGTTTAGGAGAAGAGTTAGAGCTAACTATTTAATCTTAGGGAGGATTGATGTAATGAAAGGTGTCATCATGGCTGGGGGAAAAGGAACAAGATTACGCCCATTAACTTGTAATGTACCAAAACCAATGGTTCCATTAATTGAAAAACCGGTAATGCAATATAGTATTGAATTATTAAAAAAATATGGGATTACAGAAATTGCTGTTACAGTTCAATATTTACCTGATGTAATTAAAGACTATTTTGGAGATGGGTCAAAACTCGGGGTTCAATTAACATATTTTGAAGAGACTACCCCACTTGGTACTGCTGGCAGTGTCAAACAAGCAGAAGCTTTCTTAGATGAACCTTTTATTGTTGTTAGTGGAGACGCATTAACTGATTTTGATCTTCAAAGGGGTATTGATTTTCACGAAAAAAATAATAGTTTGACGACTATTTTTATGAAACAAGTTGAATGTCCACTTGAATTTGGAGTCATTATGACAGATGAACAAGATCGAATTGTTCGATTTTTGGAAAAGCCAAGTTGGAGTGAAGTTTTTAGTGATACCGTTAACACGGGGATTTACATTATGGATCCAAGTATTTTCTCTTATATTCCTGAAGATTCAGTTTGTGACTTTAGTAAGGATGTTTTCCCGCGTCTATTAGAGGAAGAAGCACCTCTTTTTGGTTACGCAGCCGACGGCTATTGGTCAGATATTGGTAACTTAAAGCAATACCGCGAAGCGCATAGTGACATTTTAAATGGAGACGTTTCGGTAGATATCATTGGTAGAGAAATTGAGCCAAATATTTGGGTTGGCGAAAATGTTACTTTTGAGACTGGAGTGAAATTAGAAGGACCAGTGGCGATAGGTTCTAATTCTATTATTCGCTCTGGAGCTCAAATTGGACCACATACTATTATTGGATCGGGTTCTACTATATCAAATCAAGCGTCATTGAAGCGAACAGTTATTTGGAATGAGGCTTATATTGGTCAGAACAGTGAGTTAAGAGGAGTAACTCTGTGTCATGGTGTGACAGTAGGAGCCAAAACTTCCTTATATGAAGATGTTGTAGTTGGACATCAAACTGTTGTTGGTGAGGGCGCTGTTATTCAACCAGAGGCTAAAATCTGGCCATATAAAAGAATTGAAGCCTATTCAACAGTAGAGAAGGCATTTGTATGGAATGAAATTGGTGTTCGTTCACTCTTGAAAGGCCATAGAGCGACTGGGATCGCAAATATAGAGCTAACTCCTGAGAACGGTTCAAAGCTTGGTGCTGCATACGGTAGTGCATTAAATCAAGGTGACAGAGTGATGGTAGCGAGTGATGGACAACCTTTCTCGAATCTACTCAAAATGTCTCTCATTCAAAGTTTACAATCAGTTGGAATTAATGTTGTTGAATTGGGTCAGACAATGCTTCCGATATTGCGTTACAGTGTGGAGAATGAAGCTGTACAAGGCGGTATCTACATCAGACTTTCTGGTCGGAATGAAGAAAAGCAACTGATGATTGAGTTTTTTGACGAATTAGGTTTGCCTATTGATACTTCATTGCAACGTGAATTAGAGCAAATTATTACCTTCCATACGTATCGTCGCGTGGCATTCAATCATATCGGGGAACTTGAATACAATCAGCAATTTGAAGAAAAGTATGAAGATCACTTATTAAGATCTATACATTTACCTGCATTACAAGAGCGGAAATTGAAAATTGCCCTACATGATGAGGCAACAAGTAAACTTCAATTCTTATCTCGATTACTTTCTAAACTTGGTTGCGAGATTGCAGAAGTACCAAAAGGTATAGATGTAGACTCAATGAGAAATTACTTACTTAATCATGCCGTGGATCTGGCTATTATTGTTGGTGAGAGCGGTGAGTTTGTCAGTCTTATGACAGCTAATGGAGAATTTATTACAGAGGAAGAACAGTTGACTATGTTTATTTTATTGCAACTAGAAAAAGGCACTCGTCCAAGCTTAGCAATTCCTCTTTACGGCGGTTCAGCACTAGAAGCGTTAGCAGCCAGCTACAATAAAAAACTAGTACGAACTAAAACTTCTGCGAGGTCAATGATGGAATCAGAAGGCACTGTACAGATGATGTATTACGATGCACCGTATGCAATTGGCCATCTACTTGATTATTTAGTCATACAAAATTTATCTTTAGGTGAACTATTAACAAGACTTCCTATTCAAGCAATCTATAAAGAAGAGGTTAACTGTAAAACAGAACAAAAAGGCCTCGTCATGAGAAAATTAATGGAATCATTAAAAGGAAAAGAAGTTGAGCTTATTGATGGGATGAAAGTGCATCAAGAGGGAAGTTGGACTTTTATTGTACCTGATCAAGAAGAAGAACGTTTCACCGTTTACGCACAAGCAAAGGATCAAGGGCATGCAAAACAACTGGCAGGTGAGTATATTGAACAAATTAACGTTATTAAACAACAATCATCTTAACAACGAAAATTTATTAACAGTTCGATCTTTTAATAGCTTTGGAATTTGGCTTGAAGGTAGATGCTCATGGTTGAGTAGCGACGAGTGGGATTTTTCTCCTAAGTTTGATCAATCCAACCTAGCTATTTTAGTTGCTTATCATAAGGAGTGGAAGATTCAAGTAACGGTTTTACAAGAAAATTCTCCAACTGAAAATGGGAGTTTCTTCACAATAATCTTGAATAACCCGACAGAGTTTAGGAGAGACATTAGATTTGTCTATCATCGTAAAATGTTAGGGAATAAAAATTCAATGTCTTTTGTTTCTCCTTTAAAACATATTGTTCTACATTACAGCGGAGACAATTCCCTTTCATTACTATCTTCAACTTTCTATGGAGAGGCCAGGAGTTATGTAGCTGTTGGAGAAAAAGAAAACATATGGTGTGAAAAAAAAGCTGAATTGTCCCTTTCTCCTTTATGCCGTCAAGGGAGGGAAAGTATGATTGTCAGTAAAATCGTTCTTGAACCTTTTCAAGAAACGTACGGTCGGATATGGGAGTTATTTGGTACTTCTGAAAAGGAACTATATAAGGTTCATGATAGACAACAATCTATGCAACAACTAAAAAATGCAACAGAACAATCGATGTAATAGATAGCATGAAAAATTTACCTTTTTAGATGTAAAGAAAAAACACTTGATTGAAGACTCGTAATTTGCTATCATATTCAAGTATGAAGTAAGTACAGTTTGGAGGGATAGCAAATGCGTGTACAAGTAACTCTTGCTTGCACTGAAACAGGCGATCGTAATTATATTACAACAAAAAATAAACGTGAAAATCCTGAGCGTATCGAATTAAAAAAATACAGCCCAAGATTAAAGCGTCATACGCTACACCGTGAAACAAAGTAAGCAGCTGGATTATCCGCTGCTTTTTTTTGAATTAATTCAATTAAATTAAGAGAGAGTGAGAAACTTTGGAGAAAAAGACTTGTATTCGTACCAAAGTATTAGACCGGCTTAATTATTTGACGAATGAACAATACATAGAGGCATCAAAAACAATTGAAACTCAGCTAATTAACTCATCTTATTGGAAAGATGCAAAAGTGATTGCAATAACTGTCTCTAAAAAGACAGAAGTTGATACTTATGGTATTATCCAAAAAGGTTGGGATCAGAAAAAGACAATGGTAGTTCCGCGAGCTGATTTTAAAACAAAGAAAATGACGTTCTATAAGTTAACCTCTTTTTCTCAATTAGAAGAACAACGTTATGGGTTAATGGAACCTAAGCAAACTCTCTGTCAAAAAATATCAAATCATGACATTCATTTAGTTGTGGTTCCTGGAGTTGCTTTTGATATAAATGGAAACAGACTAGGGTATGGTGGGGGATTTTATGATCGTTTTCTGGCTACTTCCCATGCGAAAACAATTGCTCTAGCTTTTGATTGTCAAATCATAAATGAAGTTCCAATGGAATCACATGATAAAAAATTAGACCAAATTATATCAGAAAATGGATTTCTCTTATGACATTATTTCTTATCTTTGGCGTTTTTTTACTAGCACTAGTTGCCTACTTTAAAAAGAAATTAACGTTCTCTGGTTCAGTTGCGTCCATTTTTGTTGGTTCAGTCATTGCCTTAGGATTAGATATTTTTGGATTGCTACTTCTAGCGGTATTTTTCTTTAGTTCTACAGCGCTAGGTTCTTTTTATAAAAAAACAGGAGATGACATAGTTGAAAAAGGGCAACAGAGAGATGCAGTACAAGTTTTAGCAAATGGGGGAGTTGCAGCTATATTTGCCTTTCTTTATATGTTTATCCCATCACCTATTATTATTTATGGATTTGTTGGAAGTTTAGCAGCTGCTAATTCTGACACTTGGGCATCAGAACTTGGTTCATTTAGTAAACAACGACCTTTTCATATTCTTAAAAGAAAGCGTGTTGAAGTAGGGACATCAGGTGCCATGTCTTTATTAGGTACAGCGGCGGCTTTTGCAGGTAGTTTTATAATAGTTGTATGTGCTATTTTTTTCTGGTGGGGAGACTATCATAATAGTCACATCTTATTACTCATTCTTACTTTTACAGGCTTTGTAGGTCATTTTATTGACAGTTTAGTGGGAGCAATGTGGCAGGTTTTATTTCGTTGTCAAACTTGTTTAAAGGAAACAGAACGCAAATTTCATTGCGGGAAACTAACAGTTAAGATAAAAGGTAAGTATTGGATAAATAATGATATCGTTAATTTATTCTGTACCATTTCTGGTGCATTAATGGCAGTTGTGTTAGGTTGGTTATTATTATAATGTGTTACAAGATTAATGAATTAAGAAAGTATAGCTTTTAAGGAGAGACTAGTATGGAATCATTGGAGCGGTACTCAAGACAAATTCGCTTTTCTCCTATTGGCGAAAGTGGCCAAATGGAATTAGCTAGTAAATCTGTTTTAATTGTTGGTGTAGGGGCATTAGGTACAGTACTCGCCAATCATCTAGTTCGGGCTGGTATTGGGTTAGTCCGTATTGTAGATAGGGACTATGTGGAGATGAGTAATTTACAAAGACAGATGCTTTTTGATGAACAAGATGTCAAGGATAGCCTTCCAAAAGCCGTTGCAGCAGAAAAAAAATTAAAGGCTATTAATTCATCTGTGAAAATAGAAGCAACCGTTACAGATGTTACAAAAGAAACATTACCGGCTTTGTTAGAAGGTGTTGACTTAGTCTTAGATGGAACTGATAATTTCAGGACTCGCTTTCTGTTAAATGATATGTGCTACAAAATGGGAATTCCGTTTGCTTATGGAGGTGCTGTAAGTGCAAGAGGAATGTCTGCGTTATTTATTCCAGAGAAAACTCCTTGTTTGCGTTGTTTTATTAATCAAGGGGAAGGAACTGGTCAAACGTGCGACACAATAGGTGTGATTAGTCCCGTTGTTGATATTGTCGCTTCTTATCAAGTTATTGAAGTCCTTAAGTATTTAGTTAATGATCATGAGGCATTAAGGGGAACGCTTCGAAGTTTTGATGTCTGGAAAAATCATCAATTTGACTTGAAAATGGACACTCCTAAAGTCGGTTGTCCAACTTGTCAAACAAAGCAATATCCAGCTTTAACAATAGAAGAAGATCATGTTACTACTCTTTGCGGAAGAGAGACTGTTCAAATCCAAAGAAAAGAAAAGATTAATTTGCAAACATGGGCTGATCGACTTGCTGGAGTATCTGATATTCAACTAACTCCATTTCTTCTAAGAGTACAGTTATCAGAAGGAGAGCGCCTCGTGTTATTTCCTGATGGTAGAGTACTTGTACAGGGGACTGAAGATTTGGTAAGAGCTAAGACTTTATATAGCAAGTACATTGGAGAATAAAATAAATACTATTCCCAATGAAAGTCTGGATAAAAATATAGGATTATACAAAGAATGAAATGTAGGAGGGATGATGATGTTCCAACGACTCATTTCAATTCTATCGTTTATGTTTTCAGTGTATTTTGCGTATAAGTATCGTTATCGCGTGATCAATGCTGTGCTTGGTCGCAGGATGTTAAGGAAATTGGCTGTTATGGCGGCCATGCAAATCCCTTTTATCCGCGATAAAGTTCTTGGTTCGGTTCTACAATTTAACCGACCACAACAAAATGTGTAACATGCTTCGGGTTATCCTTAAAGGTCGAATTTAGACCTTTTAGGGTAACCCTTTATTTATGGAACTTCTAGTTAAGAAAAAAATTGATATAATAAAAGAGGGTGTGATGAAAGGAGGGCTTTAAATGGAAACAATACGGCAAGACTATTTCTTTTGGCGTATGGTCCATTACTTAGTTTTTCAGAAGAAATACCGCCTTCTTGAACAAGGTTTTAGAGAGGTTTGGTTAGAAGATGAAAACATGAAACCACGAAGAATTGTGAGACTGGTTCGGGTAGATATAGATTTTTCTAGCTGGGTAAAAAGAGATGTTTTACAGTCTGTTAAACAATTTGAATTGGTTCGCAAGCAATTACGCCTTGGCAAATTAGAAGGTGAAAATATATATATAAGTGTTTATCCCCCCGTTGACTCTTGGGATGATATTAACAAACCTTATTTTGAAAGTCGAAAGAAGAGAACGATTGTTTCTAGCTCCATAATCGATAGTGCAAAGGCAAATGAAACTGAACTACCTCCTGCACCCATTCTTCAGTCTATTGAAGAGATGGAGACTGCTATCTTTCATTTGAAGGAACAAATTAGGGTAGAGGGAAAACGCAGGGAGGAAAAAGAAAAATCCTTCTTTTTTTATGGAAAACCATTTGCTACTGTTATGTTGCTTATTGTCATCTCTATTATGTTTTATTTTCTTGAACGACATGGAAGTAGTACTTCTGTGTTAACTTTAATTGAATTTGGAGCGAAGTATAATCCACTTATTGAAGAAGGAGAATGGTGGCGTCTTATATCAGCCATGTTCTTACATATTGGTTTTTTACATTTATTTATGAATTCTCTTGCATTGTTCTACCTTGGAAGTGCCGTAGAAAGAATGTTTGGCACTGGTCGTTTTTTGTTTATTTATTTTATTGCAGGTGTTTCAGGTTCTTTAGCTAGTTTTGCTTTTAATGAACAAGTTGCAGCAGGTGCATCAGGAGCTATTTTCGGTTGTTTTGGGGCATTGCTTTATTTTGGGATTGTTGAGAGGAAACTTTTTTTTAGAACGATGGGTAAGAGTGTTGTGACAATATTGATTATAAATCTTGTCTTCGGTTTTGCTGTTCCAATGGTAGATAATGGAGCTCATATTGGTGGATTAATTGGGGGGTTCTTAGCGTCTTTCGTAGTTCAACTGCCCAAATTAAAGCATTCTATAAAACAATTGGTTTTCTTAGGTGTTACGTTTCTTTATGTCGTTAGTCTTTATTGGTTCGGTGGCTTAAATGAACATAAAGCAAGTAACCCTATTTTAGAAGTACAGATTGGTCAAGAGTATTTACAAAAAGAGGAATATGAACTTGCATATCCGCATTTACAACGTGCAGTTAACTTAGATGCCGATCTACCTGAAGCAACTTTTTTGTTAGCATATGCGGAAGCGATGTTTGAAAATTATGAGAGAGCAAGAGAACTCTTACTTCAAACAATTTCTTTGCGCTCCGATTTTCACGAAGCTCATTATAATCTCGCTTTGGTGTATTATGAACTTGGGGAAATAGAAGAAGCTCGTGCCGCTGTCAGTCGAGCGCTTGAACTTTACCATGATGATATTTATTTAGAACTCGAGAAAAAGTTAAAGTGACCTTAAAAAGCCCAACTGTTCATACAGTGGGCTTTTAACCTTTATTGGATTGTCTGTAACAATTGAACAGGCTCTCCGTCTTCTGTGCGAAACAATACAAAGAAGTGATCAGCTGAGTTAGGTACAAGGATAACGGGGACTGTACTACCGATAGGACTTACAGTCGTTCCGTCTTGTTTGGTAATTCCTAATACATAATTTTTATATAGTCCTTCCCAAAGTCCGCCAAGAAATTGAGCGTGTTTTTCTGGGGTCAAACCAGGTAGTGGAGTTTCTTCATACAGAACTAAATCAGTTAATGGAACTCTTAAATATTCTTCTTTGGGTAGGTTGTAGTAAGTGAACAAAGCATCCCAGTCATAATTTTGTTGTTGAGTTAAAATATAATCTAAGATACGTTTACTTTCTTTTTCTTCTTCGGTTTCAGGGGTGCGAAAGGCATGTAATGGACTTAAGGGAGAGTCGATCACATAAAGTTGATCAAAACTAATTTTTTGTGCACTTTTAATTTCATCATTTGGGTAATGTAATTCAGCATGATGAAAAGTAACAACACGATAATGCCCACTATCATCTGATTTTACGTCCTTTTCCATTTCAATTGTTGTGGTATTCTCTTTCCATGTAGAGAGAGTGTCTTTTAAATACCCATCTTCAAATAGTAACGATACATCTTGCCTTAAGTATGCTTTTTGATTCAAGACCGAACTAACTGTCCAATCTAATGTGTATTCGTCTTCATCTTCCATCGTTTGAAAATCAATTCTAGAAGATGCTTCCTCAAACGTTGCATTAGGATCTATCGGAAAAAAGATCAATGCATCTCTCAATGGCTCTGGTTTAATCGTTATGACTAGAAAGAGGCCAACGCAAAAGGAAGTGATTAATAATGTTAATGCAAATTTCCATTTACTCATCCCAGTCCCTCCAATGGACAAACTATTTGCACCATTTATATGTCTTAAAAAAAGGTCTTATGCATGGAATGTTCATCAAAAGCAAATAATGTAAGGGAATTGGAGGTGTGAGGTCGATTGAGTAACAAAAAAATTAAGAACCCAGTCACTATTATATATCAGGATAATATTGATTTTTTAAAAAGGGAATTGGATGTTGATACAAGTTTTGACTTAGTCCATTTAGAGTTAGAGTATGCAGAGCGCCAGATGTCATTATTTTTGGTAGATGGATTTGGAAAAGATCAGGCTATTACTCAAATTCAGCGAGAATTGATTAGAGTTAAAGCTGAAGATTTAGAAGACCGCCCGCTAGATAAGTTAATGAAACATCATATACCTTACGCCGAGATTGAGGCTACAGATGATTTAGATAATGTAGTTGATCAGGTATTAGCTGGTCCAGCAGCATTGGTTGTTGAAGGTATAGATCAAATTATTTTAGTAGACACTCGTGAGTATCCAGTAAGAGGACCAGAGGAACCAGATACAGAGAAGGTAATCAGAGGCTCAAAAGATGGGTTTGTTGAGACAATTGTTATGAACGCAGCTCTAATGAGAAGACGCGTGCGTGATCGAACAATGCGAGTTGAACATGTATCAGTTGGCCGACGTTCTAAATCGGATTTAGCTATTACATATATTGCTGATATAGCCGATCAAGAGTATGTTCAAAAAATTAAAGCTGGATTAGATAAGATCGAAACAGATGGATTGCCAATGGGAGATAAAACGATAGAAGAGTTTATTTTCGGACATAATTACAATCCGTACCCTATGGTTCGTTACACTGAGAGACCAGATGTTGCAGCATCTCATTTATTAGAAGGTCATGTTATTATTATGGTAGATGGATCACCAAGTGTGATGATTTCACCAACTACTTTTTGGCATCATATGCAACATGCGGAAGAATATAGCAGAAGCCTTTAGTTGGTCTGGTCTTAAGAATCGTACGCTATTTAGCCGTTTGGGCATCGATCTTTCTAATTCCTCTTTGGTACCTGTTAGCTACTAATGAGCAATTTAGGCCAGAAGCATTAGGGTTTATAGGAGCTGAGGAGTCAGGTACTATTCCTTTATATATTCAATTCCTAGCAGCGGAAGTAGGAATTGAAATGCTCAGAATGGCTGCGATTCATACACCTAATGCCCTAGCAACTGCCCTTGGTCTTGTTGCAGCATTACTAATAGGAGATGTAGCAATCAACGTAGGTTTATTTTCTCCTGAAGTAGTGCTTTATTTGGCCGTAGCCGCTGTAGGTACTTTTGCAACGCCAAGCTATGAAATGAGTCTTGCTAATCGGATTATCCGAGTCGGTCTTTTGATTGTAACAGCTATCTTTGGAGGTCCTGGATTTATTGTTGGGACAACCATTTGGCTGTTAATGTTAGTACACTTAAAACCATTAGATACACCTTACATGTGGCCTTTTATCCCATTTAACTCTAGGGCATTAAAAGACGTATTGTTTCGTGTTCCAATTCCAACTAAAAAGCAGAGGCCACAAGCAATACATCCCAATGATCCTGACCGTTAATAAAAGATTGAGTTCATTCAAAACAAAAAAACATCCAGCTTGGATGTTTTTTTTGTTTTGAATGATTTCTTAATAATATTGCTTTAGATAATGTTTCATAATTAACTATGGCGGAATAGATTGGATATACGCCGATCCTGAGTTGATAATAATTAGGATCTTTCATCCATATCTCTTAAATATAAATCATCTTTAATAAAGGCGTCTTTAACATCAACAGCGTCCTTTTCATCAGCTAATACTAATCCAAAAGGCGTTGGTTTAGTTGGGTTTACAATAGTAAAACGTATTCCCTGTTTATTTGCTTCTTGAAGGTAGTTTGAATAATTTGTATAAGATAAATCTCCATTTAAATATAAATGTAGGTTGCGTTTCTTCTTCATAACCTCTATTACTTCAGGGTACATTCCTTTTAAAATAACTTGTTTCTTTGTGAGAGCGATATGGATTCTCTCTAAAAAAGTGGTTAAAAATAAATTCTTTTCCTCAGGTTTAATCTCAGGATTACCATAAAGCGCTCGATCAATGATGTTTTGGATTTCTTCACTCATCTACTTTTCCTTCTTTCTAACTAAACTTTGTCCTTCTTATTTTCTTTCCTCGAACATATGATAACATAGCGAATTCCAACAAAACTGTGATATAGATTGTTGCACACAGATTGTTCTTAAGAGGATGGTGGTAAAAATGTGGATTGTCGTAATTTTACTTTTATTTGTATTTACAATTGGATTAACAATCGGAGGCTTACTCACTGCCCCAAGAGAACCAGTTAAACCGATTCATCTAATTCTATTTACTTTGTTTTTCTTGTTTCTTTGTTACTTAGGCATGATTACAGGTATGTTTCTTTCAGGGTGGATCGCTATTCGTTTCATTGAAATCGTGTTAGCCATCTTGTCACTCTTATTTATCGTTGCTTGTTTTAGTCGTTTTCATCCAACTTTAGGATTTTTTCATCCAGAAGATAAAATTTTAATTAGTGTGTTGGCTTTTTTGTTTTTTCTAATGGGTGTAGAATGGGGTGTATTAGAATTTAGAACGTTTTTTACGCTAGCTTGTGGGATATTGTTCGCATTTGCTTTAGCTGCTGGTGTGTTTATTCAATTGCAAATTAAACAAGCTTTGTGGAGAAATTACTATTGTGCGTTTGCTCCCCTTGTTTGGCTTCTTTTCGTATCTATACTGAAGCTGTTATAATATCTATGAGGTGGGCAAAAAATGAAGACAATGTATGATATAGGACAACTGTTAAAAAAACATGGGACGATCGTTTATACACGAGATCGTTCGGTAGATTTAATCTTAATGGAAGATGAGTTACGAGAACTTTATGAGATGAAGTTAATAGATGTTACTGAATATCAGCAAGGTTTGCTTATCTTACGTTCCGAAAAATCTAAATTGAGTTAAAGGTGGAGAAACATGTTAGACAAATGGTATGTAGGTGTAGATATTGGTGGGACAACAATTAAATTAGCGTTTGTTACAACTGAAGGTGAGATCGTAACTAAATGGGAAATTCCAACGAATACATCCGAGGATGGCAAGCACATAACTAAGGATATAGCTATAGCAATAGAAGAAAAATGTCAGGAGCTGGAAGGGAATAAAGCCAATCTTATCTCTATTGGCTTAGGGGCTCCAGGCTTTATTAACATGGAAACGGGCTTTATTTATCAAGCTGTTAATATTGGGTGGAAAGATTTCCCACTTAAAGAGGAACTAGAAAAGGAAACAGGCCTTTCGGTAACTGTAGATAATGATGCTAATATTGCAGCGTTAGGAGAAATGTGGACAGGAGCGGGAGAAGGTGCGTCTAATCTTCTATGTGTTACTCTTGGTACTGGTGTTGGTGGGGGCATTATAGCGAATGGTCAAATTCTTCATGGTGTCAACGGGATGGCTGGCGAAATTGGACACTATACTTCATTGGCAGAAGGTGGCGCGCCATGTAACTGTGGAAAAACAGGATGCCTCGAAACAATTGCTTCTGCTACAGGAATTTCAAGAATCGCGATTGAGAAGGTAGCGGAAGAACCTACTAGTATACTACAAGCGAAACTATATGAATTTAACACATTGACTTCTAAAGATGTTTTTGATGCAGCAGCTGCTGGGGACAAGCTAGCTAATTCCGTTGTGAATGAGGTTAGCTTCCATCTAGGGCTAGCATTAGCTAATTTATCAAATGGTTTAAACCCTGAAAAGATTGTTATTGGTGGAGGAGTTTCTAAGGCTGGTGATGTTCTTTTAAACGCTATAGAGAGACAATTTAAACGTTTCGCTCTTGGACGAGTAGCTGAAGGTTGTGAATTTAAAATAGCTACATTAGGCAATGATGCTGGTGTCATTGGTGGAGCTTGGCTTGCGAAACAAAACGTGGTCGCAACTAAATAAGCATGTCATAATATAAATAGAGACAATCATCAAAGTAAGTTATACAGAGAAGGAGATTATGTTGATGTCAGAATACAGGACGGAAAGAGATTTAATTGGAGAAAAGCAAGTACCTAAGGATGCTTATTATGGCATCCAAACGATGCGAGCTAGAGAAAATTTCCCAATTACCGGCTATCCCCCGCACCCGGAACTGATTCGTGCGTTCGGTTATGTGAAAAAAGCAGCTGCGATGGCGAATCGAGATGTTGGTGTTTTGCAAATTAATATTGCTGATGCCATCATCGAAGCAGCAGAAGAAGTGATTGAAGGAAAACTCAATCAACATTTTATTGTTGATGCTATTCAAGGGGGAGCAGGGACGTCCTTTAATATGAATGCAAATGAAGTAATTGCGAATCGTGCCATTGAGCTGCTTGGGGGACAAAAGGGCGAATACATGCGTGTTAGCCCGAACACACATGTAAATATGGCTCAGTCAACCAATGATGCTTTTCCAACGGCTATTCATATTTCAGCCTTGCGATTAGCAGATGGTTTAACAAAAGAATTAGAAAAGTTAATTGACGTTTTGAAACTGAAATCACAGGAGTTCGATGACGTATTAAAAATGGGTAGGACTCACCTTCAAGATGCAGTTCCAATCCGTTTAGGTCAGGAATTTGGAGCTTACCAACGTGTTTTGTCTAGGGATTTAGGTAGGATCAGACGCTCAGTTGATCATCTTTACGAAGTAAATATGGGAGCAACAGCAGTGGGGACTGGTTTAAATGCCAAGCCAGAATATATTAAGAAGGTTTCTAAGTATCTAGCTGATATTACATCTTATCCATTTAAAACAGCTGAGGATCTTGTAGATGCTACTCAAAATACAGATGCATATACAGAAGTATCAAGCGCACTAAAAATTGCGGCCATTAATTTATCTAAAATAGCCAATGATTTACGCTTGATGAGCTCAGGACCACGAACAGGTTTAAATGAAATAAACTTGCCTTCACGTCAGCCAGGTTCTTCTATTATGCCTGGCAAAGTAAACCCTGTCATGTGCGAGGTTATTAATCAGATTTCATTCCAAGTTATTGGAAACGATCATACGATTAGTTTAGCCTCAGAAGCAGGCCAACTTGAACTGAATGTTATGGAGCCTGTATTAGTGTTTAATTTATTGCAATCTTTATCAATCTTACAAAACGGAATTCGTGTTTTTCGGGAGTATGCGGTTGAGGGCATTACAGCGAATATTGATCATTGTCGCGAGTTAGTCGAGCGAAGCGTTGGAATTGTAACCGCCATAAATCCACATGTAGGATATGAGGTTGCCTCAAGAGTTGCGAAAGAAGCGATTCAATCGGATCGACCAGTGAGAGAGATTTGTTTAGAACGTGGTATTTTAACTGAAGAAGAATTAAATGAGATTCTTGACCCGAAAGAAATGACCAACCCGGGAATTGCTGGTTCTCACTTTATTCAAGGTTAAAAAGCATTTAAAAGATGACTCAATTACATATACTCTGCTACCAAAAAAATAAATGAAATTAATTTATTTTACGCTTATAATGGTGAATCTAGAGTATATTAATTCGAGTGATCTTTTTTTGTTATAAAAATGAAACATTTGCTTGTACTAATCCGTCTAATATATAGTTGTATAGACGATAGAAATATATTAAAAGGGGAGAGTGCTGTACTGTGAGAAAAATTTTAATAATCATTTTAGCTTTAGCAGTAACCGGCTGTACACAAGCTCCCCTAGAAAGCCAACCTTTACCCAAAAGTCAAATAGATGCTCCAATTAAGAGAGATGTACCAAACGCTTTCTTTTCAGGTACAAAGATCGTTGAAATTAAAGAGGAACATCGGGCTGTAGAAATTATGAGTTGGTTTGATTCTAATCATGTACTATTTTTACAAGAAGACTTAGACGGTTCAACTTTGATCAAGCACAACATTTATTCAGGTACTACTTCCGAATTCTATGAAATAAGCGGCTGGATCCTAGACGTTGTAGCAAACGTTGACCATTCATTATTTGCTTTGCAGGTAATAAACGAAGAAGACAAAGCAGAAGTGATTATTGTTAGTAAAGAGGGAAATGTTGAACTAACAATTAATGATTTTGGTGAAGATTACTCTGTATTTTGGAACGAGTATGATGCAGGTTCTCTTATTCTAACCTCTTATTTGCCTGACTGGGATTTTGAAACGTATTTTGTTGATGTTGAAAACGATAAAATGAGACAAATAGAGATTGAACAATCTTACATTCAGTGGGTTTCTAAAGATACCGTTGCATTTTTAAAGTGGGATGAACTTGAACCAAGTTTTGAGGCTCCACTTTATCTTGTTAATGTGAATACGGGTGACTATGAGGTTTGGGAGGACAATGTTATTGCTTATATTAGCTTTCCGGACGAATTGTCGCTGTCTATTTCGGTTGATACTGATTACGATCTGTATTCCTCTTATAAGTTTTATGATCAGCAAGAAGTTTTTAGGGAGATCGAAATACCAATTTTAAACACATATTCTGAACAATGGTGGATTCCTTATTACACTTACGATGACAAAAACGGTATTTTTTATTTTCTGAGACCTAAATCAAGTGGAGACTTTATCAGCTATCAGGATGGATATGATCTAGTTGCTTATAATGTTTACTCTGATTCTGAAGAAACGTTGACGACATTGGAGCGCCATACACCTATTTTAATTTCTCCAGATGGAGAAGTGTTATTAGTTGGTGAACGTTTTGAGACAGCTATGAAGCTAGACGAAAGAGTTCTCGTTCCGTTATGGCAAGACTAAATGAGATGTTGATTTCCCTTGCTTTTTAGAAGAAGTCTGTCATAATAGTGGTAATAATAAGTGAAATGAAAGACTAGGGGTGCCTATGTGAGTGGGCTGAGAAAAAGGTGTTCCTTTTACCCTCGTACCTGATCTGGATCACGCCAGCGTAGGGAAGTCACCGCAGCCGTATTCCGTATGTTCGGATACGGTTTTTTTCGTATTAGTTGACTCGATTCTTAACATTCACTTAGAACCACAAACTTAAATTAGAGGTGAAAACAGCATGAAAGAGTTTAAGTTATATGCTATTACTGGAGAAGAATTTCATCAAGGTCGAGACCTAATCGAGGTCATGGAACAAGCGATACTTGGAGGAGTCGATATCATTCAACTTCGAGACAAAACAAGTAGTAAACGTGAGGTACTAAGAAAAGCGAAGGCATTAAGGGAATTAACGCATAAATATAATGTAACTTTTATTGTGAATGATCATATTGACGTTGCTCTTGCAGTAGATGCTGATGGCATTCATATCGGACAAGATGATTTACCATTGGAAGAGGCGAGAAAGATCCTCGGTGATAAAATTATTGGAATATCCACACACAAAATAGAAGAAGCACGGGAAGCAGAAGCTGGTGGAGCTGACTATATTGGGGTTGGACCTATTTTTCATACAAATAGTAAAGTTGATGTCGTAGATCCGGTTACGACAACTTACATTCAACAAGTAGCAGATGAGATATCCATTCCTTTTGTAGCCATCGGTGGAATTAAGTTGCATAATGTTGATCAAGTATTAAAAGCGGGTGCAACACGAATTTGTATGATTAGTGAAATTGTTGGAGCGCAGGATATTAAAGGAATCTGTGAAACTTTCACTAAAATATTGAATGAAAAGGGAGAAGTTTAATGCGTCTAATTATAAATGGTGAAGAGCATCTGATTAGTGTAACGAATCTTGCTGATGTAGTTGCTCACTTCGAACTTGAACCACACTTAGTTGTAACGGAAGTAGATGGAACTATTATTGAACGTTCAAATTGGGAACAGACAAATTTAACTGATGGAATGAAAATTGAACTTGTTCAATTTGTAGGAGGAGGATGAATGATGAAGAAATTAACGATTGCAGGAAAAGAATTATCTTCGAGATTTTTTTTGGGTACAGGCAGATATCCGAATCCATTTGTTCAAAATGAAGCAATTAAAGCATCAGAAGCAGAAGTGTTAACATTCGCAATACGTCGGGTAAATTTAGGTGCTCCAAATGAAGATGCAATTTTACAGCATTTAGAAGGAATGTCTTTTACTTACTTACCGAATACATCAGGAGCTAAAACGGCTGAAGAAGCCATTCGTATTGCAAGGTTAGCTAAGGCTTCTGGCTTAAGTGATTGGATTAAGGTTGAGATTAGTGCAGACGAAAAAACCTTGCTCCCTGATCCAATTGAAACGTTAAAAGCTACTGAAGTTCTGGCGAAAGAAGGATTTGTTGTACTTCCTTATACTTCAGATGATCCGATATTATGTAGAAGATTAGAAGAGGCTGGTGCTGCTGCTGTCATGCCAGGAGGAGCGCCAATAGGAACTGGTTTAGGAATTTTAAACCCGTATAACTTAGAGTTAATCGTAGAGCAAGCGAATGTTCCTATTATTGTAGATGCAGGGCTAGGCTCAGCTATGGACGTCGCTATGGCAATGGAACTTGGAGCAGATGGTGTGTTAATGAATACTCCTGTAGCCAAAGCAAAGGATCCTGTTAAAATGGCAACGGCTATGAAATTCGCTATCGAGGCAGGGAGACTTTCCTTTGAATCTGGTCGAATTCCAAAGAAGAAATATGCTACGGCTAGTAGTGGGTTATCTTCTTTCGTATCGAAATAGACAGAGTGTAGGGGGAGTCAATTGTGAAAGAACAAGTAATCATCTTAGGAGGCGGTGTCATTGGTCTTGCTACAGCGTTTGAGCTTAGTAAGAGAAATTACAATGTAACGGTTCTCGAGAAAACAACGTGTGGGGGACAAGCATCGGGAGCAGCTGCCGGAATGCTCGCGCCGTATTCTGAAATTGGCGAAGACCAGATGATTTTTTTCGCTTGTGTTTAGATAGTCTACGGATGTATAAAGGTTGGCAAGCGGAAGTAAAAGAAGTTGCTCAATTGGATTTTGAATTCACAGAAAGTGGTAGCTTACACGCCGTTTATCATGATGCAGATGTGTTAGCCCTTGAAACAAGACAATCTTGGCAAAGGGAATGGGGAGCAGAAGCAGAACTGATCACAGGAGATCGCTTGTGGAAAATGGAACCAGAGTTATCAAGAGACGTGAAAGCAGCGATGTATTACCCAGAAGAAAGCCATGTCTTTGCACCAGACTATGTAAAAGCACTTGAAGTGGCATGTCGTTTAAATGGTGTTGAGATAATTGAAGAACTTGAACATTTAAAAGTTGTAGATTGGAAGCAATCTGTTAAGGTACACTCAAAAGATGGACGAGTTTTTAACGGAGATAGATTAGTTGTTTGCTCGGGAGCTTGGTCTGGAGAGTTAGAGGAAACGTTCGGAATTAGAATACCAGTTTATCCGATCAGAGGCCAAATATGTGCGTATGAAGTGCCTGTTACACAGGTGAAGCATATTGTTTATACAAGTCAAGGTTACTTAGTTCCAAAAGCAAATGGAACACTTGTAAACGGAGCCTCAGAAGATATTGCAGGCTTTCAAACAGACGTAACAGAAAAGGGTATTGCCAGGTTAACAAACTGGAATAAACAAGTTTTTCCTTTTTTGAAAGAAAAAATTCCTTTTCATACATGGGCAGGATTACGTCCAGCAACACAGGACGGGTTTCCTCTTATCGGAAAATTAAATGAGGCGCCACATGTTGTGTTCGCAACAGGACATTATCGAAACGGAATTCTTCTAAGTCCGATTACCGCTGTAGCAGTAGCGGACCTTTTAGATGAAAAACAAGCGTATTCCCCTCTACAATCCTGCAAACCGGATAGATTTTAAACCGAAAAGGTCGAACCTTAGCCTATTTAACTTTTTTATCAGGATGGGAGGAAAGAAAAATGACAATTGCTAAAGCATTAACAATAGCAGGTTCTGATAGTGGTGGTGGCGCTGGAATTCAAGCTGATATTAAGACTTTTCAGGAACTAGATACATTTGGAATGAGTGTTATTACGGCTTTAACAGCTCAGAATACCCTTGGTGTACATGGAGTGTTCCCACAATCACTTGAAGCAATTGAAGCTCAAATAGAAGCGGTTTTATCAGACATTGGGGCAGATGCTGTGAAAACAGGAATGTTATTCTCAGCTGACATCATTGGTCTTGTTGCCCAAAAATTAAAAAAGTACAGTGTGAAAAATATTGTTGTTGATCCTGTAATGATTGCTAAGGGAGGCGCTGCTCTTTTACAAGAAGAAGCTGTAAAAGCGTTGATAGGGGAATTATTACCAATAGCAACTGTAATTACACCAAACTTACCAGAAGCGGCGAAACTCCTTGGACGAGCTGAAATGCAAACGATAGAGGAAATGAAGCAAGCTGCTATAGACCTTCATTCGCTTGGGGCAAAAAATGTTGTTATTAAAGGGGGACATTTAACAGATGGCCCGGCCATTGATTTATTTTATGATGGTATCACTATTTACGAGCTTGAAACCAAACGTATCGAAACAAAACATACACACGGGACGGGATGTACCTTTGCTGCTGCAATAGCAGCTGAATTAGCAAAAGGAAGAACAGCTAAAGAGGCAGTAGAAAAAGCGAAATCATTTATTACAGCTGCTATTACTTTATCTTTAGATATAGGAAAAGGAATAGGTCCAACTAATCACTCAGCTCACCGTCGTCTATGAGGAAAGATTAGAGGCTGTAACATATTAAAGTGTTTAAATGAGCATACGAACGATTCAACCTTAGCGAAGCGACCCTCTTTTCGTTCGGATATTCTCGTTATTTTAAAACTCTTTTGTCCCAGCCTCTTATTTCTAGTATCCCTCATTTAAAGGGCTCTTTCGTTTCGCATACGACAAATATGCGTTTTAATTTGAGTCAATATAGTTTTGCAGAGTAAGTAGTAAGAAAGGAAAGAAAAGCGATGTTTCAAGGGAATAAACTAGTTCTTATCCTACCTGGGATTTTAATGCTTGTCATGTTAGTAGGAGGCTATCAATTTTTACAAGGCTCAGAAGCCATAACTAATGAAGAGCTAAAGGATATGGTTGAATATGAGGCAGAGATTCAAGAGACGGAAAGTGGCCTGTATATAGATGCTAATTGGGATTGGACAATTATGCCAATTGAAGGTTTGTACGGAGAAGATTATCTATCTGTATATTTTATGGATGGTGACAAGGTCAGGACAGATGTTGTAATTGAAAAAGCTGAATTGCAATTGTTACATTCCGATCAAATAATTGAAGTACAAACAGGAGGAAAAGTTGCTAATGGTGTCATTTTTAGCTTTTCGAATAAGATTGTTGAACATGAGAGCTTTGGAAATTTAGGTCAATTACAAGTTGTTGTTAGTGGCACCGACCTGACAGAAAATGATGTTAGAATTCAACTTCTTCATACATGGACTGAACATGCGCCCCTTGAAAAAGAAGATGCTACATTTTCAGCGCCTACTTTCACAAATGCAGCTAACGTACCTTATTGGATAAGAAAATTTCAATAAAAAAACTAACAATCAAGCATTAAAGGAATGATCTAAATTTGAAGATCAGAGGCTTATCCTATCAGAATGGAATTTTCTACATAGGGAAAAACCATGTCGCTTGTGCCTATCACGATAAGGGAGTATTAAATACATGGCTGAAACCGATTTGCGCTTCTACATTAATCCAAATGATGAAGCAAGTAATTTGGTCGATGCCGTTGTGGTATAAACTATTTACGGTCATATATTTGGGGCTCATTTTCTTACCAAAAATAATTGAATTATGGCAACCTTTACCGTGGAGTGGTTTACCGTTTTACACAGTCTTTTATTTAATGTTTGGGACTCATTTCATTTTTCCAAACGAGTTAAAAAAATATCATGGAGCTGAACACAAAGTGTTTAGTGCTAGAGGAGTAATTCGCCGGGCTCGATTATATCAGATTAATAAAGCGAGCATAACGAACAGGCATTGTTCTACTAATACTGTCGTGATTTATTTTATGTGTGTTTTAATAGGCACAAGCCTAATCGTACTTGCAACAAAACAACTCTCTTCGGCACTAGCTATAGCCTCATATGGTAGTTTGTTTGCTATTCCTATTATTCAAAGATTGATGGATGTTAAAGGTTTCGTTTTTTTGCGAAAGTCTATTTTAAGGTTATCGTACTGGTTGCAAATGTATGTTACGACAAAAGAACCAGATCGTATGCATATGATTGCGTCAATTGAGTCTTACCGGAAATTAGCAAAAGAAGAGTTTCCAGAGAGATTAATTGTGAGAAAAATACCATCTAAAAAGGAGGAGAAGCACTTGGCAATCGTAGATGTAACGGTTATTCCGATTGGTACTGAAACGGCTAGTGTAAGTATGTATGTAGCCGAAATGCAAGAAGTGTTAAAAACTTTCGATGGAAAGATAAGCTATCAATTAACTCCTATGAGTACATTAATTGAAGGGGAGTTACCTATTTTATTTGAAGTGATCCAAGCTATTCATGAAGTGCCATTTAAGAATGGTGTAAGCAGAGTAGCTACAAATATTCGAATTGATGATCGAAGAGATAAACATGCTACAATGGCAGGAAAGCTAGAAGCTGTAAAGGCCCATTTAAATTCTACTAATGAAAATGAACTGAATAACTAACGAAAAAAAGCTAATGTGGATTATTACTTCTCCACGTTTAGCTTTTTTTACATTAGGCTGTTTTCGAATCTTTTATTGTTTAGAAATGACGTGTTCGTTCCTTCGATCCACTTCACTAAGAGAAAACAACCATACTCAATTGCAACAAACATTAAGAACGGCTATCCATTAAAATGTTTTAATCATTGTTACATGCGGAATTCCAGCATCTAGAAACTCTTCTGAAACGGTCTCATACCCTAATTTTTGGTAAAATGGTTGAGCTTGAATCTGAGCATTTAACTTTGATTGAGTTGCGCCTTTTTGCTTAGCAACGTTTTCTATCTTCTCCATTAGTAATTTTCCAGTACCGGTTCCTCGTTGATTTTTTTGAATACAAATACGCTCAATTTTTCCGTATCCATCTACAAAACGAAGTCTTCCTGCACCTACAGCACTTTGTTGCTTATCGTAAACAACAAAGTGAATAGCCTCGTCTTCGTATTGGTCAATTTCTTCTTCCATCGGAACTCTCTGTTCTTCTACAAATACTTCCGTTCGTACTTTAAAAGCATCATCTAATTGTTTCTTTGTCTCAACTATTTCTACATACATGTTTAATTAAGCTTCCTTTCCAAGGTGAAATGTTTCATAAACAGTCCAAGAACCGTTCTCAAGTTGATAAAGTAATTGCATGCGATTAATTGTTTCCTGATGCGAAAAGGAACCCATCTTGAGTCTACCTACGACATCTGCATGCTCATCATTCGAAAGATCTTGTCCGATCGTTAGATGAGGGATAAATCCGTATTTAGGATTTGGTTCAAAAGGGTCACTATGTAAGGCTTCATAAAGATTAGTTAATGATACATCCTCTCGTATTTTAAAGAAAATGGTATTAGATTGAGGAGAAAACGTATCAACTTTATAAACTTCTATCAAAGCAGGCTCTGCATTTTTAGCGACCTCTCTAATATTTGCTAGAAGTTGGGGAAGGTCACTGTCATCGACCTCAAACGTTTCTTTTAACGTAATATGAGGTGGAATAAGGGCGTAGTGAGAATCATAACGCATTCGATAAGAGTTTGCTTGATCTTGCAATGGTTTTGATGGAAACAATGCAATTCCGTATTTCACAAATATTCCTCCTTAAGATAAGAGTGTTATTAAACCTCTAGGTAAGTCTTTTTGCCAGTGAGTCCAAGTGTGGTCGCCATCAAATTCAAAAAACGAATAAGTGAATGATTTCGTTCGGATAAGTTCAGACATTTCTTTGTTTGGAGTTATAAAATCTATGATTTGACCATCAGTTGTTTTTACGGCTGTTTCTTTGTTTCCAATTACATGATAGATACTTAGCAACTCCGGTTTCTGACAATCTTTAATTGCTTCTAAAACCGTTTCATTTACAAATGGTGAATGAAGCATAATTTGTCCAAATAGGCTTGGATAGCGTAAAGATGTTAATAATGATACAGTTCCAGCTAACGAATCACCTGCAAGAGTTCGACCTGAGGCTAGCTGGTGAGTTGGATAGGTATCTTCAATAAAGGGAAGAAGCTCATTTGCTAAAAAGCGTATGTAAGCTTCCACTTTTTCTCCATTAGGATGATAACGTTGCCTTCTTTCGCTAACAGAAGGGTAAGGAACACCAATTACAATTGTCTCCTTTATCTCTCCTTCTTCGATTAATTCTTCTATTTGCCTTGGGATTCTGCCGAGCTGAAAGTAATCATTGCCATCCTGACAAATAAGTATGTCATAAGTTTGCAAAGGAGTGAAATTTGGAGGAGTATAAATGAGTAATGACATCTCATCGTTTAGCTCTTCACTTCTAACTTTTTTTTCTGTTATAGCCCCAGCAATAGGTCTTTTAACCATCTTCTCATCCTTTCCTTTAAATCATTGATTATATTTTACCTAATGAATGCTAAGAATGCTATGTTAAGCCATTTTATTCTTGTATATAATATATATATACTAATCTTGAGAAGTAGAGATTTGCTATTTGAGAAGTAGACCATCATTTTGTAATATATCATAAAGGGTCGTCTAGAAAGGTAGAGAGATCATGAAAAAAGTGCCAAAGTGGATTTATTACAAACAAGTATTTCGATCAAAGTTTCAAGCAGGGTGCATTAAAGCTAAGATTGAAGATAATTGGACAAATGGTTATGAGATAGGTCCGTTAGTGGAAATTAAAAGATTACGAACAGACAAGTATGTCGTTCGTTACACGTATGACGAAATTGTGTAATAATGAACGACAAAAATAAAGCAATGTCTCAAGTGTAAAAACTTGAGACATTGTTTTAATCAAATAACTTCTGGTAAAGTGCATATCCTTCTTTTTCTAAGTCGGATTTAGGGATAAATTTAAGGGCTGCGGAATTTATACAATAGCGAAGTTGGGTAGGGCCAGGACCATCGTTGAAAACATGACCAAGATGAGCATCAGACTCCTTGCTTCGAACTTCTGTACGAACCATAAAGTGACTTCGATCTTCTTTCTCTAAAATTTCTTCCTCAGTAATTGGCTTTGTAAAACTAGGCCAACCACAACCAGCATCGTATTTGTCAGTAGAACTAAATAATGGTTTTCCAGAGACGATATCGACATAAATGCCCTCATCTTCTGTCTTATAGTACTCGTTTTGAAAAGGTGGTTCTGTTCCGTTTTCCTGAGTTACATGATATTGCATAGGTGTTAGGCGTTTTTTTAACTCTTCTTTTGATTCTTTGTTCATCTCATTTCCCCCAATATGTATTAATAAAAGCTTCACGTCCAGAACCGGTTTTATATCTCTGGTAATGAACAGGGTTTTTCTTGTAATAATCTTGGTGATAGTCTTCAGCCGGATAAAAAGGTTTTGCAGGCAATATTTGTGTGGCAACAGGTAGTTTAAACTTAAAGCTTTTGTTCAACCTTTCCTTTGATGCTTCGGCTAATTGTTTTTGCTCGTTTGTATGATAGAAAATAGCTGTTCGATAGGAATGTCCACGATCGAAAAATTGTCCGCCTGGATCTGTGGGATCTATTTGTCTCCAAAAAACATCTAGTAAGTTTTCATAAGAGAAAACAGACGGGTTAAAAATGATCTGAACGGCTTCGTAGTGTCCGGTTGTTTCGGAACACACTTCTTTATATGTTGGATTTTCTGTGTGTCCACCTGTATAACCTGATGTGACTTTCTCTATGCCATCAAACTGGTCAAAAGGCTTAACCATGCACCAAAAACATCCTCCAGCAAAAGTAGCGATTTCATAATTTGAATGATCCATATCCTACCTCCTTTAAACTAGTATACCAATTTGTCAATGGAACAAGAAACAAAACGCTTTCAACTATGTTTGGGGATCTACAGGAGAAACCTTAAGAATAATAGCTCTGACTACGATGCCGATTAAGTAGCCGCCAATATGAAAAAGGATTGGAAGCCAAATAACACCAAGGATGTGACCTGATATAGAAACGCTGTGTGAGTAGATGACTCCAACTGTGCCGCAATAGGCTGAAATAGCAAATGGAATTGCAGCATAGCGTACATCTTTTCCTCCAGCATCACGGTAAGCATCCCACATAGAAAATAAATAAATACATGGATAGAACATGATCCATTGATAATTTACTATTTCATTTGCAACATGCCCTTGTCCATAGAAACTAGGAATTATTGCTGCGTTTAAACGCGCTTGTACATTCACAATAATTTCCAATATAATGAAGACTAGGCCTTTCCCATATTTTTTATTTAAAAATTGACCAAAACCAGGGAAAGCAATACTCCAAAAAATGGCTTCGGTTTTACGCTCACGTCCCATTGACAACAACCTTTCAGATGATCATTTCATTTCATTTTGGTTTACTTTTTAAAGAGCTAACGAGGTTATTTAACTAAATGTAGGATACTTTTGTATCATGTAGTTTACCTTTCAAAAGAGGTTTTTACCCATAAAGTCTCAATAATTAATTCAACAACTTAATTTGCATATTTTTAGCAGCAATAAAATAAGATAAGGTTTAATTAAGAAGAAAAGAGGGAAGACATTACAGATAAAAGTTGCTGTTTGGTTATGAGGAAAGGAAGGTAGAAATGAGTCAAGTACATAATAACAATAAACCGGGTATGGTCCTCATCATCTCGGCTATTTTAGTTGGGATTTTCGTTTTATGGGGAGCTTTAGCACCGGGATCATTAAATGCAGCTGCAGGAGAAGGACTTGAATGGATGTTAAATAACTTTGGCTGGTTTTATATGCTTTCGACTGCTTTTTTTGTATTATTCGTTATGATCTTAGCGATTAGTCCTTTAGGAAAAATTAGATTAGGAAAACCAGATGAACGCCCAGAGTATTCATGGTACTCATGGATCGGAATGTTATTTGCGGCTGGGATTGGAGTTGGCTTTGTTTTTTGGGGCGTAGCAGAACCTGTCCTTTATTATTTCGATACTCCTATGGGAATCAATCCCGAAACACCAGAAGCTGCAGTGGCTGGATTACGTTACGCTGTTTTCCATTGGGGTTTACATCCTTGGGCCATCTTTTCAATCGTAGGGCTAACTTTAGCATATGTTCAATTTAGAAAGGATCGTCCTGCATTAATCAGCTCTGCTTTTTATCCGATCATCGGAGATCGAGTAAACGGCTGGGTAGGCAAATCTATTGATATTCTAGCTGTAATCGCAACGTGTACGGGTGTAGCAACGACATTTGGGTTAAGTGCTCTTCAAATAACGGGGGGGCTTTCTTATATTTCACCAATTCCAAATACGATTGTGACACAAACAACAATTATTGCAATTGTAACTTTTCTTTTTATGTTTTCGGCAGCAAAAGGTGTAGACAAGGGAATTAAACGCTTAAGTAATATTAATTTAGCAGTGGCTGGTATTTTGTTAGTATTTGTCATTGTAGTTGGTCCAACTTTATTTATATTAGAGAGTTTTGTGACTACTTTAGGTGGATACATCACGAACGTGGCTGCAATGAGTTTAACGATGACCCCTTTCACTGAAAGCACTTGGCTTGGAACGAATACGATTTTCTTTTGGGCTTGGCATATTGCCTGGGCTCCGTTCATGGGGATATTTATAGCCAGAATTTCTAGAGGACGTACAATTAGAGAGTTTATGGCTGGGGTTTTATTAGTACCATCTTTACTAGCTGTGCTTTGGTTTACTACGTTTGGAGGAACAGCTTTAAATTTGGAAATTGCAGGTGTTGCTCCAATTGGTGACTTAGTCATGAGTAATGTTGAGCTCGCTCTTTTTGCGACGCTCGGAGAACTTCCGTTAAGTGCTATCACAAGTTTTATTGCAGTCGTTTTAATTTTAATCTTTTTTATAACGTCTGCTGATTCAGCTTCTTATGTCTTAGGTGCTATGACAACAAATGGTAGCTTAAATCCTAGTCTGTTTGTAAAGATGTTGTGGGGACTTCTAATAGCAGGGACAGCAAGTGTTCTTCTCATAAGTGGTGATGGAGGATTAGGAGCTCTACAAACAGCTTCAATCATTGCCGCATTGCCTTTTGCTATTATCATGACAATTATGATTATCTCTATGTTAATGATGCTAGGAAAAGATTATCAAGCAGAAGGAAAGAAAAGAAAAAGGAAAAACCGAAAAGAGATAAAAGCAGAAATAAGAGAAGAAATGTATCAAGAAATTAAAGAAGAAGTATTAGAAGAAATGAGAGATGAAGTAATTGGAGAGATGAAAGAGGAAGTTTTGGAAGAAATAAAAGATGAGATTAAAGATAATCTGATTGATGAATTGAATCAAATGCAAGAAGATCAAAAGAAGAAATAAAAAGAAAATTTACGTAAAAGTGCTCCTAAAAAGGGCACTTTTTTTTGGACCTTTTGCTGTTGTTATTAATAATTTAAGATATAAACTGCCTAATCTCGCAAAACATTTACACAACACAAGCGCTTGTATCATAGTCTAATAATGCCATCAGGCTAGACTGAGGAGAAAGGATGCATTTAGATGAGTAATTATCAGCAAGATCTAATGGATATAATGGTCAAGAAGATTCTTAGCAAGCATAAAGTGAACCCTGCTTCAGATTTAACTGACGATGATAAAGAAAAAGTAAAGAAAGTAGTTGGAGAATTGCAATCAGAAGTGGAGAGATTCCTTGATAATCAGAATAAAACATTGAGTGAAAATGACTTTGCACAAACGAATCAAACTGAAGCAATTGAAGCAACTGAAGAGAATGCAACAGATAATACAGCTTCGAAGACAAATCCGGTAGTGAAAGAATCAATAAAAAAATTGATTGAAGGAAACAATGACTTACAAAAAGTGAAGACATTTATTAACAAATTAAATAAGTAAAACGTTGTGATGGCTTTTTAAAAAGCCATCACTTTTTTGTGTGAAATACAAATTAGGCGTTTTTCTTGGGACAAATGACCAAACATAATTTCAAAAAAATAATAAGGTAAATTAGAACCGTAAAGGAGGAATGGAAAAATGAGTCAAGTATTTACTCAAGAAGCTGATCAATTAAATAAAACATTACAGCGATCTGAGGAATTAATAATGGTGAAAGATTCTTGTGATGTTACAGTTAGTTCAACAGATACAAAAGCTGCTGTTTCACTTCAAGCCTCTTTACAAGCTGCGATTGCGTTAGTCATTAGCGTGTCAGTGGCAAGTGCAGATCAAGCAGAAAGAATTACTCAAGAATTGTTACAAACAACTAAAACGAAACAAGTTACAATCCAGAAAACAGTAATTGAAAATTCTAAGAATGTTGATGTTACAACTACTGATACCCAAGTAGGGGTGAACATCCAATTACTATTACAAATTCTTTTAGCTTTATTAGTAAACTTGGATGTTTTATAAAAAATTGAACGGAAAAAGTCGTTAGGGAGGGAGGTGACTTAAATAAGTCACCTCCTTCTTTTTTATGCTATTTATGGGACAAATAGGAAAATTAGGCGTTTTACCTGAGGCAAACGACCAAGCAAATCTGAGTACGATACATAGTGTAAATTAGAACGGAAAGGAGGAAATGAAAATGAATCAAGATGTATATTATTCAACGAAGAAGGAAGAAACAGCGTGGTCTGCTCTTGATCCAAAAGCATGCCATCCAACATCAGCAGGTAATGAGGACGTAGTACAGGAGGCTGGTCAAGTAGATAAAACTTTACAATTCTCAGAGGAGTATATCTTCATTAAAGATTCTTGTGATGTAACGGTGAGCTCAACAGATACAAAAGCGGCGGTGTCTTTACAAGCTTCATTACAAGCAGCGATCGCTTTAGTAATTAGTATTTCTGTTGCAAGTGCGGATCAAGCAGAACAAATCACTCAAGAATTATTACAAAGCACAAAGACAAAGCAAATGAACTACCAAAAAACTGTAATTGAAAATTCACGTAATGTTGAAGTAACAACAACTGATACACAAATTGGTGTTAACATTCAACTATTACTTCAAATTCTTCTAGCGCTACTAGTTAACTTAGATGTGCTTTAAACGGTAGAAGAAGGCAGGGCAGGGTCCTCTCTGCCCTTTTTTTTGTTCAGTAACCAAACGGAGGTCAGCTGAATAGATTAGCTATGTACGTATAATTAAAGGAGTTGAAATTATGTTTTATCATGTCGACCAATTGCAGTACAATGCTAAACCGACTAGACCAGATGCCGTCTACGCAAAGAAGCTACAAGAAATATTAGGGGGCCAATTTGGAGAAATCTCAGTTGCTCTCCAATATATGTTCCAAGGCTGGAATGTTCGCGGCGAAGAAAAATATCGTGATCTATTATTAGCAACAGGTACAGAAGAGATGGCTCACGTTGAAATGTTAGCTACAATGATTGCGCGTTTATTAGATAATGCTCCTGTTGGCGATCAAGAAGCTGCAGCTCAAGATCCAGTGATTGGAGCTGTATTAGGGGGGATGAATCCACAACATGCGATTGTTAGTGGCCTTGGTGCAATGCCAGCTGATAGTGTTGGAAACCCATGGACGGCAGCATATATTAATGCTAGTGGAAATTTGTTAGCGGATTTCCGTCTGAACTTAACGTATGAATCTCAAGGTCGTTTACAAGCGGTCAGATTATATGAGATGACAACAGATCCTGGTGTTAAGGATATGCTTTCTTTCTTAATTGCTCGAGATACTATGCATCAGAACCAATGGTATGCTGCTATTTGCGAACTAGAAGAAAAAGAAAATATTGTTGTCCCTAGTACGTTCCCACGTGAATTAGAAAAGTCAGAAGTAGCTTATGATTACTATGATTTATCTGGAGGAACTGCTTCTAAAGAGGGACGTTGGGCTTACGGGCGTAGTATGGATGGATTAGGTGAATTTAAGTATTACCACAACCCTAAGCCTTTTGGAAAAATACCTAAATTACGTCCAGCACCATTATATGTTCACAATACAGTGTTACCAAAAGGTCCACACTTACCTCCTAACATGGGGTAACGCTAGAAACGAGCTCCTGCTTATCAGTTAAGTGGAGTTCGTTTTAATACCCAACTCTAATTACATAATAGTTTGAAAATAAAAAGGGTTTTTGAGAATTTTGCAGAATTTTATCGGATAATAGAAAGTGTTAGGAGAATGTGAATGAATGGTTCTGTTTTTTCTTTATGTCTTGAAGCATCACTACAGGGACAAGCAGTAGTTAATAAAAAAGGAGAGTTTTTATTTGTAAATCAAGCATTTTGTGAACAATTAGGTTACTCAAAAAAAGATTTATTATTGTTATCTCTTGAATCTTTTATCATTAATGACGTTGAAGACGAATTATTGAAAGAAGAACCTATGCTGAAGAAAGGTTTTTACCAACAGCAACTCGAAAGAACGTTACTTCATGGCGCTGGTTATTTGCTTACTATATTATTTACTGTTACAGATGTAACTACGAATGACACGTTAACCTTTCATGTGCAACTGGATAAACTTAATACGAAGATTCAAAACAGGAACTATCCATTATTAAAAGCGAAGTTACATGAACGTGATGAGATTAAGATACCAAGGAAGATTTTAGACGGAATAAAAGATGCGATTATTGCTATCCGTTTAGATGGGCAATTCATTTTTGCAAATACAGAAGCAGAAAGAATTCTCACGCGAAAAGGTGAAACTTTAACAAACTGTGATTTCTGGTCAATTTTAAAGAAAAGTAATAGTGAAAAGTTGTTTCAAAAAGTGTATCAGCTGTTAGCTGGGGAAGAATATACGGAACTAGAAATCTATAAAGAAAGTTTTGATGAGTGGTATGACGTTAGAGCCTATCGTTCAGATAATCAAGTAATTATCTATTTTATAAATATTACGGTTAGAAAGAAAATGGAAAAGAAACTCAGAGAAAATGAAATGAAGTTTAGAAGTTTGGTTGAAAATACGCCCGAAACCATTTCTATTCATGATGGGAAGAATCTTATTTATATTAATCCTGCTGGAAAAAAACTTTTTGGTATGGATGAAGTGAATAAAGCTGGGTTAATTTTTAAGGCCATCGTAGCAGAAGATCATAATCGAGCGCGAGAAAATATTCGCTTACTCCTTAATCGAAAAAGAAAAGTAACCAGTTCAATTTATACTTTAACAAAGTGCAATGGAGAAAAGTTAGAAGTGGAAACAACGACGACACTTATTATGTATAAAGGGAAAACTGCATTTAGAACAATATTAAAAGATATATCAGAAAGAAAAAAGATGGACGATATTATTAGAAAATCGGATAAATTACAAGTCGTTGCTCAACTTGCTGCAGGAGTAGCACACGAAATAAGAAACCCTCTTACAACAGTAAAAGGTTTTTTGCAGCTATTTCAGAAAGAACAAAGCTACAATCCTGTTTATCTTAGTCTTGTTTTAGAGGAATTAGTTCGTGTTGAGTCAATTATCTTTGAATATTTAACGCTTGCTAGACCTAATTCTGAGCAGGAATTCAAAGAGATTGATGTTCATCAGCTAGTAAGTCAAGTATTGACGTTAACAAAAGCTCAATCAAATATGAATAATGTCACTGTTGAATTTGAGTATGAACAAGTACCAAATATTTATGGTCTAGAAAAGAAATTAAAACAAGTGGTAATTAACTTACTGAAAAATTCAATTGAGGCTTTTCAAGAATATGGAACTATTCATGTGAGGATCTTAAATTATCCAGATAAGCAAGTGTGTATTCAAGTCGAAGATAACGGGTGCGGGATTGCTCATGAGCGAATTGAGCGACTCGGAGAACCGTTCTATTCAACCAAAGAAAAAGGAACGGGTTTAGGTTTAATGGTTTGCCTTAAAATTATAGAACATCACAATGGGGTATTAAATATTTATAGTAGAGTAGGAATCGGAACTAGAATGGAAGTAATCATTCCTGCTGACAATAGATATGGCATCTCTGAAAATATAAAGAGACCGTATCAGCAAAGTGAAATATAAAAATGTATGAGTTCAAATATTGAAAAGTAACTAGTTCGATTGTGATAATGTCAAATCAATTTGTGAAAATTTGTAAAAGGAGAAGGATATCTTCTAACCTAGGTAGGAGTTTAGTAAGATGAGTACAGTTGGAAGCACAACAAGAAAAATCCAACTCAACTTTAAAGGAGGAATTTACGATGAGTAAGAAACTACTTTATACGATTTTAGCAGGGGCATTATCTGTAAGTGTTTTAGCAGCTTGTGGAGAGCCAGTAGATGAAAATGCACCAGTTGAGGATCCAGCTGTAATTGATGAGCCAGCTGAAGAGGAAACAACTGATTAAGAAGTAATGGGATAACAAGAAATATACTTAAGTAAACTGACTCGGTATTTTATGAACTGAGTCAGTTTTTTTCATTTTTTTTGAAGTGTAAGAATAAGATAGATATATACGAATATTATACAGAAAAAGCAAAATAGTCTGACAGAAAATATACATAACTAGTTGAAGGAGATCAACTGTTCTGCTATAAAATAATAGAATAAGATTACTAAAAAATGTTTCCATTCATAATAAGTATGTGTTAATATGCATGTACAAGAATAATTATTATATTAATAGAGAATATATGGGGGTATAAGTTATGAAAAAGAAATGGTGGAAGTTAGGGTTGTCTGCAGTTTTATCAGTAGGTTTATTAGCAGGATGTGGTGGTGACGATGCCGATCAGCTAGTAAGTTTTGCTATACCGACTGAAGGTGAGTTAGGATCTGCGATTGCGTTCCCTAAAGGCAGTGAGCTTGTTGAACCGTTTAATGAAAAGTTAAATGAGTTAGTTGAAAGTGGTAAAATGGATGAGCTAATTGTACAGTGGTTTGATGCTGGTGAGGCTGGAGAATCGGATGTAGCTGAGCCAACAGAAGGGTCAACTACTTTAGTGATGGGGACATCAGCTGATTATCCTCCATATGAATCTATTGATCTTGCAACAGGCGAAATTATTGGTTTTGATATTGATATTGCTAAGTACATTACAAGTGAATTGGGTTATACGCTACAAATTGAAGATATGGACTTTAATGCTTTAATTCCGGCTATGGAAGCAGGTCGTGTTGACTTTGTTTTAGCAGGGATGACACCAACAGAAGAGCGTAAAACTAATGTGGACTTTTCCGATATTTATTATGAAGCTGTAAACTTAATTGTTACCAAAGAGAAAACTAATGTTTCTACTCTTGAAGATTTAGCTGGTTTAAAAGTTGGGGTTCAATTAGGTTCGATTCAAGAAGGCGAAGCTGAAGAACTAGCTGAAGAGTATGGTTTTGAAGTGGTGAAGTTAAATCGTATTCCTGAAATTATGCAAGAATTAAATGCAGGAAGAATTGATGCAGTTCTTATGGAAGATACAGTAGCAGAAGGTCACTTAAATTCAAACTAATAACATCTCTAATCATACCCGCGTGCATATTTTGCCGCGGGATGTGTTATGTTTTAATAAGAAATAAAACAGGAAGGATAAATCGAACATGAATTTGGACTTTAGCCAAATCGTTCCCCATATTCCTTTTTTACTACAAGGGATAGGGGTCACGTTACAATTCGTATCAGCGGCATTAGTGTTAGGTCTCGTTTTGGGAATCATCTTGTCGATCTTAAAAATTGGCAGGTTTAGAGTGTTGCGCTGGTTTGCAGATGCATATACATCTGTTTTCCGTGGAACTCCTTTAATTTTACAATTATCTATTATTTATTTTGGAATACCGCAATTTGGGTTTGATATTTCAGCTTATGTAGCTGGGGTTCTTGCTTTTGGTTTGAACTCTGCAGCTTATGTGTCAGAAATTATTAGAGCAGGTATTCAAGCAGTTGATAAGGGACAAAAAGAAGCAGCTGAGGCTTTGGGAATTCCTTATCGCCCAACAATGTTAAGGATTATTCTTCCTCAAGCTTTCCGCAACATTTTGCCTGCGCTATTTAATGAGTTTATTAATCTTACGAAAGAATCAGCAATTGTTTCAATTATTGGGGTCATGGACTTGATGCGTCGTGCTCAAGTATTGAATGCACAAATCTACCGCTATTTTGAAGCTCTTCTTTTCGTTGGGTTAATTTATTACTTACTTGTAATGGTACTTACCATTATCGGTCGTCTCATTGAGAGGAGGTTGCAACGAAGTGATTAAGGTTGACGAATTGCATAAATCGTTTGGGAAAATTGAAGTATTAAAAGGAATTTCAACAGAAATAAAAAAAGGTGATGTTGTGGCCATTATTGGACCATCTGGTTCAGGGAAATCAACGTTACTTAGATGTATGAATTTACTTGAGAAACCTACCTCAGGAAAGATTTGGGTAGATGGTGATGAGTTAACAAATCCTAAAACTAATGTATTACGTGTACGTCAACAGATTGGGATGGTGTTTCAACATTTTCACTTGTTTCCTCATATGACGGTTTTAGGTAATTTAACTTATGCACCAATGACTGTAAAAGGAATTTCTAAGCAGGAAGCGACAGAGAAAGCTGAAAATTTACTGAAAAAAGTGGGACTACTTGAGAAACGTGATGAATACCCAAGTCGTCTTTCTGGAGGGCAGAAACAAAGGGTTGCAATCGCGAGAGCTTTAGCCATGGAACCTGAGGTTATGTTGTTTGATGAACCTACATCCGCGCTTGATCCAGAGATGGTAAAAGAAGTTCTTGAAGTTATGAAGAATCTTGCAAATTCTGGTATGACGATGGCCATTGTGACTCATGAAATGGGCTTTGCTCGTGAGGTCGCTGATCGTGTGCTATTTCTAGACCAAGGTATTTTAATGGAAGATGCGCCACCAAATGAATTCTTCTCATCACCAAAATCCGAACGTGCAAAGGATTTCTTGGAAAAAGTATTATAGATATGGTGTTAAAACAACGAACTAGGCGTAAATGGAAAACACATATTTTGTTCTGGGATTATCCTGAAGGTCAAAGGACTTTTAGGATAATCCCTTTTTAGATTATAGAGAATTAAGATTCATGATAAACTAAACAAAAGTTCATTTTATGGGGGAGTCTATGTCATTTAAAATTGGGTATAGAACACTAAAGACGGCCGTCGGTGCAGGCTTAGCTGTAGCCATTGCTCAAGCCTTAAACCTTGAATTTTATGGTTCAGCAGCTATCATTACGGTTCTTTGTATATCTGTTACACGAAGGGATTCACTTCAAGTGTCTTGGGCTCGGTTGGTAGCCTGTTTCATTGGAATCGCAATTAGTGGTACTTTATTTGAACTTATTGGTTATCACCCCTGGACATTAGCCCTTATTATATTACTGTTTATTCCTATTGTCGTTATGTTGAAAATGAATGCTGGAATTGCAACAAGTTCTGTTATTATCCTCCATCTTTACACAGTTACAGAAATATCTTTTGCTTTAATAGTTAATGAAATTTTATTAATTATTATAGGAATAGGAGTAGCCCTTTTAATGAACCTATATATGCCAAGTAGTGATTTGGCTTTAAGGCATTATCATCAAGAGATCGAAAACCATTTTAAAACGATCTTGTTTGAATTATCGGTTTACCTAAGGAAAGGAGAAAGTGAATGGGATGGGAAGGAGATACCGGAAACTGTAGATTTATTACAAAAGGGAAAGAACTTAGCCATACAAAACATTCATAACCATATATTGCGGTATGAAGACCAATATTATTATTATTTTAAGATGCGTGAAAAGCAGTTTGAGATTTTAGAAAGATTAATGCCATTTGTTTCAAAAATTCATCATACAGTAGAACAAAGTGAGACTGTTGCTAATTTCTTGGAAGAATTAAGCCGTTCGGTAAGTCCAGCAAATCGTGTTCCATATTTTTTAGAAAGACTAAGGTTAATGAGGAAAGGGTTTGAAGACATGCCTTTACCGACAACAAGAGAAGAATTTGAAGTGCGGTCAGCTTTGGTTTATATCATGCATGAACTAGAAGAGTATCTACATATTAAAGACAGATTATGGAATGAAGCGGATAAAAAGAAATTATAAGGAGAAACTAACAAAAAAGTTAAGGGAGGAATTGTTTATGAAACTCACACTCTTATCTTTGTTAACCATGTTAGTTGTCTCTCCTATCTGGCCACTTGGAGAAAATCCAACAGTTGGAGATCCATTTTTAATCGTAAACGTTGAGTCCAATGAATTAGCTTACATTAACGATGGTGATATTCAAGAAGTATACAAAGTAGCAACGGGTAAAGACGGAGACGAAACACCGACCGGTACTTTTTCAATCATTGTTAAAGCTAAAGATCCTTATTATCGAAAAAAAGACATACCTGGAGGAGACCCTAATAATCCATTAGGTACAAGGTGGATCGGTTTTAATGCCAATGATACGGATGGCCGAATTTTTGGGATTCATGGCACGAATCGTCCTGATTCAATCGGCCAAGCAGTTACAGGTGGGTGTATTAGATTACCTAACGAAATAGTTGAAAAGCTTTTTGATGAAATTCCACTAGGCACTAAGATCTACATCACTAATAAAGAGGAAACATTTATTGAAGTTGCACAATCTTTTGGAGCGATTGAATCTTAACGTGGAACGTAGAAACCCCCTGGTTCTAAATGAACCAGGGGGTTATTTCATTAATCAATCATTTTTTTAGAAGAAAGATACACCCATTAAAAGGGTACCAAGAACCATAGTGATAATCATAAGATAGATGACTGCTTTTTGAAATTTACGTGGCATAAGAAACCCTCCTTATTAATACCTTACTCTATTTTACTTGACTATTTGCTATAGGACAAGTGCTTATTATAAATACCAAATAAAAGCAGGAGATTAGTTGTTAATTAGAGAAAGATAATTGAATTAACTAGTTGTAAAAGGAGAGAGATCTTTGAGTAATAATAATCCGAAAAAAATCGACCATATTGGAATTGCAGTTATATCAATCGAAGAGTCGCTACCATTTTATACGAAACAATTACATTTACCTTTAGTTGCAATGGAAGAAGTTCATTCGCAAGGTGTGAAGGTAGCTTTTTTACAAATAGGAGAATCTAAGATTGAATTGCTAGAACCTTTGAATGATCAAAGTCCAATTGCTCAGTTTATAAAAAAAAGAGGAGAAGGCATTCATCATGTAGCATTGGGAGTGAACAACATCGAGGAAAGAATTGCGGAAATAAAAGAGTTCGGGCTTCAGATGATTCATGAAAATCCAGTAATAGGAGCAGGTGGAGCAAAAGTTGCTTTTCTTCATCCTAAATCAGCAAAAGGCGTATTGTATGAATTTTGTGAAAAGGAGTAAAAGCTTCTTCTTGCTTGCGCTTTCTAAATAAGACAGTTACCATTTAGTATGAGACTTTAATTGGAGGCCAATTATGATAAATGAAAAACGTTTAGTAGAGGAATTTCTTGAACTAGTTCAAATTGATTCAGAAACAAAGTATGAAGACATAATCGCACCTATTTTAAAAAAGAAATTTGAAGACTTAGGTGTACATGTCATAGAAGACGATGCAGCGAGCAAAACAGAACATGCTGCTGGTAATTTAATCTGTACCCTTGAAGGAACGTTAAAAGACACAGTTGATTCTATTTACTTCACTTCACATATGGACACAGTTGTACCAGGTGTTGGAGTTAAACCTTCTATTAAAGATGGATATGTTGTAACGGATGGGACTACGATTCTTGGTGCAGATGATAAAGCCGGAATAGCTGCCATGTTTGAAGCGATTCGTGTGTTAAAAGAGCAAAATATTGAGCATGGTACGATTCAATTTATTATTACAGTAGGAGAAGAATCAGGTTTAAATGGGGCTAAAGTTCTTGATCCTACACTATTAAAAGCAAAATACGGTTTTGCACTAGATAGTGACGGTTCTGTTGGAAACATTATTGTAGCAGCGCCTACTCAAGCTAAAGTTAAAGCAACAGTTCTTGGAAAGACCGCTCATGCAGGTGTTGCTCCTGAAAAAGGGATCTCCGCTATAACAGTTGCTGCAAAAGCAATTTCAAAAATGCCACTTGGTCGCATTGACGAAGAGACAACAGCTAATATTGGTCGCTTTGAAGGTGGAACCCAAACGAATATCGTTTGTGACCATGTTGCGATTCTAGCAGAAGCAAGATCATTGGTTGCTGAAAAAATGAATGCGCAAGTGGCTAAAATGAAAGAAGCATTTGAGTCTACAGCCAAAGAAATGGGTACAACGGCAGAAGTGGACATTGAAATTATGTATCCTGGTTTCAAGCTCGGTGACGGTGATGAAGTAGTAGAGGTAGCTAAAAAGGCTATGTCAGCTATTGGGCGAACTCCACAACTGCTTCAAAGCGGTGGAGGAAGTGACGCAAATATCTTTGCCGGACATGGAGTTCCGACTGTTAATTTAGCAGTAGGTTATGAAGAAATTCACACAAAGAATGAACGGATGCCAATTGCTGAACTAGTAAAACTATCTGAAGCAGTCGTTGCTGTAATAAAAGAAGTTGCTCAAAAATAAAAGTAAAGGTTATCTCGAAAGTCAGAAGACTTTCGAGATAACCTTTTTTATTTCAGTCAGGTTCAGTCATTAATGAATGGGCTTATACATTTGGTAGCGTCCATATTCCATGCTTTCTAAAAATATGTTCCTCGGGAGTCACCCGTTATTCCTGAGATTTCAGAAATAGTTAATGTTTTATTGTTTTTATGATAATGATTATGAATAAGTAAGATATGTTTGTATAAACCAGAATAATGGATAGACCCTTTTAGATCTTTTCTATTCCTTATCTCACTTCCTTTACTTTGACTTAATACAAACTTACTTTAAGGAACACAAGATATCAACTGTACACATCTTTTGTTATTAAACGTACGCTAGTTATAATAGTAGATGAGGAGGGGGAAGGATGAGTCACGTACGAGTAATCTTTCATTTAGATATGAATAGCTTTTTTGCCTCGGTTGAAATTGCTCATAATCCTACCTTAAAAGGAAAACCAGTAGCTATTGCTGGTAATCCAGAAGAGAGAAGAGGAATTATAATAACGAGTAGTTATGAGGCAAGAGCAAAAGGTGTAAAGACAACGATGCCACTTTGGCAAGCAAAAAAGCTCTGCCCTAATTTAATTGTACTTAAACCAAATGGTGATCGTTATAGAGAAGCTTCTAACGCGTTATTTAGTATTTTATTTTCGTATACTCCTTTAGTTCAACAAGTCTCGATTGATGAAGGGTATTTAGATGTTACATCTTACTTAAAAGAAATACATCCGGTTAAACTCGCTGAAGCGATTCAAGAAAGAATATCTTCTGAGCTAAATTTACCGTGTAGTATTGGGATTGCGCCAAATAAGTTTCTAGCCAAGATGGCAAGTGATATGAAAAAGCCGAATGGAATAACGATTCTTCGGAAAAGAGACATTGATAAGCTTCTTTGGCCCTTGCTATTCAAGAAATGCATGGAATTGGGAAAAGGACTGTTGATAAATGGATTAAAAATAATATTGTAACAATTGGTGATTTAGCAAGAGCTAGTGATGAACTGCTTAGTAAAAAGTTTGGAGATCGTGCGATGGAACTGAAAAGAAGAGCGAATGGTCATGATGATCGACCGGTTAATCCACATGCTTATTCAGATTATAAATCAATTGGGCATTCAACAACCTTAAGGGCAGATACAAACAATATGACGTTAATTCAATCGACTCTTGAGCAATTAGCAAAGCGTGTCCAAACTCGGTTAAGGAAAAAGGATCTCTTTGCTGGTGGGGTACAACTTACGATTCGTTATCACAATTGGAAAATGATAACCAAAAGTCGCAAGCTACTGAATCCAATCCAAAATGAAGAAGAGTTATTGAGAGAAGCTAGACTATTATTTAACAAAGCATGGAACGAAGAAAAAATAAGACTGTTAGGAATTAGTACTTATGATCTGATTGAAAAAAAACACGCTTATAAACAACTGGATCTCTTTACATATAAGGAAGATGAAAAAAGGCATGAATTGAATGAGACAATGATCAAACTTCAAGAAAAGTTTGGTGAAAACATTGTTCATAAAGGTTGGAAGAAACAAGAAGAGGAAAAAGGTTAACAAGTAAGTCATTCGTACCGATAATATCAGTAATAAGAAATACGGGTGCAATGATTTTCTCAAAAAAGACCTATGATTTGTAAAATAACTACTCTAGGACTTAATAAGGGATCGCTCATTGCATGTTCTTGGTAGAAGAACTTTAACAAGATTGAAAGAGCGGAGCGTGAACATACATGCAAATTCAACATCATCTTCACACATCTGGACAGCCAATAGATAAGCTACAACAAGTTAAGGATGGAGAAATATACCGAGCTACAGTGAAAGAACAAACGGGGAAAGATGAAGCAGTTCTTTCGATTCGTGGCCGTGAAGTCAATGTGAAGTTTGACGGTGAATTTCCTAAAACAGATAGGATATCCATACAAGTAGTAAACGCATCTAATGATGTAGTAGTAGTAAAGGCGATTGAAGAAAGTCGATCAATTCCTCAAGCACAGAAGATAGACCGGGAAAGTGTCAGTCAAAGTTTACGTTCATTGGGTGTGCAACAACCTACGACAGAATTGCGTCAAGCCGTTGCAATGATAATGGAAAAAGGAATGCCACTTTCGAAAGAGGCTGTTTCAGATCTACAAAAATTTCTAAATGAGGGAAAAACGGAAACACGTCTTCAAACTGTACAAGCAGTTGTGAATAAGCGTCTTGATATAACCCCGACTATTTTACGTAGTGTTCATGAATCGTTACATGGGAGACCTTTGAATGAAGTATTAAACGATCTTGCAAAAGAAATGGATCGAGATTTTAAAGTAGAAGCACCTGTTAGAGAACGAACGAATCAATCATCGGATCTGGTAAATGTTACTGACAGAAATCAGTCTAATAATAGAGGAAGTCAAGAGTTACAAGTCTCATCAAATGCACGTCAAAATCAAGTAACTAGTATACAAGATCAATTGAATCAAGCTAAAGATCTGATTATAAAAGATCCATCTGTTTCAAGAGCTGCTGATCGCGTTCAACAAACAATGAATAGGTTAGATCCGGATTCTAATCGTGTAATCGAGCGAGCAGTTACGGAGTCTAAATATCTTGATCAAGTATCAAAAGACAGAGTATTGCAGGTACTAAATCAAAGTGTTGATAAAACTAACCCTGTTGAGCAGGGGATTGTAAAAGAGGCAAATAAGTTAATTCAAAGAGAAGGATTAACTCAACCTGTTCGAGATCAGATTGATAAATTAACACGTGAAGGATTCGCTAAGGATATTCAAGAACAAGTGAGTAAAGTATTAAAACAATCAGAACAGTTGCAAGAGAATGCCAGAACGAGATTAGCTCAGGCAGTAAATCAAGTTACAACTAATTTAACTTCTAATGTGGTAGAATCAACTGTTTTACAGGAAGCAATAACAGAAAGTAAAAATGTTTTACAAAAAGAGGCGAATTATGAGAAAGCAGTTCAGAAGATTGATTTGTTGTTCAATACTCAATCTGGAAGTGTTAAATCTGAGTTGCTTCAAGTGTTAGAAACGGCAAAAGAGTTTCAACAACAAGGAAGGGAAATCAAAGCGCGACAAGAGATTGCTGCTTTTATTAATAGAGTCGAAGAGCAAATTAAATCGACAGAAGTAAATCGTCCACAAATGGATAATAATGCTTATATTAATAATGAATTGTTTCAAACGAGTGTAAATATGAGTAGTAAGTCAATTGCTGTTACAACGGTAACGGAGAAATTAGCTCAAATGACATCCGATTTCAAACAATTACAACGAGAAATTTCTAGAAATCTCGACCAAGTTAATAGACAGATTGAACAATTTCGCAATTTGGCACAGCCAGTTGCAAAACCACTATTAGAAACGACTATTAAAAAGTTAGATCAAGCGATTTTAAAAAGTGAAATGATGCAGTTAGCAGATATGAAAACGGAAAAGCAATTAATGGTTGCAAGTAGTCAATTAGCAGAAGCTAAAAAATTACTTTCACGTGGAAAGCATACAGAGGCAAATCGAATTGTCCAGGATGTGAAACAACTAGTCGATAAACTTATTTTTCAACCTTCAGATACAAAGGTGAAGCATTATACAGCTGCTAGTGAGAAAGCATTAAGTGACATGCAATTACCTAGACAAGCTTTTGCAAGTCAATATAGTGATTTGGCACGGGGACCAATACAAGAGGGGTCGCCTAGAGCCATGTTTGAAATGGTCAGAACGGCAGGCTTAAACCGTGACAGTGAATTAGCTCAACTTCTTGTTTCTAACAGAGAGCTTCAAGATTCGAGTGAACGAAATCTTAAATCGACTTTGATGCAATTAGCACGAGGTGAAGATGAAGGATCAAGAGCTCAACAACTTGCTTCACAAGCGCTATCTAATGTCACAGGACAACAATTATTAAGCCGATCAGATCAACAAGGTAATTTGCAGAGTATGGTTCTACAACTACCTTTTCTATTAGAAGACAAAGTCGAAAACCTTCAAGTGTTTGTTAATTCCAGAAATGAAGGCCAACAAGTGGACTGGGAGAACTGCAGTCTTTATTTTCTAATGGAAACCCCGAAAATGGGAGAAATAGGAATATCGGTATCGGCTATTGAAAAGCAGTTATCGGTTACCATTAAAAATGATAACCAGGATTTTCAATTCAAGATGGCTCCGCTTGTACAAATGACCGTCGAAAATTTAACAGAAATCGGTTATAGCATAAATGGGATTAAGTATGCCCAGCTAACAACAGAGGAAAAAATGCTGAATAACGAACAGCAAGAGCAAAAACTTCGTCAACAACCAGTATACACGGAGAAAGGGTTTGATTTTAAAATATGATGGTTACTAAACACTTTAATCATAAAGTACGAAAACAAATCAATGGACCAACAGCAGCAGTCATTCGTTATGACGAAGAAAATGGTGGTGCACCGAAAGTAGTAGCTCAAGGTAAAGGGCACGTTGCCAATCAGATTATTGAGTTAGCTAAAAAAAATCAAGTTCAAATGCAAGAAGATCCGTTGCTCGTCGAAAATCTACTTGATATGGATTTAGGGGATAATATTCCTCCACAACTATACTCAGTTATGGCTGAAGTTCTTCTTTTAATTGAAGAAATGGAAAAAAAGTATTAAACATTATCTATTACTCTCCGATACTATTAATAGAAGTTCTAAGAAGTAAAAAATACATGGAGTTTAATAATAGCTGGAGGTGGACGGTTTGACCACGTTCCTGACGAACGAAGCGCTTCATCAAAAAACATCACAAGAGTTAACCTCTTTATTATACGAAGCGTGTCTAACCAATTTAGAAACAGCAATCATTGAGATAAACAATAAAAATTTTATAGAAGTTAACGAGAAATTAAAAAAAGCAATCGACATCATTCATCGACTTGGTTCCGGCCTGAATTATGAAGCGGGGATTATTGCTGATCAATTAGATCAAGTTTATAACTATATCGCTGATAAAATCATTGAAGCAAATTTTACAAAAGATGCGAGCATTATTGAAGAAGTGATCAAGCTTGTGACGATGTTAATGTCTTCTTGGAATGAAGCAATGAAAACTAAACGTGATAGTTTGACGCAAGCGACGAAAAGAAAAGCTTTAGCTTATGAAAGTAGCTCCGTTTACGAATAAATAAAAAATGTTGAAGGGATGTCCTCTACGTGAAAATTAATAATAATATTCAAGCATTAAATGCTTACCGTAACCTACATCAAAATCAATTTAATACTTCCAGAAATCTTGAAAAATTATCTTCTGGATTACGTATCAACCGTGCTTCAGATGATGCGGCAGGACTTGCAATTTCTGAAAAAATGCGTTCACAAATCCGCGGCTTAAAAATGGCTGAGAGAAATGCAATGGACGGAATTTCACTTATGCAAACATCTGAGGGTGCGATGCAAGAAGCACACACTATGCTTCAACGTATGCGTGAATTAGCTGTACAAGCAGCAAATGACACAAACACAGCTTATGATCGTGAGCAAATTCAAAAAGAAATCGAGCAATTGAAATTAGAGATTGATGATATTTCAGAAAAGACGGAATTTAATACTCGTAAATTGTTGAATGGTTCTAGTGCGGTGTTGACGTCGATAAACGTTGATGCTGATAATGTGACAAAGGTAATGGGAGTGCCAAAAGTACTTGATGCTAATTTAAAAAGCGGCGAATATACTGTAAATGTTGTAAATAGTAGAGAAGTCGTTAAGATAAATCAACCGGTCGCTGGCTTAACTAACCCAGATTTTATAAAATTAGCTGAACCTAGCACTTCGCAAGCATTTGGAGAATACACAATTAACATTCGTGAGTTTGCGACTGACAACGGAGTTACCTCTGCTAGAATTGAAGTTGTCGGACCGGATGGATTATCTATTGAAACTAAGTCGGTGAATATGCCGACAGAACCAACTTTTGATACTATTGGTGGAGTTGCGATAGACATCTCAAGAGTGAATGGTAATGGAACAGTAAAGGTGTCGATAGAGCAAGAGGCGAGTTTAACTATCTCTAAAGATGGAAGTACTTTAACTGCTGCCAAGACGTTGACGAGTAACAACGGTGTTTTTCGTCATGGAGGAATGGAATTCTCATACAATAATGATATTGTCGATGGAAATACAAAATTCTCCCTAACAAACAACGCGCTAGCATTCCAAATCGGACCGAATACAAACCAAAATGTTATGATTGACATTCCTCGTATGGATGTTGTAACACTTGGAATTGAAGCGGTTGATGTTACAACAAACGACGGAGCAAATAAAGCCATTTTCCAACTAGATCAAGCTATTAACAGAGTATCTGAAGCTCGTGCAAAACTCGGGGCTGTTCAAAATCGTATGGAACACACAATTAATAACCTACAAGTAACTCATGAGAACTTAACAGCTTCTGAATCTCGAATTCGTGACGCTGATATGGCGCTTGAAATGACGGAATTTACTCGTAACAACATTTTGAATCAATCCGCTACAGCTATGTTAGCTCAAGCGAATCAATTACCTCAAGGCGTGTTACAACTTCTACAATAATATGAATGACGAGAAGAACCAAATTCTTCTCGTCGTTTTTCAATTTTAGCTTATTTCGGTTTAGATTATAAATTTGTGATACACTACAGTCAAAGATCGATATTTGAAAGAAGGTGTGAAAATGGATGTCCAACGAATAGGTAAAACAGGGTTGAATCGTGTTGAAAGCAAGAAAACAGGACCTGAAGCAAAAGTTTCCTTTCAAGAAGTGATGGGAAAGCAACGAGATGAAAAGGCATATGAGCGCTTGGCTCAATTGATGCATAAAATAGACGACCAAGGCAAAGTGTTAGCTGAAACAAGAACCGTTGATGAGCTTAGAAAGTACAAGCAGCTCGTAAAAGAGTTTATGGAGGACGCTGTTCAATTTGGCTTAAGCCTAGAGGAACGCCGTGGGTTTAATCGAAGAGGCCGTACAAAGATTTATAAAATTGTTCAAGAGGTAGATCGTAAGTTATTAGATTTAACGGATGCCGTCCTCGAGAAGCAAAAAAAAGGATTGGATATTTTAAATATGGTTGGTGAGATTAAAGGCTTGCTCGTAAACATATATGCTTAAAAAGGAGACTCAAACATGCATGAGTCTCCTTTTTTATTGAACGGATTGTAATGCTTCATATTACTAAATAAAAAAGTGCGAAAACCTATTAAATTAGAGGAAATAAAATTAAAAGCAATAAGTTAAACGTTACATGAGAAACAATGGGTACCCAGATGTTGTTTGTTTTTACATAGAGGAAACTCCAAATTAAACCTGCGATTAAGGCAGCTAATACAAGTAATAGACTTCCTGTGACTAAATGACAACCTGCATAGAGCAATGTCCCAATTAAAGCAGCGTGAATATCAGATGTTTGGTTCATTAATCTTTTAACGATAAAGCCTCGCCAAAACCACTCTTCTCCAGGTATGATAATGACAAATAAGAAGAGAAAGTTAAGAAAACCGGTTGGCTGCACTAATTGATAAAGAGTTTCAAGTTCAGTCAATAAAGGAATACCATTATAGAGGAGAAACCACTTACCAAGTGCAAAAAGACCATATAAGGCTAAACCTGTGCCCAATGCAATTGTAATCAAGGAGATTCTTGGAAAAGTTATATTATGCTTCTCAAAAATCCAACTCCAAATGGAGAGAAGGGAGAGTGCTATAGGAAAAGTAGTCCAAAACGCATTCAAGGTCAAATTAAAGCTTAAAGTCAATAATCCTAGTGCAAGAAGAATACCAATATAAAAATAACGATCTTGTTTCATGTTATCCACCTTTAGTAGTGAGTGAGGAGAGAGAAATGAGAAATTCTATTAATTTTACTTATACAACAAAGATTAATGCGCCAATCGAAGAGGTGTGGAGCTTTTTTTCTTCAGCTACTAATTTATCAAAAATAACGCAATTTCCGCAAGTAAACATTGTTTCCGATCCTAGAACGATGGAAGGAAATAAAATCGAAATGGTGCTTTCATTCGGTTGGATTAAAATGAAATGGGTCTCACTTATTAGAGATGTCCAAAAGCCTAACCAATTTGTTGATGATGGAATCAAGCTACCTTTTCCATTTATTCAATGGTCACATGTTCATGCATTTAGTCAAACAGGAAATACAACGCTTATGGAAGACCATGTCGTGTGTAAATCAGTACTCCCTAATTTTATGATAAAGCCTATTTTAAATGGAATGTTTAAAGGAAGGGAAAAAGCATTGCATACCCATTTTAAGTCATTTTAATCGTTTTAATCTAACTCTATCTGGTAAAGCTAGAACCAGAAGGAGTGGCTCTTATGCATTCAAAACAAACCGTAAAATATGTATGTAAATCTTATCCGTCAGGTAATCAATATTACTATAAGCTTGAGGTAATCACCCATGACTCTTGGGAAAAAATTGAATCCTTAGACTGGTCAGCACCAAGGCCAATATCTAAAAGTACGTTTGAAAAACGCCAGAAAGAAGGCTATAAAGTAGAATATATTAAAATGAGTAACCCTCCTGCAGAAGTAATTCCTTTTATTAAAAAGTGACTAAACAGTGAATTCCTTCTGTTTAGATAGCATCCTGTACTTATTTTCGATACACTAAAGGATATGTAACAAAAGACAGGAGAGAAACAAACTGATGAAACAAGTTATAAGTGGGTTACTAGTAGCCTTTAGCCTAATTGCTCTTACTGGCTGTAACATTATTACAGAAGAGTATGAGCAAACCTATACATTAGATGCAACGGACCTTATTGCCATTCAAATTAACCATGATGAGGGTGACGTTCGTATTACCGGGGGTGAGTCTGATCAGATTTCGGTTACTGCTACTTTCACAGCATGGAGCGATGAGAGCGCTGAACACGCACAAGATTTTATAAAAGAAAATCTAACCGTTGACTTAAGTGCAGATGGAAGTCAAGCTGTACTGAAAACTTCCGTTAAGCGGGGGAATAACCCAGAACAAGGTTTTATACACCTAAACATAGAGATGCCTAATAATTTAGTGGTAGATTATCGTCAAAACGAGGGTCAATTAAGAGTAGAATCTATGCGCTCTGATCTGAACATTCAACATGGAACGAATCATCTTTTTCTAAATGATATCATAGGGAATATAAAGATTACTGATGGAGCAGGGGATGCAACGCTAGAAGAAGTTGTCGGAGACATGATCATTAACAATAATGCTGGAATAACAAAGCTTGTCCAATCTGTAGGATCAGTCAATCTTATTGCAGGTTCTGGGCCGGTAGATATAGAAGAGCATGAAGGAGACATCACGGTAAGAAGTGGTGTTGGTAATATAAATATAAATCAGGTTATTGGAAATGTTACGATACTAGAAAGTCGGGATGGAACAGTAAATATAGATAATATTATAGCACCATTAGCCAACCGTAATTGATAAAAAAGTGTACAGGTTTGATCTGTACGCTTTTTTCTTATTTTAAAACTTCTTTATAGAGTGGAAACTGTATTGACTTTTTTGAATAGGATGGATAGAATACTATTAAACTAATAAAACATATCAAATTACATGGAATTAAAATAAATGTAAACTAAAGCAATATTAGTACGTATTAAGTTATTGTCGAGTATTTGACTCTGAATTAAAAATTTACAACGAAAAAAGGAGTGAAAGTATGAAGTTAAATTATAACAGCTTACAAACTGAAGATTACCAGGCTATTAATAAAGAACTAGAGAGAAAAGATTCATTAGAAGTTCTGAAATGGGCATATAACTCATTTGGAGATAAGCTTGTTTATTCCTGTTCGTTTGGTGCGGAAGGAATGGTATTAATTGATCTAATTAGCAAAGTAAAAAAGGATGCTACTATTGTCTTCCTTGATACAGACTTTCATTTTAAAGAGACTTATGAACTAATTGATAAGGTGAAGGCCCGTTATCCTTCGCTAAATATTGAGTTAGCTAAGCCGGAGATAACTCCTGAACAGCAAGCTGAGAAACATGGTGACCGTTTATGGGAACGTGACCCTGATGCCTGTTGCAATGTTAGAAAACTTGTTCCGCTTCAGCGTGAATTAGATAAGTATAATGCTTGGATTTCAGGTTTGCGCCGGGAACAATCTCCAACTAGAGTGAATACTCAATTCGTTAATCAGGATAACCGTTTTAAGTCGATAAAGGTTTGCCCACTGATTCATTGGACCGAGGAAGAGATCTGGATGTATATTAAACTGCACAAGCTTCCTTATAATGACCTGCATGATAAAAGCTACCCAAGTATAGGTTGTGAATATTGTACGAAGCCTGTTGCTGAGGGAGGAGATCCGAGAAGTGGTCGCTGGGCTAACTCAGAAAAAACAGAATGTGGTTTGCATAAGTAACGCTCACTTTTAGGAGTGGGTTTACATAAATAGATACAGCTATTTGTGACAAAATTTCATATAACTGAAAGGAAGATGATGATGATTCAAGCACATGGAGGTACATTAATAAACAAGTTTGATGCTAATTATGATTTGACTAATGTAACAAAGGAGATTGAGTTAGATGCATTCTCTCTATCTGACTTAGAACTCATTGGAATTGGAGCATTTAGTCCTTTAACTGGATTTTTAGGAAAAGAAGACTATGAATCAGTTGTACAAAACATGCGATTAGCAAACGGAACGGTCTGGAGTATTCCAGTTACACTACCGGTTACAGAGGAAAAAGCAGCTGAGCTTGTAACAGGAGAAAAAGTTAAACTAACATTCAATAATGAAACATTTGGAGTGATTGTTGTTTCTGATATTTTTACTCCTAATAAACAAGTCGAAGCAGAAAAAGTTTATCGTGCAAATGATGACGCTCATCCTGGTGTTAGTAAAATGTTTGAGAGACCTTCTGTTTATGTAGGAGGAGAGATCACCCTTACGAAACGAGTGAAGCATGAACGTTTTGAATCCTATTACCTTGATCCAGTAGAAACACGTGCTAAATTTGCAGAATTAGGCTGGAAACGCATTGTTGGATTTCAAACTCGTAACCCAGTTCACCGTGCACATGAATACATTCAAAAATCAGCACTAGAAATTGTTGACGGTCTTTTCTTAAATCCGCTTGTTGGCGAAACGAAGTCTGATGACATTCCGGCCGATGTTCGAATGGAAAGCTACGAAGTATTGCTTGAGAAATACTATCCTAAAGATCGAGTGTTTTTAGCTGTTTTCCCTGCTGCAATGCGCTATGCCGGACCACGTGAAGCTATTTTTCATGCGATTGTTCGTCAAAATTATGGATGTACACATTTTATCGTTGGTCGTGACCATGCAGGTGTTGGTGATTATTACGGAACATATGATGCACAATTAATTTTCTCCGAATTCGAAGAAGGAGAATTAGCAATCGAGCCGCTTTTCTTTGAGCATAGTTTCTTTTGTAAAGCGTGCGGAAATATGGCTTCAACTAAAACATGCCCACATACTAAAGAAGATCATGTGGTTTTATCTGGTACGAAAGTCCGTCAGATGTTATCTGAAGGGGTAGTACCACCACCTGAGTTCAGCAGAAAAGAAGTTGTGGAAGTATTAATTCGTGGTATGCAGAAAGTTCATGCCTAATAGGAAGGAAGATAAAATATGTTAACCATTGTCGCAATTATCATTGCTTGTTTCTTTGCAATGAACATAGGAGCAAGTGGAACAGCTGCGGCGATGGGACCTGCCTACGGTAGCGGTGCGATTCCGAAAAAAAGAAATGCAATGCTTTTAGTTGGTGTTTTTGCTTTTCTAGGTGCGCTGGCTGGTGGTGAGGTAGTTCGAACAATAGGAAGTGGGATTATTCCCACTTCCATTGTTGATGTGGAAATAGTTATTATTATTTTAGCTGCTGCTTGTCTTTCTTTATTTATAGCTAATTTATTAGGAATTCCTTTGTCCACTAGTGAAGTAGTGGTAGGAGCTATTGTAGGGGCAGGAATAGCTTATCAAAATCTCTTTTTTGATAAATTGATTGTCATTGTTTCTTTTTGGGTAATTGTCCCGATCGTTGCTTTTTTATTAGCTTATGTGTTTGGACTTTTAGTTAGGAAATTAGAAAAAAAATACCCTGATCTAACAGGGAAGGGAAAATGGAAAAAGCCACTAGTAATCCTCTTAATCATAAGTGGTTGTATGGAAGCTTATGCTGCAGGAATGAACAATGTTGCAAATGCGGTAGGTCCTTTGGTTGGAGCTGGACTTCTGGACATAACCCCAGCTATATTAATGGGTGGCTTCTTTGTAGCAATTGGTGCTTTGTTATTAGGAGGACGTGTGCTTGAAACGAATGGAAAGCGTATTACGAAATTAAGTCTCTTACAAGGCAGTACAGTTTCTATTACCGGAGGATCTTTAGTTATTACTGCCTCTATTTTTGGTTTGCCAGTTCCATTAACACAGGTAACTACTTCAGCCATTATCGGAATAGGTACTGTTAATGGTGGGCTAAGACTTTGGCAAAAAAGCATTCTAAAACAGATCATTAAAGTTTGGGTTGTTTCTCCTTTGTTTTCACTTGTTTTATCTTATGGACTCATCTTGCTCTTTAAACAAGGAGATTATTACACTTTGTTTGTAGTTCTAAGCGTTTTAATTGCTACAGGTGGTGCATATAGCATGTATCAATCTGCGAAACAAGAAAGAAGATCTACCTTTGATGATGGAGGCGGAATTTAACCTGATTGTCAGTATAGATATCTATTTATAATAAGGGGGAATTACGGTGTCAAAACAAAACATTGTATGGCATGAAACAACGATTAAAAAAGAAGAGCGTCAAGAAAGAAATGGTCACAGCAGTGTTATTCTTTGGTTTACTGGTCTTTCAGGTGCAGGGAAATCTACTTTAGCAAATGCGCTTGAACAGCAGCTATTTAACTCAGGAAAACACAGCTATGTATTAGACGGAGATAATGTTCGACACGGATTAAATAAAGGACTTGGCTTTAGTGATGAGGATCGAAAAGAAAACATTCGTAGAATTGGAGAAGTCGCAAAACTTTTCGTTGATGCAGGAACGATTGTTTGTACAGCTTTTATTTCACCTTTCAAAGAAGATCGTAATCGTGTTCGTGAGCTTGTGGAAGACGGTGAGTTTATTGAAGTCTATGTACGCTGCTCGTTAGAAGCTTGTGAACAACGTGATCCAAAAGGATTATATAAAAAGGCAAGAGCTGGTGAAATTCCTGAATTTACAGGAATTAGCTCTCCATATGAGGAACCAGATGCACCTGAGTTAATTATTGATTCAGATAAGCAAACGGTCGAGGAATCTGTTGAAACGATCATTGCCTACTTGAAGGAAAGAAAAATTCTTTAATACTTAAGTAGGATGTTACCGTATAGAATATGCAAAAAAGCGCAATAAACCAGCCTTTAGTCAAAGGCTGGTTTATTGTTTTTAACGAATTAAAATTAATTAGCAATTGACCTTAACGCAGCAGCAATGTCAATTTCCCCAAAACCATAGTACACATCATGTCCTTTTGTTCCTAAATCTTTTGCTGTAGATCTCATTACTTCGTACACTTCTTCATTCGATAAGTCTGGTCTTAAAGAACGAATAAGACCGGCTAAACCAGCTACATGTGGAGCTGCCATGGACGTGCCAGACATGACCACATAATTATTGTTTGGAAACAAACTTGGGATATGCTCGCCTGGTGCTGTTACATCAACGTGCTGTCCGTAATTAGAGAAAAACGCTCGATTTCTAGCATCATTCACCGCAGCGACAGTAAACACTTCATCGTAAAATGCAGGGTACATCGGATCTTCAACATTGTCATTTCCAGATGCTCCAATTAAAATAACGTCTTGTTCATAAGCGTATCTAATCGCATCATAAAGTAAATCAGACGGGTAATAATCACCTAGACTCATATTAATTACATCTGCACCTTGATCAACAGCCAATAGATGCCTTTTGCAACTTCATAAGAAGAACCTTCGCCTTGATCATTTAGCACTTTTACAGGCAAGATTGTGCTATTAAAAGAGATTCCAGCAATGCCCGTTACGTTGTTGGTCAATGCAGCAGCAACACCGGCGACATGAGTACCGTGACCGTGAGCATCGGAGAAATTAGCTGAATCGTCAATAGCATTATAACCAGGTCCAAGCTTTTCCTTGATATCGAGATGTTCAGGGTCTACCCCAGTGTCAAGAACTGCAATTTTTACGCCTTGTCCACTAGTTAGATTCCAGCCATCACTAATTTCTATTTGATCTAAATTCCATTGATATGGCTCAAAGAATTCATCATTTGGCAAAGAGGTTAATACGGTTTGTTGAGTGTGTTGTTTCTTTTTTTCTACATATTTAGGTGGTTGCTCTCTTGTATCATTTGGTACGGTTGAAAAAATAGTTACCTGTTTTGAAATGATGAAATTCGGTTCTACGATTGCTAAATCATAGTCACGTTTTAATCGTTGAATGAGTTGTTCCGTTGATTCTGTCTGCGATTCAACTACATATAATGGGTTATTGTTTTCCACAATTTTTAAGTCTTGATGATCTAAAAACCATGTTTCTGCTACTTGTGGATGTTTAAATTTTATAACAGCTTGATTTTCATGATATGGTTGCTGTAAACTTTCAGGTTTAGGTTCGTTTGAATGAACGACTATTTGCCAGCCAAGCTCAGGTACGGTTTCCGACTGCAAGTTTTCTGGTAGATCCTCGGTAGTCTCCCATTCAACTTCTGGGTTTGCTCCAGAGACGAAAAAGGTACCATTTGCATCGGCAACAGAGGCCATATCTTTTACAAATGATTTGACAAAAGTTAAATCGACCTCGCCAACAACCATTCGACCATCAGTTAGCTGTTCACCGATTAACATATATTGTTCGCCATTAACTGTGTAAGGGTCTGAAAAGTCACTTTTCATATGATGATGTGTAAGTTTATCTAAAGATAATCTGTTTATATCTCCTACTTGTTCTACAACTTCGTCACCTTTCATAATAGCAAATCCATTAAAGTGCGGGTGTTCTTGAAATTCTTCCTGAAAACGAGACCTCATTTCATCAGTATTTAAATCAGCCTCGGCCCAACGTTGCATCTGAGCAGAAAGTTGTTTTAAAAACATGGAAGTTGTTAATGACAAATCTTCAGCCATTAAATGATCCATTGCTGATACTTCAAGTTGCTTCGGGATATGTTTTGTTTGAATTGAATAATGATTATCATCAATTAAGGCGCGACCAATTATCGCTAGTCCAATCCCAACAAGGCCAACGATTAATACGGTTTTAGCCATTCTCCATAACATTGTTCGTATCATCCTTTCTTTCTAAAAATGCGATAAGTAGATGGTTTCATTTTCCGAAGTTATTCCAGATTCATTATTAATGCTGCTTAGCTTTCTACGTATCGAGTTATTTTGTGGCGAGCTTATTCTGTGGGCTCTTTTTTCTCTTTAGGTTTCCAAAAATCAGAATGATCCTTGTCTACGTTTGTATCTAACAAATGTGATATAGGAACAACGGCAACCTTTTCTTTTTGGAATAAGGATAAAGTATTTTCAATTCCAGCAAATGTTTCGTGTCCTTTAATACCGACATGACCAATGGCAATTGCTTTTTTATTTTTTTTGGCTAGCTTAATAGTGACCCCATTTGTTTTTGAACGTGTTGCCTTGATGAAAGGGTATCATCAAGAAATATACTTCTTGAAGCACAAGGGATATCAAGTTCGTTTGCCAACCTAGTTATAACAGAGTTTGGGCTTGTACCACTATCGACGATATATAACCCATACTCGGCACAAACTTCTAGAATCACTCTGATAATCCGTTCATCTTCCACAATTTTAGATCCCATGTGATTATTAATTCCTTTTGCATGAGGGACGTTTTCGATTGCCTCTATTACTCTTTTCCTAATTTCCTCATTTGATAAGTCACTTGTAATCGCTTTTGGTCCTAACCAAGATGCTTTTCCTTTTTTAGGTTCCATTGGCATATGAATCATGACTTCTAAACCAGCTTCATGAGCTTTCTCAGCTTGAGCCGTCGAGTGCTCCATAAAAGGCATAACCGCTACTGTTATTGGGATGGTTCCAGTTAGAAAAGAATCTACACCTTTCACTTCTCCACCAAAATCATCAATGATTATGGCCACTTGTTCTGTTTCATTTGCTATAACGGAAGAACTAATTAATAATGCAACAAAAAAAACGAGTAAGGGACATAGTATTTTTTGAAAACTCATATTCCACCTCTTTAATTTCAACTTGTTCCTTTTAGTTTGTCAAAGCGGTCCAAGTTCTATGTTAGAATTCCCCTTTTAAACAAAAAAAACATGTGCAACGAGTTTTTCTCGTTATACATGTTTTATTTGCGAATATTAAAGGCTGCGTTAAGCTGTCCACGTAACATGCGATCACGCACTTCTTGCTTTTGCATTTGCTTCTGTTCCATCTTTCGGATTTCGAAAGTTTGCATCCCATCTTCCATTTTGTTAGCGATATCTAGTAGTCGTTCAACATCAAGGAATGAGTATTTTCGAGTTCCACCTTTAGATCGTTCAGGATAAATTAATTTTCTTTCTTCATAATAGCGTATTTTTCTCTCTGATAAACCAGTTAATTCACTGACAATTCCAATAGTTATCACTTTTTTATCTTTGTATGATGACACCCATTCCACCCCTTGTTGTTAAGTTAGAATGTTCAGATCTTTTCTTAATGATAGCATAGCTTCCGGTGGAAAACGACTGGAAATGTCAGATAATCTTACATGGTTTATTGAATGCTTTACATGACTTAATGTAAAAGAAAAGTCCGGATTGTGATATAAATAATTGTGATTGTGATGAAACAGCACTTATAATATAATTGATAAAACATATCAAAAAACTCGGATTATAGATTTGACTTAAGCATACAAGAATTATGTTGTAAAATGTTAATAAACGATACAAGATTGAAGGAGCAGAAAAAATGAAAAAGGGGTATGTATATTTAGTAGGAGCGGGACCAGGAGATATTCGGTTACTCACCGTGAAGGGCGAACAGTGTTTAGAGTCTGCTGATGTGGTTTTATACGACCGCCTCGTAAACCCGTTACTTTTAGAAAAAACAAAACCTGGGGCCGAGTTAGTATATTGCGGCAAACTTCCAGACAGGCATTTACTAAGACAAGAAGCGATTAATGATTTACTCGTTAAATATGCGCTAGAGGGAAAGCAGGTAGTCCGTTTAAAAGGGGGAGACCCGAGTGTGTACGGACGTGTTGGCGAAGAAGCAGCTGAGTTAGATAAATTCAACATAGATTATGAAATTGTCCCTGGTATCACTGCAAGCATTGGGGCATCAACCTATGCAGGTGTTCCCGTTACTCACCGCGATCACGGTGCATCTTTTGCCATTGTCTCAGGCCATGATAAGTCTCCTGAAGGACAACCTTTAATTGATTGGGAAGGACTTGCTAAAGGAATTGATACGATTGCGTTTTACATGGGGGTAAAAAACTTACCTTACATTTGTGAACAACTTTTAAAAAATGGTCGAAAAAAAGAAACCCCTGTTTTACTCGTACAATGGGGCACTCTAGGGAAGCAAAAAACATTAAAAGGTACATTAGAAACAATTGCCCAATTAGTAAAAGAGCAGAAATTTTCAAACCCTGCTATTACGATCGTTGGGGAAGTAGCGAAACTTAGACAAACTCAAAGTTGGTTTGAGCGTCAGCCTTTATTTGGAAAACATGTTCTGTTTGCTAGAACTTCAGAAGGAAAAAGTGAGATTGCTGAAGAATTAACTCGACTCGGGGCAGATGTGTTTGAATATCCGAGGTTTCAGACGAAAAACCTAGACAAAAGCCAATTAGATCTAACGAAATATGATCAAATTATCTTTCATTCTCCTAAAAGTGTTGAGTGGTTTTTCAATCAGTTAAAACAGGATCGTATAGATATAAGAACAATTAAATCTAACTTCTTCGGTGCTTCGAAGAAATCAATACAAACGATTGAATCTTTTGCTTGCAACGGGTTATCGTTAAAGCAACTGAGGGAAGGCAGCAAGCTTGTTATAGGTCCGCTTAAATGGGGAGAGCTAGTCGATAAAAGAAATTCTCTCTACGGACAACATGACTTTGTAGCTTCTCATAAAGAAGAACTTGTTGTTCAATCTAATTTCACATGCCAACGAATTCTAGATGAAGATCGCGTCGATACAATTGTGTTTCCGAGTGCAGAATCAGTGAAGGCTGTGACAGAGCAGATAAAAGCTTGTAACGAAACTCCAGAAACATTGTCCCAAAGAGCAACGATTATTTGCTTTGGTCCAGCAACACAAGAGGTTGCTTTAAGTTACGGGTATGAAATTCATGCTATTTTAGAAGAACCAAGTCAACAAAGTTTAATAGAGGAACTACTAAAATTATAATGAGATGATAAGTAGGTGAGGTTAGATGCAAGCAATCTTATATATTGGTCATGGATCAAGAGTGAAAGCTGGTAATGAGGAGTTAATGGCTTTTGTTGAAAAAGCTAAGGCAAAACATCCTAACATCAACATTCAGGAATGCTGTTTCTTAGAACTGGCTGAACCAACTATTCAAGATGGTGTCGAAGCTTGTATTAATAAAGGTGCGACGAAAATTGCTGTTGTTCCTGTTTTATTATTAACGGCGGCACATGCAAAAGTAGATATTCCAGAGGCAATAGATGAAATGAAAAAAAGGTATCCAAGCATATCATTCAAATATGGTCGACCAATCGGAATTGAATCTACAGTTATAGATATTATTAAGAATCGTTTAACAAAAGCTGGTTTTGAAATGCCAGAGGGCAGACCAGAATATGAAGACCGAAAGGACGTTTCCATTCTTTTAGTCGGAAGAGGAAGCAGTGATCCTGACAACACGAGCGATCTAATGAAAATTGCTCGTTTAGTATGGGAATTTACTCCGGTAAACGATGTAGATGTTTGTTTTATTGCAGCAACAAGACCAAATGTAAATGAAGGTTTTGCAAGAATGGACAGATTACCTAATAAGATAGTTTACGTCGTGCCTTATCTTCTTTTCACAGGGGTATTGATGAAAGGCCTTCAAAAACAAATAAATGAATGGTCTGAACAAACGGATAAACAATTTATACTATGTGATTATTTAGGGTTTGATGATCAATTAATATCAGTGTTATCTAGACGAGTTCAAGAGATATTAGATGAAGAAGTTATCGTCAACTGTGATACCTGTCTTTATCGTACGGGGTTTAAAGGAATAGAAGCATGACTTCATTGCCTATTATGCTAAATGTGAAGGATAAAACCGTAGCAGTTATAGGAGCTGGCTCTGTTGCAATACGACATATTCCAAAACTGATTCATGCAGGGATGAAGGAAATCAATGTTTATGCACCTTATCTTCAGGAAGATTTAATTAAACATATAGAAAATGGGTCTATTTCATGGATTAATAAAACAGTGACAGAAGAAGATCAATTTACTGAAGACCTTATTTTATTAGCAACAAACAACTCTTCTCTTCATCTAGCAATCTTAAAAAACAAGCTATCAAGGCAACTTATTTATATGGCAGATTCTGTGGAAAAAAGTGATATTCACTTTCCGATGACAGTAGAAAAAGGATTAATGGTCCTTGCTCTGTCTACTAGCGGAGCGAGTCCGACCTATAGCAAACGATTGATGAAAGAGCTAGATCAATTTCTAGGAGACTCTATTGAAGATGATTTAGATTTTTTAGAAAAAGCAAGAAAACAAATTAAAACAAGCGGTATTAACCAATCAAGTAGACGACAAATCCTAGTACAAATAGCTTCTAGAGAATTTCTAGACCTACCAGACCGAGAAAAACAAGTTCAACAATTAATAACTATGCATCAGGAAAAATCGACCTAGAAGGTCGTTTTTTCGTAAATTCACTTTATACATTATATGAACATATCTCTAGCAAAGAGGAGAGTAAAAATAGTGCCAATAAAAGAGTTTAATCCAACCATTCTAAACCAAACACAAGACCGACTTAATCAATTAACTAAGCCACTTGGAAGTCTAGGACGCTTAGAACAATTAGCGATTCAGTTAGCGGGTATAACGGGACAAGCCTTTCCGGTGGTCGAGAAGCCTGCTATCATCGTTGCAGCTGCTGATCATGGAATTACAGTAGAGGGAGTTTCAGCATTTCCACAAGAAGTAACAGCGCTAATGGTAGAAAATTTTGCACGAGGAGGTGCTGCAATAAATGTGTTTGCCAAACAAATAGGAGCAGAAGTAGCAGTTATAGATGTTGGTGTTAACGCAGATATTAGTTCACAACCAATTGTTCATGAAAAAATTAGATACGGAACCAGAAATTTTCTAGTTGAGGACGCAATGACCGAAGAAGAGGCATCAGCAGCAATTATAGTCGGGAAGAAAACGGCTAGTGATTACATCGAAAGAGGCCATGGTCTTTTAATTACTGGGGAAATGGGAATCGGAAATACAAGTGCTTCTAGCGCTGTAATAGCAGCGTTAACAGGTGAGCCTGTCGAAAAAGTGGTAGGGATTGGTACTGGTTTAACAGAGCCAGAAAGACTAAAAAAAGTAAATGTAATTAAGCAAGCAATAGCAAATCGAGAAATAAAGAAAAACACCTCTCCACTTTCTGTTTTAGCCAAAGTAGGAGGGTTGGAAATTGCTACATTAGTTGGTGTTATTTTAGAAGGAGCAGAAAAGCAGAAACCTGTTCTAATTGATGGCTTTATTTCAACTGCGGCTGCTTTAGTAGCTTTGAAACTTGAGCCAGCGATTCAACCTTATTTAATGATAGCTCATCAATCGGCTGAAGCGGGTCATGAATGGTTAGTGAATTATTTACAGGTAAATCCTATTTTAAAACTTGATTTGCGTTTAGGTGAAGGGACGGGTGCTGCTTTAGCGTATCCAATTGTTGAAGCAGCTTCTAGAATTTTAAGAGAAATGGCAACATTTAAAGATCTAGGGCTATAAATCAAAAAAAGGCAGATGAAGGTTTCCCTCACTGCCTTTTAACTATTATTTCGTATAAGAAAGTTTTGCAATTGCATCGTGCTGATGGATCGACTCTTCATTCCTACACTCCACTGTGAACGATTGAACTGCATCGTTCTCGTATAAATCTGCGGAAACAAGTCGAACAAGATCTTCTACAAAACGTGGGTTTTCATAAGCACGTTCAGTAACAGCTTTCTCATCTGGACGTTTTAGAACTGGATAAAGAATAGAACTTGCGTTGCTTTCTGCAGCTTCTAATAAAACCACTTTCCAGTCAGCCGCTTGTCCCTCATCAACAGTTACGGTCATCGTAACGAAGCTACGTTGATTATGAGCACTATATTCGCTAATTTCTTTTGAGCAAGGACAAAGAGTTGTGACTGCACCTGTTAAAGAAATAACAGTTGTATAGCCTTTGGTCTCATCAAAAGATACATCATAAGTGACTTCAGCATGTGCCATTCCCTCTTTTTGTAAGGCTGGACTTGTTTTAGTAAAGAACCATGGAAATGTTACACGTACATTAGCAGCTTTTTGGTTCATCTCACGAGCTAAAATGGCAGTAAATTCTCGAAGTGTTTCGTCTGTTAATAAATGGGTTTGGAAAAACAGATGTAATTGTTCGGTTAAACGACTCATATTAATACCTTTAAAATCTTGTTCGAGGCTCGTTGTTAAAGCAAATGTTGCTGTTGTTGTTTGAGTAGTTGGTGCAATTAGAGATTCAATCATAACTGGGTACTTTACATCAGAAATCCCAACTTGTTGAATTGGAAAGTAAAAGTCAGCCGGTTTATTTTGCAGATCAGGCATTTTTTCTTTGTCAGTTGGTTTTGAACCTATGATTGGGTCGACAGTCCCAAAATGACGGTGACGCTCAGCCTTAGGTGGTAATGAACGTTTCATTATATTAATCACTCCTGAAAGTTAATCTATATGTTATATGCATAACCGTTATAAAAAAGATATACACAACCTAAATGGTTGCGAGTTATGCTTTCTCCATATTACACTACAAAGGGAAATGTAGACAAGGAAGTTGTCTGTTGGACACCCATTTTTAAAAAATAAGTCTTATTATTGAAACGAAAGTAGGTATATGATGAAAAAAGGTGCCATTATTTGGATTATTATTGCTATTGGATTAGTTGTGATTGGCTTGATTGTACCTGTTTCTACTAAGCCAGCGGATGAAACTAGGGTTATTATTGATCATACGAAAAACGTGTATAGTTCGCCAGCTTGTTTTGATCAAGCCGGTTTAACGAACAATTTAGAGGAAACAACTTTTGGCTATGCGATTCAAATAGGGTATGAGAGTGAATCTAGTTGTACGGAGACAGAGTATTTCGGTAAAAGAAAACCTTTTTTACTAGCGATATTCGAATAAGGGGGACTTTCCGTGGAAAAGTGGCTAATTGCGTTTGTACTCATTTTATTACCTGGCTGCGAAGCTTTAACATCTGAAGCAGTTAGCGAGACAGAAGAAATTAGAGAAATTCCACTTTCAGAAAATGAAAAACTACTTTTTTCAATGTTAGCTGATGAATGGTTTTATATTGACTATCATAATTCTAGCGAAACATTCAACCTTGTTGAAGTAGGAGTAGAGCATTACCATTATGGGAGACTAGTTGAATCAAATAAAATGTTAACGAAGCATCATCAAATAAAAGAGGTTAATGATAAACGATTTCGTTTATTGTTAACGATGGAAGCTGAAAAGATAATGGAAGAGGAGTCACTTTTGTTGCATGGAGGTTTCAACGTGATGTACGAAAGTCTGCCAAAAGAAACGAGTAACTTTGAGTTTCTCCGATCACAACCAAAGCGAGATGTTCACTCATCGGGTTACCTTGTTGATGAAATAAAGGGAATTCACTCTGGTGAGAAAGTGTATGTCGCATATATATCTGAGTACGGTGATATGGAAACAAGGGGGAATTTTGATCAGAAAAGAGCGATTCTTCCAAATGATGAGTATGAGCATGTATATATGTATTATCTGATTATAGATAAAGAGACCTTGTAAGGGTTATTTCAAAAGGTTTAACTTAAATCTTTTGGAATAACCCTATTCTGAATCAGGCGATTGAAAAAAGGTGAAACCCGTACCTTTTTCAGTGGTCATTTTGAATTGAGGAGTGATTCTCACTATTTCTAACTGATATTATGGAAGATAGTGGTGAGTTTCTCTCAGGAAGAATTAGGGGATATTGTCAGCGAATAACGCTATACAATCGCTTTGCACAAGTGATTTGGTTATGCTATATTGAGAATGTTCTAAAAACTTATATTCGTTTTATGTGAAGAGAGAATGAAAGATGAGGGAGCTGGAGAAGACAGATGAAGGTAGCGAAATTTGGTGGGACATCAGTCGCGAGTGCGGAGCAAATTAAAAAGGTAGCTGCCATTGTAGCAGAAGATAAAGAACGAAAAATAATAGTGGTCTCTGCACCAGGAAAACGCAACAGTGAGGATACGAAAGTCACCGATCTACTTATTAATTTAGGAGAAACCGTTTTACAAGGGAAAGAAGCCGAAGAAGAACTTCAGAAAGTCGTAAAGCGTTACGAAGATATTGCAGACGGTCTAGGACTAGGGAAGGATATCATTGCAACAATTGAAGCGGATTTACGGAAAAGACTTGAATTCGACTTAAACCGTCCTGATACTTTTATGGATTTAATGAAGGCGAGTGGTGAAGATAATAACGCTAAATTAATAGCAGCTTATTTTCAACAAATAGGCTTGAATGCAACTTATCTAAATCCTCAAGATGCCGGTTTATACGTTAGTGATCAACCCGGGAACGCTCAAGTATTACCGGAAGCTTACGAGCATTTAGTTAAATTGCGCCAAACAGATCAAATTATCGTATTTCCAGGATTTTTCGGTTATTCAAAAGAAGGAACTCTGGTCACGTTTTCACGAGGTGGATCTGATATAACGGGCTCTATTTTAGCGGCAGGTATTAAAGCCGATTTATATGAGAACTTTACGGATGTTGATTCTGTCTTCGCGGCAAACCCAAAGATTATTGATAATCCTGTTAAAATAAAAAAAATGACTTATAGAGAAATGCGTGAATTATCTTACGCTGGTTTTTCTGTGTTTCATGACGAGGCACTGTTTCCGGCATTTAGAAATGATATTCCCGTTTGCGTAAAAAACACAAATAATCCATCCTCTTCTGGGACGATGATTATTGCAGAGAGAGAGTACTTTTTAAATCCCGTTATTGGAATAGCGGCAGATGAAGGCTTTGCAACGATTTATGTTCGTAAATACTTAATGAACCGTGAAGTGGGCTTCGGGCGTAAACTTCTACAAATTCTAGAAGATGAAGGCTTATCATATGAGCATATGCCATCTGGAATTGACGATACATCAGTTATTTTGCGCCAAGATCAATTAACGTCAGCAATAGAAGAAAGAATCGTTACAAGAATTAGCAATGAGTTAGCCGTTGATGATGTATATGTGGAGCGAGATTTTGCCATGGTCATGATTGTCGGAGAAGGAATGCACAATACAATTGGAATTTCGTCTCGAGCAACGGCAGCTTTAACACGAGCTAATGTAAATATTGAAATGATTAACCAAGGTTCTTCTGAGGTAAGTTTAATTTTAGGCATTCATGCTTCGGATGCGGATCGAACAGTAAGAGAGCTGTATCAGGAATTCTTTGGCGGAGCAGATGATACGGTCCAATAAAAAGTAATGTTAACTAAAGTTTTGTTTTTCGAGGTTATTTCAAAGGGCAGTAGTTGTCTTTTGGGGTAACTTTTTTTGTGTGAAAAAATAAATTTGAAATTAATTGAAATTGAAAATTTTATTAGTCTCAAAACAGCTTGACTAAAGGAAAAAAGTAGAAAATAATAGTATTATAATCCAATAAATGAGGTGGGAACGATGATTATTAGTGAATCTAGCACGAATCTACAATCTAAGAAACAAATTAATCCTTATCGTTCTAATATCTACGGTGACTTTCAAATCAGATTACGTGAGCAGAAGGTGATTGAACAGTTACGGAAACTAGAAGAAAACAAGGAAAAGCCTAAAGTAAATCAACGTGATTCATTTTCAAGTGATGAAGAAGCACAACCTATGAAGCAGGATGTAACTGTGCGACAGATGAAGGAATTTCTTTCTTCCTACTACATTGAAGAAAACAGTGGTGACCATAATTTTGTCAAGATCGTAAATCGCATAGAAGATTTGACCAAAAAGTTAATTTCTCATCAAATTAATGGGGATAAACAGCAATGGGAATCAAAACTACATCAATTTAAATTAGAAATAACTCTTGAAGCTTACAAACGATATCATGATAGCTTAGAAGCAAAGAGAATAGACAGGTTTCAAGAATATCGAGAGAAAATGTCAAAGTCTATAGATTAAAAGAAGAGTCCGCCTGCTTTAAAATCAGGCGGACTCTTCTTTTTTTATAATTTATCGGTTAGCTTTTGTAACATGGTTTTCATTTCAGCTAATTCAGTTCTTAATTGCTTCATTTCCAAAGCCGATTTTTCCTCTTCTTCTTCTGCATTTGCCTTTTCTACATTACTGACAATGACCCCGATAAAGAGATTAAAAACGATAAATGTTCCTACTAGAATAAAGAGTACAAAATAGATCCAAGACCAAGGAACTTCTGCAAATATCGGTCTCATAACTCCGCTTGCCCATGACTCTAATGTTACAACTTGAAATAAAGTTAACAAGGAAAGTTGTAAATTGCCGAAGTACTCCGGGGCAACACCTGCGAATAACATCGTTCCCATAACAGCAAAAATATAAAAAATAATGCTCATCAGAATCATAATATTACCTAATGCTGGTATGGTCATTAGCAAGGCATCAACTAAACGACGTAATGATGGGATAACTGAGATTGCTCGAAGTACCCTTAGGACACGAAGAATACGTAATACTGTTATAAAGTGAGCTCCAACAAATAAATGCCCAGATGCAACAATTAGAAAGTCAAACCAATTCCAACTACTTTTAAAAAAATCCTTTGTTGGGCGGGTAGCAATAAACCGCATAGTTATCTCGATTGTGAAAATCCACAATAAGATGTAATCAGCGAGGAAAAACCATTCCTTATATGTAGTATAAATGTTTGGATAGGTTTCAACCCCAACGAGTATCGCATTTATAAGAATGAGTGTAATAATCGTAGTTGTAAAACCACGATGAAACACGATTTGTTGGATAAAACGAACAAATTTATTAGTAGATAACTCTTTATTAGCAAATTCCATAATGATCTCCTTCAAAAACAATCTATTATCTATATTACTAGATCTTCTAGCAGGAAAAAAGGATAAAATAAAATAAGAACACTTGTTCTTGTTTAATGTATGTTAATCGTATATGATGTAAAAAAGAAGACGATATTCTCGTTTAATGACGATAGCTAAAAAGAAATAAGGGGGAGTTTTTTTGGAACGGTTAATAAAACAAAGTTTAAATGACGGATTGAAATTAGAAATGATTTATCAAGCAAATAATGGAGTTTTTTCGCAAAGAATTATTACCGTAAAGTCTTTTAATGATCACCATATCATTGCGTATTGTTTTTACCGAAAACAAACCCGAATGTTTCGACGTGATCGGATTTTTTCACTCTTTTTCTGCAATCGTCAGCATTCATCAGTTAAGGCAACATGACTCGTATGAAAAAGATTACACTAAAGTTTTACGAAACGGCCAAACCAAAAAGAAGCTAGGACAAAAGACGGTTTATTCAGAAGAAATGCGAATGTAATGATTGTTCATGGCACAAATCTCTCCGAATACATACTTCGATAAAGTTTGTGCATAGTTCGCATACTCAGTTAAACACTTCAGTTGTGTCCTAGCATCATTTAAGTTGATTATTTTTTTGTGTCTATAAATACTTCTCCAAGTTCTTTGGAGCGAGAAATAGCTCGTGTCACAGCTTCTGTCATTGCTTCTTGGACGTTTTTTTCTCGTAATACATTAATTCCTGCTTCTGTGGTTCCGTTTGGACTCATTACTTCTTCATACAGTACTTTGGGTGATTTAGTCGTTGTTTCTAATCGTTTCCCCACTCCAACAATGGTCTGTGTAATGAGGGCAGATGATTCTTCCTTTGTAAGACCTGCTTGTAGAGCTGCGCTTTCCATAGCTTCAACGAGAAAATAGAAGTAAGCTGGGCCGCTCCCGGCTAATCCAGTTACAGCATCTAGTTTTTCTTCACTTACAACGGTGACTGTACCAACAGAAGAGAAAAGTTTTTCTGCTTCTGTAAGATCTTGTTCGCTTGCGAATGTGCCTTTACAGATGGCTGTTGCTGAAGCGCCAACCTTGGCAGATGTGTTAGGCATTGTTCGAATAACTCCAGCCTTATGACCTAGTAAATCTTCAATGTAGGTTGTTGGAATGCCGGCCAACACTGAAATAAATAACTGTGATTCAGAAGTGCTTTGCCAAATATCATCTATCGCTTCTTTGATGTGTTTTGGTTTCATTGCTAGTATGACGATGTCTCCTGAGGCTACAGCGGCTAGGCGGTCACTCATTGTTTGAATTCCGTACTCATGTTCTAAATATTGTAACTTCTCTTGATCTCTTAAGTTAGTTGCAATGATCTGTTTTGGATTAACAACTTTTAATCGGACTAGTCCACCAATGATGCTTCAGCCATCGAGCCCGCTCCTAAAAAGGTGATTGTTTTGTTTTCGAGCATATTTGCCACCTAACCTTTCACTTGCCCTGTACCATGCACGATATACTTTGTTGAAGTTAAAGCTTCAAGTCCCATTGGACCTCTGGCATGTAGCTTTTGGGTGCTTATTCCTATTTCTGCACCAAAGCCGAACTCAAATCCGTCTGTAAAGCGTGTTGATGCATTGTGATAAACAGCAGCAGCGTCAACTTTATTTAGGAAACTTTCAACATTTAAAGCATCTTCACTAATGATTGATTCTGAATGCTTTGTGCCGTAAGTGTATATATGTTCAATCGCTTCATCGACAGAATTAACCACTTTTAAAGCTACTTTTAAATCGAGGAATTCATCTTTCCAATCTGTTTCTGATGCAAGTTCAATACGACTGTCTAATGCTCTTGTTTTTTCATCACCAACAAAAGAAACTCCTTTTTCAATGAGTGCAACTAGAAGGTCTTCAAAATGAGTAGAAGCCCACTTCTCATGAATTAAAATGGTTTCAACGGCATTACACACAGACGGTCGCTGTGTTTTTGCATTTACTGCAATAGAAATGGCCATCTCTGTCTGAGCTGTTTCATCTATATAAAGATGACAATTTCCTACACCTGTTTCCAGAACTGGAACTGATGCATTGTTTACAACAGATTGTATAAGGGATGCTCCTCCTCTTGGAATTAAAACATCTAAATATTCATTTAAAGTAAACATTTCAGTAGCTGTTTGACGACTCGTATCTTCAATTAACTGTATTGCTTCTACAGGAATGGTTGTTTTATCAAGAGCTCGTTGTACGACTTGTACAAGGGCTATGTTAGAGTGTATAGCAGAAGAACTCCCTCTAAGAATCACGGCATTTCCTGCTTTTAAACATAAGCTAGATGCATCAATCGTTACATTAGGTCTTGCCTCATAAATCATTCCAATTACACCAAGTGGTACGCGGACTTTGTTGATGTTTAATCCGTTAGGTCGGGTAATGGATGTAAGTATTTCTCCTACTGGATCGGGTAAAGAAGCAACTTGTTTCAAACCTTCTGCCATATCTCTTAGTCGCTCAGCGTTCAATGTGAGACGATCAATAATCCCTTCATTAGTTCCGTTGTTTCGAGCTTCGATGATATCTTTTTTATTTTCTGTAAGCAGAAATTCTTCCTCGATTAAAAGTTGCTCTGCTATTAATTGTAAAGCAGCATTTTTTTCCTCTGTTGATATTGTTGCAAGGATACGTGCACATTCATTTGCTTTTCGGGCTTTTACAAGTAATTCGCTCATCGTTTCATCGTCTCCTTTATATATGGAACCCATTCATTGCGATGGATTACTACTGGTTGTTTATGATTATCTGTTTTTTGCTTTTGATAGTCGTGTAGTTTAAACAGGTCCATTGAGGCTTTTCCTTTGCCAAGTACATGACCATTCTTATTGCAAACTTCAATTACATCACCGGTTTGAAAGGTACCTTTAACTGAAGAAACGCCGACAGGTAATAAACTCTTACCCTTGTAAAGAAGTGCATGTTCAGCTCCTTCGTCAATTGTAATTTGAGCTGAAATAGAAGAATGAAGAGCAATCCATTGTTTCGTAGTAGGCATAACAGATTCATGTTGAAACGGTCCAATATATGTACCGTCTCCTTTACCTTTTAAAATATCAATAAACGTTTCTGGCTGATCACCTTTTCCGATAAAAACATTGACCCCTAGTGTAAGGGCCGTTTGAGCTGCACTGACTTTTGATTTCATCCCTCCTGTTCCAACTTTCGAATTAGAATCTCCTGCTAAGGCAAGAAGTTCCTCTGTTAGATAAGGTAGATAGTGAATTTTCTTGGCGTTAGGATTTTTCTGAGGATTATCATCGTATAGTCCATTAACATCTGTCATAATACACAATGTATTTGCATGAATTAAACCACTAACTAGTGCTGAAAGCATATCATTATCCCCAAATGTTAATTCTTCAATCGAAGTTGAATCATTCTCATTGATAATTGGGATTGCACCTCTTTTTAGTAATTCGGTCAATGTAGAATAAGCATTGCCATAGCGAACCTCGTCGGAGAAGTCCTGTCTAGTTAACAGAAGTTGAGCTGGAATTAGTTTGAAAACAGCAAATTGTTCAATGTAAGCTTGCATTAGCATAGCCTGACCAACAGCAGCAGCAGCTTGTTTACCAGCAATGGTTATCGGACGGCTAGGGTAACCAATGGCCTTAAAGCCAGCCGCAACTGCCCCTGAAGAAATGACGATTATTTCATGTCCTGCTTGTTTAAGATGCGCAATCGCTTCAACGAATCGAGTGACTTTCTCTATACTCAAAGCTCCTTGATTGGTCGTCAATGAACTGCTGCCTATTTTTATTACAAGTCGCTGTCGACTCATGTTTTTCGCTCCTTTATTTAATGTTCTATTTATTTTTTACGGAATATTAGTGAAGAAAATAAAAAAACTCTTCCATCCTTCATATAAGGACGGAAGAGTTATATCCGCGGTACCACCTTAGTTAGCAATCATTGCTCCCTTTAACCCGTAACGTGGGGGACGGTTAACTATTCGTTAACTAGCTCCAGGGTAGGTTCAACAATTTAGGGGTGGTGACCTTTACAGCCTGTGAGGTCACTCTCTGTGCACATAAAATTTGTTTACTAATCCCTTTCAAAGCCATTTACGTATTGTTTTTACTATTATATGAGTGAGAAGGTAGAGAGTCAACTATGAATTATCAGAAAACTAGTTGTTCAGTCATATTTCTTGTATGATTACTTTAGAATTAAAAAGGAGAGAGACTTTTAATGAAGAAAACGATTTGGATTACGGGAGCTTCAAGTGGCTTAGGGTGGGACTTAGCGCTAGAATCTGCTAGAAGAGGCTATCGAGTTATTTTGTTAGCGAGAAATACTAAGAAACTAAATGATTTAAAAGAAGAGATAGAACAATCAGGTGGAGAAGCATCTGTTTACTTTTTAGATATGAGTGATCTGAAAGAGATTGATTTAACGGTAAAGCGTATCATCTCTGAGCAAGGTTCAGTTGATGCTCTCATTAATAATGCTGGGTTCGGAGTTTTCGAGAAAGTAATAAACACTAAGACTTCTATAGTAGAAGAAATGTTTACTGTAAATGTAGTCGGTTTAATCGCCTTAACTAAGGCTGTCCTTCCTAACATGCAAGAAAATAACAATGGACATATTATCAATATTGCATCTCAAGCTGGGAAATTATCAACTCCAAAATCTAGTGTCTATGCAGCAACAAAGCATGCCGTTCTCGGTTTTACAAATGGCTTGAGACTAGAATTGCATGATGAGAATATACATGTAAGTTCAGTTAATCCAGGTCCTATTCTGACTCCTTTCTTTGAAAGAGCTGATCGAGGAGGTGGATATGTGAAAAGTGTAGGAAAATGGATGTTGGATTCAAAAAAGGTAGCAATAGCCACAATTCAACTCATCGATAAACCGAAAAGAGAGCTAAATATGCCAGGTTGGATGAATCTAGGATCGACGCTGTATCAGCTAATGCCAAGTGTTATAGAACGTATCGCAAGGAAAAAGTTAAGTCAAAAGTAAAAGGAGAGTTAGATGCAAAATCGTTATCATTGCTGTGCGACATGCCGTCATTTTTCTGCAACAAAAGAGAGTGGGGGAATGAAGTATTCCTGTATACGGCTTGGTTTTGAAACTAAGACTACTTATACGTTTGATTGTTGGGATCCCAAAGATAACGTTAAAAAATTAATACAGAAAGAGGGTTATTCCTCGTCCTCATCTTGACCAAGGGATAAAGGTACAGAATAAATATCTTAAATCTTTCTCTTTTTCTCAATTTTATAGCTGTTAGGCCAAATATCATAAACCGTTTGACCAAGGAGAAAAGTTTGCTTACAATAAAACTAACAATCTTATATATCTAAAACCCTGTTAAATAGGGAGTGGACTTTTCTAGGATAGTTTCTATTTTCACCACACGTCATTGATAACGTGTGGTTTTTGCTGTGAGAAAGGAAGTATGTGAATGAAAACAAAAACTTGGCATTATGCTGCACTTGTATTTTTAGGTGGTTGTTGTTTCGGTATTCTTTCAACATTTGTTAAACTTGCATATAGTGCGGGCTTTGCCACTGCTGAGGTGACAGGTGGGCAGTTTCTGCTTGGAACATTTGTCATTGGAGTTTTAGCTTTATTTTCAAAAAAAGGTAAATTGTCTATGCTGGTATGTTTTAAATTAGTAATCGCCGGTATACCAATGGGATTAACGGGGATTTTTTATTATCTTTCTTTGCAAACACTTGAAGCCTCTTTAGCGATTATCTTTTTATTTCAATTTATTTGGATTGGGGCAGTTCTTGAGTGGCTGCTTGAAAAGAAAAAGCCTACAAAGATTAAACTTGCATCTATAGGGATTTTACTTAGTGGGTCTATTCTAGCGTCGGGAGTTTTCTTTATGGAATCGAGTTTTTTTTCTTTAAAGGGGGTATTGTGGGCTAGCTTAGCCGCAGGCATGTTTGCCTTATTTATTTATGTAAGTGGAACTGTGGGGAGAAGTGTGCCGTCCATTCAAAAGAGTTTCCTTCTGTCATTAGGGGGACTTATAATTGTCCTCATTTGGATGCAACCCAATTTTCAACTACCCATGTCTTCTTTAATTGAGTTATCTTATTATGCTTTAATTCTTGGAGTATTTGGTGTTGCCCTGCCTCCATTATTATTTTCGATTGGAATGCCACAAATAGGTGCTGGGTTAGGTACGATTTTATCTGCATCAGAATTACCAGTGGCAGTTATTCTCTCAGCTTTGGTTTTAAGAGAGTCAGTCAGTTGGGTCCAGTGGCTAGGTGTTACAATTATATTAGCCGGAATCGCTGTTGGAAACACTAAAAGTCGTGATATAGCAATGAATTTGGAAAAATCAACTTAGAAAATAAGAAGGCAGGAGCTACTCTAGTTCTCCTGCCCATTTTTTAAACTCTGTTATCAATATGTCTAGAACAGAAATACGAGCTGATTTCTTATTATTACTATCTATTACATACCATTTGGAGCTCTCATAATTTGTTTTATTAAACATTTCCCTAATGGCTTCCTCATATTGCTCCCACTTTTCTCTGTTTCTCCAGTCTTCTTCAGTCAATTTCCAGCTTTTAAATCGGTCCTTCTCTCGTTCTTTAAACCGAAGGAGCTGTTCTTCTTTTGTAATCTGTAACCAAAATTTTACGATTATATGTCCAGATTCTGTAAGCATTTTCTCGGTTGAGACAATTTCATCGTAGGCTCTTTGCCACTCTTTGTTAGTTGCAAATCCCTCAACTCTTTCTACTAAAACCCTTCCATACCAGGAGCGATCAAAGATACTAATCTGGCCTTTTTGCGGGAGGTTTTTCCAAAATCGTCTTAAATAGTGATATTTTAGTTCGTGCTCATCTGGTGCTGAAATTCCATAAACGTTGTAGCCTCGTGGGTCTAATTTTTCGGTAATACGTTTAATGGCTCCACCTTTACCTGCCGCATCCCAACCTTCAAAGATTAGAATAACTGGAATTTCTAATTCATATAATCGTCTTTGTAAAAGAATTAATTCTAACTGCTTCTTTTTTAATTGTTGTTTATATTGTTTCTTTGAAGAAAAAATGTAGGATTCTTGGCTTGCTGGTTCCGTAAGAATCACCTCTGATCTTTAAATTTATGTGTTTCGATTATTCGTTTATTTATAAGTATGAATTTACCAGAAAAATAATCAGAAAGAAAATAACCATCACATCTGCCTACAAGTTGAATAGAATAGTTTATGGATAGAGAGCCTAGCACGGGGCGAGAAAGAGAGTTAACAGAAAAGGAGTTGAGGTGAGCAGCTAAATCACAAAACTCCAACAGAAAACTTCCCAAAAGGGGCTGATGAATACATGTGTGGTATTACAGGGTGGATTGATTGGCGTCAAGACTTACGAAAAGAAGAGAAACAAGTGAAACAAATGGCTGAAACTTTAAATCGTCGTGGTCCTGATGATATGAACGTTTGGACAACAACTCATGCTGCTTTCGGTCATGCGCGTTTAGTCGTCGTTGATCCGGAGAATGGTGTTCAACCAATGAGTCGTACTTATAAAAATAAAACGTATACGATCGTATATAACGGTGAGTTATATAACACCGAGGAGATTCGGAAAGAACTTCTTGCGAGTGGTCATGATTTCAAAGGTCATTCAGATACAGAAGTTTTACTAAAATCCTATATACAATGGGGTTATCAATGTCTAGAAAAATTAAATGGAATCTTTGCTTTCTCCATTTGGAACGACAAAGATGAGAGTTTGTTTATGGCTCGTGACCGATTAGGTGTAAAACCTTTGTTTTATACGGTGCGCAACGGGTGTTTATTATTCGCTTCTGAACTCAAAGCGTTGCTAGCTCATCGTGATATTGAACCTATTGTTCGAACAGAGGGGTTAGCAGAAATTATGGGGCTTGCTCCATCGCGTACACCTGGGCATGGCGTTTACGATGATATTCATGAATTAAGACCAGCCCATATGCTAATTTATGACCGGAACGGAGCAAAAATTAGCCGTTATTGGACATTAAAGAGCAAAAAACATGAACATAATGTTGAAGAAACAGCTGAGCACGTTCGATTTTTACTTGGAGATGCTGTTGAACGTCAGTTATTTGCAGATGTACCAGTTGGCATGTTTCTTTCAGGTGGGGTTGACTCTAGTGCATTAACTGCATTTGCAGCTCAAGTGGCATCAAAACAAGGTAATGGCCCAATTAAAAGTTATTCGATTGATTATGACGAAAACGATAAGTACTTTAAGGCAAATGATTTTCAACCGAACGCGGATGCTCCTTGGATTAAGGTCGTTTCAGATGCACTCGGCACAGAGCATCACAATAAAGTAATATCAATTGATGAATTAGCTAACCGTTTAAAAGAAGCAGTTGATGTTCGTGATTTACCTGGTATGGCTGATATTGATTCATCTTTACTTTGGTTCTGTCATGAAATTAAAAAAGATGTAACGGTTGGATTATCTGGAGAATGTGCGGATGAGATATTTGGAGGCTATCCTTGGTTTCATAAACCGGAAATTATGAATATTGATGGCTTTCCTTGGATGCGTTCGATTGGTGAACGTGAAAATCTACTTAATGACAAATGGAAAAAGAAGTTGCAATTAAAACAATATGTTTATGATCGCTACAAAGAAACAATTGCTGAAACACCAAGTTATGATGGAGATACTCCCGAGGAAGCAAGAAGAAGAGAAATTTCTTATTTGAACATAATTTGGTTTATGACCAATTTATTGGATCGTAAAGACAGAATGAGTATGGGAGCTAGTTTGGAGGTAAGGGTTCCTTTCTCTGACCACCGTCTTGTTGAGTATGTCTGGAACATTCCGTGGGAAATGAAACAGTTAGAAGGACGTGAAAAAGGAATACTACGAAAAGCTCTTGAAGGTTTGTTACCGCATGATATTCTTTATCGTAAGAAAAGTCCGTATCCTAAGACTCATCACCCTGCTTATACAGGGGCAGTACAAAAGGGAATGCAGGATATTCTTGCAAAAAAAGATGCGCCAATTTTCGAGTTTATTAATAAAGATTCATTAAAAGAAATTGCAGATTCAGGAGGATTTCCTACTGGGCAACCTTACTTTGGTCAACTAATGGCAGGACCACAACTTCTAGCTCACTTTATACAAATGGATTATTGGTTAACGAAATATAATGTAAAAATAAAAGAATAGGGAACGACTAGAGCCGACTTTATTAAAGAGTCGGTTCTTTATTTTGGGATAAAAAAAGAAATAAAGTGGGTAAGATAAAAACAACTAATTAATAGGGGGAATATTTAAGATGGCAACAAAGCCTGCGTTATCTGCCTCGGAGCTCGGTACACTTTGGATGACCTATCAACAAAAAACAATGGTAGCACGGATGCTTGATTACTTTATTGAGAAATCAGACGATGATAAAGCAAAAGAAATAATGGGTAATTTACAAAATGACATACAGCTGTTTATAGACAAACTAATAACATTATTTGAAGAGGAAAAAGCAGTCATCCCAGTGGGATATACAAAGTCAGATGTTCATGTTAACGCACCAAAATTATATGATCAAGATTTTGATATTCACTTTGTCAGAGTTATGAAAGCTATTAGCATGGGAATGCATTCTCTCCATCTTTGTATGGGGTATCGACCTGATATTATGCAGTTGTATCTAGACCTTACAGCAATGACACAAAAATATTATATTCAAGCCACAACATTCTTGCTTGAGCGTGGAACTTTAATTAAACCACCTCATATTACGATGCCAAATGAAGTAGAATTTGCAACAAATCAAGATTATTTAAGAGGAATTAAAATAATGGGGGATAAGCGTCCTTTAAATAGTGTTGAGGTCGCTCATTTATATCACGCAATTGAAAATAACATTGTTGGAGCTAATCTTATTATGGGCTTTGCACAAGTGAGTCAAAATAATGATATCGAGAAGTATTTTAATCGTGGGAAAGATTTAGCGAAAAATTTAGTTAAAAGTTTCACGAAGATTTTAGCAGAGGATGAAATTCCGGTACCAGCTGCTGAAGGCGGAACAATAACAGATTCAACTACGCCTCCTTTTTCCGATAAAATCATGATGTATTGCACAAGTCTGCTGTGTAGCTTTTCACTCGGTAGTAATGCGTTTGGAACTTCCTTTAGTTTACGCAATGACATCCCCCCATCTGTTTTTCTAGCATTAAAGGATGTTTTTGATTACGCAACAGATGGAGCTAAGTTAATGGTTAAGCACGGCTGGTTGGAAGAGCCTCCACAAATGATAGACCGTAAAAAAATGATTTCTAAATAATATAGTCATTCTGACTTGAAATATGTGTTTAAACTTTTGGTGAAGTGGAGATGAAGTCACTCCACTCCAATGGCCTTCTCAGATAAACGAGGGACTCAAAAGAGGAAATTATCCCTTTTTTGGTCCCTTTTAAGCATGTTTTAGCTTCATTTAAGCTAATATAGCTCAAAAAAAGCTTTAACTCTATATAGAACATTATGCCGTACCGCCAACCTCGCACCTCCCCTCACACCTCTTCTTTTTTAATATTTAATAAACCAATTTAATTCCTTCTTTTACTTGTTGTAAAAGCTTAGAATCCTCTTTATGTGTTTTGTCTTGATTAGAATGTTTGATGCAAAAAATAAGGATACTTGCAACAAAAAAGCAAAAACTAGTTAAAGCAAATGAACCAGTAAATCCCAAGGCATAATCATAGCAATCACAAAGTTTTCTTCTTTGAAAATAGACGGATCATTCCAATGCCTGTCAATTGTTTTTTAATAAACATTTTTGAGAAAAGTATCGAATTTTGTAGAATATCAACTATAATGGTTGTATAAGTCTGACCAGTTAATAAAGGAGACTCATATGGAACGGTACCAACAAAAATTTATTGAAAGAATCATTGAAACGACAGGGAAATGGAAAAATGAAAAAGTGATTTCACATAATGCGGTTGTAAGATTTTTTCATACCGTCTTAGGAACTGGAGCAACAATAGGACTACATGAATACGCTGATGCAGCGAGAGTGCAATTAGAAAAAGTAAAAAAAATGGATAAAGAAGAAGGTTGGACTTTCGAGGAATTAGCACCTATGTTAGTTGACTTTCCATCTCAGAAAGTAGATCAAAAAAGTGAAGAGATAGCAAACATCACGCAACCTACCTTACACGAAGAGTTAAAACCATTAGTTCTTTTAATTGATGATGATCATGATTTTGTCGATTATACAAAGAGAATGTTAGAAAAAGAAGGTTATTTGGTGCTTGTCGCATTAACGGCTCAAAAAGCTCTTGAACTTTATATGAACCAACGCCCAGATTGCGTTTTATTAGATTATGTTATTCCTGGTGTCGATGCTTTTCATCTACTTGAACAGGTGCTGGCAAAAGCTAAAAATGAGTTCATCCCTGTAATGATGATTAGTGCTGAAAGAGATTATAATGTTGAATTAGATGCTTATCGCAAAGGAGTAACGGACTACTTTCACAAGCCGATAAATGAGGAAATTTTTCTTGTTCGACTGAAAAATAGGTTAACTTTAAGAAAGACAATTCAAAATTCAGTTATGATTGATGAATTAACTAAAGCTTTTTCTAGACGGTTTTTAGAAATAGAAGCAAAGAGATTAATCGAATCCTATCACCGTTACGGTGAGGATTTTTCCTTAGCTATTCTGGATTTAGACCATTTCAAACAAGTGAATGATACATATGGTCATCCAATAGGAGATAAAGTATTAGTAGAATTTGTTGATTATCTAAATCGCTCTAAACGAAAGCTTGATATGGTATTTCGTTTAGGGGGAGAGGAATTTTTAATGCTGTTTCCTCATACGACAAAAGAACAAGCACAGAAGACATTAAACCGCTTTTTGGACGGTTTTCATAAAATTCTCTTCACAGAAGGAGAAGCTAAGTTTCAAATTACGTTCTCTGCTGGTTTAACAGATATGCGTGATAACTTGCAGAATATCCAACCTTTAATAGAAGAAGCCGATCAAGCATTATACGAAGCAAAAGGTAATGGACGTAACCAAGTCGCAGTGTACCATAATAATTCGATTAAAAAGATTCATAATCAAGTGCATATCTATATCGTCGATGACGATCCTATTATTCGCCAAGTATTATTGGACAATATCAATACGTTAAATATTAATGGCGTCGCAATCCATACGGAAAGTTTCCGAGAAGGCGAATCGTTTCTCACTTCTGATTGGTATAAGCCACGAGAACGTCACATTATCATTCTCGATCGCATTATGCCGCGGATTGATGGACTCGAATTGGTATCTAGAATTAGAGAGAAATACCCGCAAGGAAAAGTTGTTATTATGATGTTAACTGGTAGAAACAACGAAAAAGAAATCATTCGTGCACTTGATCTCGGAGCAGATGATTATGTAACAAAACCATTTAAATTAGATGAATTATTAGCTCGAGTAAAGAGATTAATTTATAGGTCGTTTATTTAATATAGAGGGGGGAATTTATGACATATCTAGTTGTGCTGGTTGTTCTTTTAATCTTTCTAAATGTCTCGCTCCTCATATATTTACTAGTAAGTAAACATTTAACTCAAATTAGAGAAAAACAAAAACGAGAAATTGAAGCTGAAATTCTTCAAGCAGTTGAAGAAATCATTAAAGGTAAGATGGCGAAAATACCCAAATTATTTAAGAGAAATAGGTTGTTTTATGAAGTGCTTGAGGAAACGTTAAGTCATTTTATACTATTATTTAATAGTGAAGAAACGATCACTATATTAAGAAAAATTGCGGAAGATGAATTAACAACTCGGTATCAAAGTCAGTTGAAGAAGGGTAAATGGAGTAAACGGATGAATGTCTTATACTATATTGAAGATTTTGAAATGAGTTCTCTTCAAGATAGCCTTTGGAAATACTATAAAAATAGAAAACATTCGGAAGCAGAGAAACATCAAGTAATTAGAACATTATCCACCTTAAGAGACGAGAGGATATTAAAAGAGATAAAGAGATCACCAGATTGGCCATATTTCTTGCTTAAAGAGTGTTTTAGGAGGTTTGGTCTCGCTTTTTTACATGAACTTATTTATCATTCCCTATCCGAACTAACTGAGGAAGTCCAAGTTGCCTTATTAGATGTAGTCATTGAAGCAAAAGATCATACTGCTGGTCCTTTATTCGATGCTCTTCTGTTTTCTTCATCCTTAGAAATACGTATTAGAGCTCTTAAAGCTATATATCTATTTGGGTCTAGTCAAAAAGGAAATGAATTACTGTCATTCCAGCATTCGGAACATTGGGTGGAACGAATGTTTTTCGCTCGAATTGCCGGTAAATTAAAAAAACAACGTTATAGTCAGGCTCTCATACAATTATTATCTGATGCTAACTGGTGGGTTAGGCAAGCTGCTGCGGAATCATTATCAAAGTATGAAGACGGGTTGCTTTTACTAGAATATGTGTACGCGACAAGCAAGGATCAATTTGCACGAGATACGTCATCTCAATGGCTAGGAGAGGCGGTTGGGCAGAATGATAAATAATTTGTTTGATTATCTTGGACTAGCTATTTTCATTTATATGATAGGAGCATCGGTGTTTTATTTAGTTTTATTCATGTTTTCTTTTCTCGTACTACGTAAAGAAAGAGGGCTGAATAAAAAAGTACCGTACGAAGACCTTCTTGTTAGTGAAGATACAAAACCGATTTCAATTTTAGTTCCAGCTTATAATGAAGAAACCGGTATTGTAAGTAGTGTTCGTTCATTATTAAGTATGAACTATAAAGAGTATGAAATTATTGTTATTAATGATGGTTCAAAAGATGAGACATTAGAGAGAATGATTGAAGCATACCATATGGTTGAAACAACGATGACGATTCGTAAACAGGTTCCATCTAATGAAATTAAAACGGTTTATCGTTCGAAACTATTCGATAACTTAGTTCTAGTTGATAAGATTAACGGAGGTAAATCAGACGCTTTAAATGCAGGAATAAACACTTCTCGTTATCCCTATATATGCACACTAGATGGAGATTCTCTTCTTGAGCAAGATGCTCTGTTAAAAGTAATGAAACCGATCATTGATTCAAATGAGCAGGTTATTGCAACAGGAGGGAGCGTAAGAATTGCTAATGGTTGTTTAGTTGAAAGGGGAGAAGTGATGAATGTAGGTCTCCCTCGTAACCCTATTGTCATTATGCAGATCATTGAGTACTTAAGAGCTTTTTTAATCGGGCGTATTGGTTTAAGTCGTCATAATTTACTGCTTATTATTTCTGGTGCATTCGGAGTTTTTAATAAATCTTGGGTTATTAAAGCAGGTGGCTATGAAAGAGGAACTGTTGGAGAAGATATGGAACTAGTCGTTAGGTTGCATAAGTTGATTGCCGAAGAAAAATCGGATAAACAGATGCAGTATATCCCAGATCCTGTTTGTTGGACGGAAGCGCCAGAGTCTATTTCGATTTTAAGTAGACAAAGGACAAGGTGGCAACGAGGTTTATTTGAAACATTACGAAAACACAAAGATATGATGATGAATCCAAAGTTTAAAAAAGTTGGTCTTATATCAATGCCATATTTTTTATTAATTGAATTGTTAGGAGCTTTTGTTGAAGGATTAGCTTATGTTTTTATTGTTTCTGGCCTTTTCTTTTCGCTCATTTCGATTGAACTTACTATTTTATTATTTTTAGTGACTTGGTTTTATGGATGTTATATTTCAATGTGTGGTGTTTTATTAGAGGAATGGAGCCTAAGAAGATATCCTAAAAAGAGGCATTTACTCATCCTCTTTTTCTATGCAAGCACAGAGATGTTTTGGTATCGTCCCTTGACAGTGTGGTGGAGATTAGAAGGAGTATGGCAAGCATTTCGTAAAAAAACGGAATGGGGAGTTATGACTAGAAAAGGAGTTTCTAAATAAAAGGATGTCTTGTAGAAAACGTTTTTCATCTCTTAGCGAAGCGGTTGTAGCGGATTGTAACGAAGAACTTACTTCTGTCTTAACCATTTTGTTTACAAAGTATGGGCAAACCCATTAAATACAAATAGGGAAGGAGTTCTGATTTGAATAAATTATTAGTAACAGATGACGAGGAAATATTGAGAATGCTTATTGTTGACACTCTTGAAGATGAAGGGTTTGATATTGATGAGGCATCTGATGGCGAAGAAGCACTTTCGTTTCTTGAGCAAAAAGAATACGCTCTTCTCATCTTAGATTATATGATGCCTAAGTTAACAGGTCTTGACGTATTGAAAAAGGTAAGAGCGAATCCTGTAACTAGCAATCAAAAAGTTCTTATGCTGACCGCAAAAGGGCAAGCGCAGGACAAGCAAGAAATGCTTGATAACGGGGCCGATTCCATTCTTATTAAACCATTTAGTCCAAAGGAACTTGTTGAAACGGTAAAAGATTTAATAGATGCTTCACAAAACGAGAGGTAGAACTTAATGTTCTGCTTCTTTTTTTGTATTTAGTCAATAGAGTAAGAGTGTGACAAGCTCACTTCAAAAAGAAAGTTAGGTGAAAGTAGTTAAATTTGCAAAAATCGTAAATGCCGAATATACTTTTTGTATAAGTTTTATTTACTATACGTTCAACGTTTTTATAATAAATTTCGATGGAGGAAACTATGCCTGCCAAAAAAATATACATTATCGGTGCAGGGCCGGGGGGACTAGCAGCAGCAATGCTTTTAGCGGGAAATGGTTATCAAGTAGAAGTATTTGAAAAACAACCATACTTGGGCGGAAGAACCTCTGCGCTAAAGCGAGATGGCTATACATTTGATCGCGGTCCAACCTTTCTTAGTATGCCCTATATTTTAAGCGAATTGTTTGAATCTGTTGGAATAAATATGAACGACTATTTACAATTAATCGAATTAGATCCAATGTATCAACTGAAATTTCCCGAATACTCCTTTTTCCCTTCTAGAAACATTGAGCTGACGTATCAGCAAATAAAGTCATTATTTCCGGGGAATGAGGAAGGCTATATTCGCTTTATGAGAGATACAGAAAAGAAGATGAATGTTTTAATGCCAATTTTACAAAATCGCCATAGTTCACTTTTAGATTACGGCAGATGGCGAACGTTACGAGCCTTACCATCTTTATCACTGCATCAATCACTTTATCAAGTACTAAGTTCTTATTTTCAAGATGAGAATTTAAAGATAGGTTTTACGTTTCAATCAAAATATTTAGGTATGTCACCATGGGAATGTCCGGGGGCATTCAGCATTTTATCTTTCATGGAACATAAATACGGTGTATTCCATCCTCGTGGTGGACTAAATCAAATACCAGAAGCATTAGCTAAGGTTACCAGGGAATTTGGTGGAAAGATCCACTTAAATACAGGAGTTAAGAAAATCCTAACGAATAATCGCGTAGTAAAAGGTATTGAGTTAGATAATGGTGAGAAATTAGCCTGCGATGAATTAATCATAAATGCTGATTTTGCTCATGCGATGACGACATTGTTAGATGATGAGTTAAAGCATTACTCTAAGAATAAGCTTGAGAAAAAAGAGTATTCCTGTTCAACATTTATGATTTATGCTGGGGTAAAAAAAGAATTTGAACTACCACACCATACCATTGTATTTTCCCGAGATTATAAGAAAAACGTAGAAGAGATTACGAAAACAAAAACAATGTCAGATGACCCATCTATCTATATTCAAAATGGCTCTGCTACAGATTCTAGTCTTGCTCCAAAAGGTAAATCTTCTATGTATTTGCTAGCACCAGTACCTAATAACTTTAGTTTATTAGATTGGGAAGAGCATAAAGAAGAGTTTAGAGATTTAGTCTATGAACAAATTGAGACAAAAACAGATTTTAAAAACTTGAGAAGTTATGTAGAAACAGAAGAAATTATAACACCTTTAGATTGGGAGAATAACCATGCTGTGTACAAGGGGGCAACTTTTAATCTCTCTCATCGTTTAAAACAAATGATGTATTACAGACCACATAACCAATTTCAAGAACTTAAGCATTGTTGGCTTGTAGGAGGAGGTACTCATCCTGGGAGTGGACTACCAACGATTTTTGAATCTGCACGAATTACAGCTAACCTGTTAATGGATGCTGATAAAGGAGTGAGAAGAATCAAGTGAAAACAATAATTGTAGGTGGTGGCGTGGGAGGATTAATAACTGCACTTTATTTAAGTCAGCAAGGAGAAGAAGTGATCATTTATGAGAAAGAAAACCGTCTAGGTGGTCGATTAACTTTTGTTGAAAAGGATGGTTACCGAATAGATCAAGGACCGACAATTGTCCTTCTCCCTGAGATGATTACATCTATTTTGAATGAAGTGGATATATCCCCGAAACAGTTAGATTTTATTCAAATAGATCCTTTATATAAAATGCAGTATCCCGATGGTACTGTTTTCTATAAATGGAGTGATGAACAAAAGCAGTTAGCAGAAATATCTAGATTATATCCAGGGGAAGAAACAGGGTTTTTGAGGTTTTTGCACGAAATGAATGAAAGGTTTGAAAAAGGGAAAGGAGCTTTTTTAGAGCGATCATTTTTAAAAAAACATACCTTTTTTTCTCCAAAGTCTCTTAAAACACTATGGGAATTAAAAGCTTATCAGACTGTACAAAAGCAGATTCAAACTTATTTCTCTAACAAAAGATTACAAGAAGCATTCACATTACAAACTCTTTATATTGGTGGAACTCCATTCCAGTCACCTGCACTTTATTCACTTGTATCTTTCAGTGAACATCAACACGGTATTTGGTACTTGAAAGGCGGCTATGCCAAGCTTGTAGATATACTGGAAAAGAAGTTAAAAGAAAATCAAGTAACGGTACATTTAAATCATAAAGTAGAGAAGGTAGATACCATTGGAAAAGAGTGTAAGGGGTTATGGGTCAATGGTAAATATGAACAGGCTGATAGAATTGTCTTAAATGGTGATCTTCCGATTATGAAGAAGTTATTAAATCAGAAAAATGAAAAGAAAACGTATGTAGCTTCATCAGGATGTTTACTTCTATATATCGGCGTAGATCATTTATATACGGATGCAGAGGTACATCAATTTTTAATGACCGATGACTTAGAGCAAAATATGGATGATGTATTTAAGCATAAGAAACTTTCAAGTAAGCCTTCTATGTATATTTTTAATCCTTCCAAAATTGACAGTACTCTAGCTCCGGTAGGTAAAAGCGTACTATATGTTCTAATCCCAGTACCATCTGGAAATGAAGTTGACTGGAACAATGTTGAGCCATTTATCAATCAGTGTTTAGAGGAGATGGAAAAAAGGGGTTTTAGTCTTTTAAGAGAGCATACAGAATGGATGGAAGTTAGAACACCAGCTGATGCAAAAAAAGATGGATTGTATCAAGGGGGGAGTTTTGGGATTGCTCCGATTTTAAGTCAATCTGGTGTGTTTCGGCCACAATTAAAACCTTTTGGTTTTGACAATGTGTATGCAGTTGGAGCATCGACTCATCCTGGGGGAGGAATTCCTATCGTTATGCAAGGAGCTAAAATCTTAGCCGATCATTTGAAAGAGGAGAGATCAAAGGGGGATAAGAAAAAATGACGGAATTAGAAAAAGCATATCATGATTGCTATTTAACGATTGCTCATCATTCAAAGACTTTTGCAAAAGCATTTAGCATTTTACCTGCTCCAAAAAGAAATGCCGTCTGGGCGGTTTACTCTTTTTGTCGTGAAGTTGATGATATTGTTGATGAAGGGGAGAATCCTAAACAGCAACTCATGGAATTCGAATCTCTCTTTACTCAGTTCTTAAACGGAAGCTTGCAAACGGATTCTTCACAATGGATTGCTCTCCAAGATGTATTTAAAAACTATGAAATGGACGAAACAGCTTTTTGGGATATGATCACCGGTCAAAAAATGGATTTAATTAAAAATCGCTATCAAACCATGGAAGAACTTGAGCAATATTGTTATCATGTTGCAAGCTCAGTTGGTTTAATGTTGTTACCAATCTTGGCACCTCATACACATGAACAACTTCGAACTGGGGGAATAGCATTAGGGATTGCGATGCAAATCACTAATGTGTTAAGAGATGTTGGAGAGGACCTTCAGCGAAACCGTGTGTATTTGCCACAAGAAATTTTAGATCAGTATGGGGTTACAATAGAAACTTTAAAAGAACAAAAAGTTACTTCAGGTTTCGTTGAAGTATGGGAGCATTTAGCGAAAAGAGCAGAACAGCTTTTTGAAGTAGCATTAGATTCCATTCATGCCTACCCCGCCGATGCAAGGATACCAGTAAAAGGAGCGGCCACTATGTACCGCGCTATCCTTGGGAAAATTAGACGCAATCAATATCAAGTATTTAATAAAAGAAACTATGTAACGAGTGAAGAGAAAAGAGTGATTCTGTCAAAAATGAAGTTTGACACAAATAGCAACAAGTTGCATAAAGTATAACAGAGAGCTTGGGTGTGGCCGCATCCACTTTCCCCTAGGGATTAAAAGCGATACAGTTCATATGACTGAATCGCTTTTTAGTTATTTACTCTGAATGATATGGTTGGCGACATTCATTCCACTCATTGTGACCATTGGTGATCCGCCACCAGGATGTGTGGAACCGCCAACAAAATAGAGGTTATTAATATCTTTAGCTTTATTTGAAGGTCTAAAGAAAGCATCTTTTACGCGGTTTGCCGAAGGACCGTATAAAGCTCCATTAAAAGAATGAAATTGATGGGAAATATTTCTCGGACTTATAATCATATCTTCGACAACGTGTTTTTGAACTGGAAATCCTTTTAATGAAAGTGTATGGTATATTTTCTGCTTTTGCTCTACTAATTGATCAGTTGATTCTATAGTTGTAGCCGGAGCGTTGATAAGAATCATTAAATTGTCTCCATTTGGAGACATCGCTTTCTCGGTATAAGAAGAATTACAAATATAAATGGTAGGATCACTTGGAAACTGTTTCTTTTGGAAAAGCTCTTGAAATTCTTTATAATAATCAGAACTGAAAAATACTTGGTGATGCTTTAATCCTTCTACTCGCTTATTTAAGGAAGCGAGTAGAACAAAAGCGGACATTGTCGGCTGATAAGATTCAACATGTTTAGTTTGGAAAGAAGGACGGTCCCTGCTTTCGACGAGATCAGGATACACTTTTAATAGATCACCATTAATAATAACAGTATCGAATTTCTTTGCCTCTCCGTTTGATAAATAAATCTGTCTAGCTTTTCGTGACTCTACAGATATCTTTGTAACCTCAACCCCATAATGTATTTGGACACCGAGTTCTGTAGCTCTTTTTGCAAAACCATCAGCAATGGTAGGATTTCCTCCATTCACATAATACACGCCTTGAATCATCTCTAAATAAGCAATCATAGCAAAGGTAGCTGGTGTTTCATATGGAGAAGACCCGACATACGTTGCGTAGCGGTTAACCATTTGTAAGAGTCTAGTATCCTCGAAATACTGTTGATTAAATTGATGCAAAGTCTGAAGTGGTCGCACTTTTACTAATGCTTTGAGAAGGTTAAGAGAAAGAAAATCCTGTTTTTTCATAAAAGTCTTCCGAAAAAAGTGTTGTTCAGATAAGGTATACAATCTTGTAATCTCTTTTATGTAGCCCTCAAATTTTTTATAAGCAAATGGATCAAAATTAGAGAGTTGTTCTTTGTTAAAAGTTTGATCTGAACTTAAATCAAAATAAGAACCGTCTGCAAAGTGATTTCTCGTATGCACTTCCAAGCGTGTAAATTGAAAATAGTCATCTGGGACTGCTCCAGTTTGCGCAATGACTTCTTGAAAGACAGAAGGCATTGTAATTGTGTTCGGACCAAAATCAAACTGACTTGATCCAAGTGAATAGCGCCGCATCTTCCCGCCTGGATAAGTATTTTTCTCATAGATATGGACTTCAAAGCCAGAATGAGCTAGAAGAATAGCAGCAGATAAGCCTCCAAGTCCTGCTCCGATAATGCCTACTTTCATCATTGGTATCGACGTCCTTTCCATTCAAAACCTTTCTTTCTTAAACCGAGATACATGGAGTAATACATGATGACTAATAGCATTAAACAAGAAATAGGCATGAGGAGCCAAGTCCATCTTTCTTGTTTCGTAAATTGGTCGATGACTAATCGTATTAAAAATGTAAGTATAAGAGGTAAGCAATAAAGAATTGTTCCAGTGATCAAACCATAGAATAAGAGAAAACAAGGTACTAAAAACACGCTTATATAAAAAAGAGTAATTAATAAAACAAGTGAGACAGATCTTCCTAATCCGGGAAATATATTTTTAGAAAAACCGTTCCACACTTCTTGATTTGTTTCATACATAAAACAGGTAACAGCTCTAGTTATGTTTGCTAAACATACCTTATGTCCGCTTTTTTTAACGAGTCTGGTTAGGTGAACGTCCTCAACAAGAGAATTCTTTACTGCTTGATGCCCTCCACTATCTTCGTATGCTTTTTTCGAGAAAAACATAAATGAACCATGAGCAGCCGTAAAAGCTGGATTAGAAAAATGATTTGCTACAAACAATGGTAAGTGTAGCAGTACGACCACATGTTGCATGGGAACTAATATCTTACTTAATATCGTTTTAGTAGGAAACCGAGGAAATCCAGTTAAAAGCCCTACACGCTTTTCTATCATTAAATGTAAACAACGTTCAATCGTGTCTGAATTCAGGCGAATATCTGCATCAATGAAAAGGAAAAAAGAACCATATGCATGTTGACTTAATTGGTGGCAGGCATGAACTTTCCCAACCCAACCAGCAGGAAGGGTTTCTCCGTTAATAATGTGTGCTTTTTTTAACTGTTTCACATGCTTGGTTAATAATGATAGCGTTTGGTCAGTAGAACCATCGTTTAAAAAGTAAAAAGAAAGATTTGGATAAGATAATTGACTAAGGCTTTCAAGCAGCGCTGGGACATGTTTTTCTTCGTTACGTAGAGGGACAAGAACAGCAACCTCTGGCTGAATGGAATCGCTTGTAGTTGAGTATAAGGATGGCATAAATAGACGATTTATCCAAGTCCATAAAAGTATGATTAGTAAAAAGAGAATGTAATAAAACATATGGACTCCTTCCTATTGTTGGCTGTCAATAAAGTCGCTAATGGATCGTTGTCCGTTTATAAGGAAGCGATAATGATCTAAACGCTCTAGTTTAATTTCATCTCTTTGTTTGTCTAATTGTTGAGTAATAATTTGTTCAAGTTCTGCTGTCATTATAGATCTTTTCTTAAGCGTTAGTTGAAAGGGTTTGCCAATCTCAATAAATAATTCAGGCTTTTGTTCATGTAAAAAGGTATAATAGTAAGTAACAGGAATAATGAGTACTTCAGGTACTTGTTCTAGCAAATAGCTGCACCAGATTGAAAGCGTAATGGACGTAATTCAGTATGTTGCTCTTTCCCTTGAGGAAACATCCATATTGCTTTTTCCTGTTTTAATAAGGAAACAGCATAATGAAGCGAGTTTATCAGTGAAGATTTACTGTTTGTTTGAATCGAAAAAGCGCCGATTTTTCGAAAAAAGGGAAAGCGCTTTAATCCAGGTTCGCCCATCATGGCATAGCTGTCTTGAGTGAGTTGAGTCTGGCTTAAATAAAAAGATACTAAGCCATCCCACCAGCTACTGTGATTGACTAGAACAAGAGAGGCTGTTGCTTGACTTGGAAACTTTCCTTTCAATCGAACAGAGTTGAAGGATCTTCTTAGAAGCCAATTCGTATTATACATATGGAAGATAAATCGAAATAGATAACTCTTTTTCGCTTTAATCATAGTGAGACTCCTTTTTAGTGTTATAAAGAATAAGCATTGGTACAACTAAAGTTACAGTAATAATGGGAGCGAAAAACAATCCGTTGTTTAACGCGAGAATGGTAAACATCATAATCATTAACACATAAAGAATAACCATGCGTTTTTTCCAATACGGATTTTGATTAAATTCCCACTTAGTTAAAAGCAGTAAATAGATGATAAGGTGAATGACAAAAGCCAAACAAAACCAACCGGCAAAATTAGAAAAAGGAATTCCGTAATAAATTCCATCAGTATTCCAAATCCAGTATTGTTTGACCAAATATGCGACAGGATCTAATATTAAATCCATGATCACCGCAGCCAAAGCACCTACAAAAGCAAAAGCTAGAAATCTTAATTTTACTAGGTGGATCGTCAATTGCTTGGCAATTACATGTGTCGTTGCAATCACCATTAACCAAGCAAATCCAATGGTAAGAGGCAAATCAAAGATAAAAAGTCCAAAGTCTGGATTATAATAATAATGCCCAAAAAATAACCCGTATGTAACACCGACCCATTCTACCAATATCGTAAAGATAATGATAAAGAGAGAAATGCAAACTCCTGATACGAATCCATAGTTGCGAATGAAGTAAGTTCCACCAAGTGTGCCGGCTAAGATTAGAAAAATGGCATTAGCCCATTCAAGAGCTGGAGGGAGAATGGAAAAAGTAAGTAAAATCACACCACTAACATACCAAAAAACAAATAGCCGAAATAATATCAGGTCAAACGTATTAGGCATAACTAAAAGCCTCCTTTTTGATAATTATATTCGGTTTTAAATATTTGTACAACAAATGCATAACTAGAGAGGTAGGATCTTATGAATGAACGAATAGTCATAGTGACAGGTGCAGGACAGGGAATTGGCGCTGCGATTGCAAAGGAATATGGAGCAAATGGAGACATAGTAATTGTGACTGATTTAGATGAAAATAAAGCAAGAGCAACTGCAGCCCAAATAATAAAAAGCGGTGGTGAAGCGCACGGTTTACTTTGTGATATTCGAAAACAAGACCATATCCAAGAGGTAGTGACACATATTGAACAACAATTTGGTCGGATTGATATCCTGATTAATAACGCTGGTGTTTCTAGGTTCAAGGATCTCTTTGATTTAAGCGTTGAAGAGTGGGACGATGTTCAGCATACAAATGTCAGAAGTGTTTTTCTTTTTTCGAAAATGGCTGCAAAGATCATGAAAAAAGAGAAAAAAGGGTCGATAGTAAATATTGCTTCTACACGTGCAACCATGTCTGAACCAAATTCAGAAGCATATGCTGCTTCTAAAGGGGCGATTGTTGCCTTGACACATGCCTTAGCTGCTTCACTTCAAGATTATCACATTCAAGTAAATACGATTAGTCCAGGTTGGATTCATACAGGTGGGAAAGAAGAACTTCGTGAGATCGACCATGAACAGCATTTCTCTAAAAGGGTCGGTGAACCTGGAGATATTGCTCGAGCATGCCTTTTTTTAACCGATGAAAAAAATCAGTTTATTAATGGTGAAAATTTGATAGTAGACGGTGGAATGACCCGTAAAATGATCTATGAACATTAAAGGTTGTTTTGTTTAAAATAATAAGTAGATAAGGGACCTAATCACAGTGATTAGGTCCCTTGACATTGATAGTTAAGAAGCTATCTTTTTATTAGCAGATGTTGAAGCAGGAAGTTGTGTAACAGAGCGTTCTTTAAATAAAGCATAAACAAAGAATACAGCAACAAGAAGATATCCGATCGTAAAATCAGGTGCAGCATTTAGCGCTAATCGAGGCGCATGCATGAAACCAACAAATGATAATAAAGAAGCGATGAGCGAAAATACAATGGCTTGTTTAAAGTTTTTATCAATACTTGCCACTGTTATGGCGCCAAGTAAAATAGCCGTAAACATCGCACCTTGTCCGAGTGGAACGATTCCAGCAGATATGTTAGCAACGACCTCACCAGCTGCATTATTGAAACGAGTCATAACGTAATTTGCTAAATAAGGCAGCATAGCAATTGCAACAGCAGGGTAGTATTTCTTATCATTAGATAAGAAGGCAGTACCAACCATTGACATTCCGACAAAAACTAGAATTGGAGCAACTGCAGCTAATGGAATAATCGCAGAGAAGGCAGCGATCACACCTGTCATTGCTGCTAATCCAAATACGATTGCATTTAAGATACTATACCCACGTCCAGCACCCATTTGCTTTGATCCAACAGTAGCAATATAAACCGTTGTGGGAAAAAGTCCACCGAAGAAAGCGCCAATCATCGTACCGACACCATCAACCGCTTGACATTCTCTGACGTCATAAGAGTCACCTGCTGCAGCCATTGCATCAACATTATTCATGGTTTCAATGGCGTTATAAAGAGTAATTGGAATAAGAACAGCTAAAATACCGATAAGAGCACCAAATAAATAAGTCAGGCCTTCAAATGGAGCAAGTGTTGGTAAGATAGGGTAAAATCCAATGTTGGCTAAGCCTTCACTAATTTGTCCGGGTGATTGATAACCTAAAGCAAATGCTAATATTGTTCCTGCTAGGACGGCAAAAAGAGAAGCAGGAATTCGGAATGGCATAGCAACTTTAGCGACAATCCCTACAAGGATGATAGCTAGGGATACTAGGCCAACAACAGGAATAGAAAACGTATTAAAGAGCATTTCTCCAGCTACAAATGTTAAAGCAACACCAGCTATTGCACCGAGCATAGCTGCACGTGGCAGACGGTCACGCACCCAGTTTCCACTAAAGCTTACTAATACTTCGACTAAACCACTTAATAAAGCTGCAGCAACCCCGATTTTCCAAGCGAGTTCAGGATCACCTGTTAGAGCATTTGCAGGAGCAAGGACACCAAATAAAAATACAAACATAACAGGAGTACTAATTCCATATGAAAGGGCAGTAACGTCTGTACGTCCTTCTTTTTCAGCTAGTCGTTTTGCCATATAAGCATAATATAAATTACCAACCATAACAGCGACTGCTGCACCTGGAATGACTTTTCCAAACACAATACTAGCCGGGAAGCCCATTCCAAGCATTGTAACGGCAATTACCACAAAATTAGCTAAGTTATTTTGAAATAAAGCAAAGAAAGCATCTGTATCTTCTTTTTTATATAATGGATAATGAATGGATTTTGAGTTCATGGTGTCTCTCCCTATAAGTTGTTTGAAATTAGTTCATCAACGAATGTGACTTGCCCGTTTTCTAGCGAGTGGACTCTTGCTAATGATTCTACTCGATATCCTGCTTCTTCTAATTTTGACCGACCATCTTGGAATGATTTTTCAATTACAATTCCAATGCCAGCTACTTTTGCACCTGCTTGCTTAACAATATCTACTAGCCCTAGGGCAGCTTGTCCATTTGCTAAGAAATCATCAATAATAAGTACGGAATCTCCTGGTAGTAGGAAGTCTTTAGAAACAGTAATTTCATTTGTTTCTTGTTTAGTAAATGAATAGACTTTGCTGACAAAGACGTTATCGTTCATCGTTAAAGATTTCTTTTTTCGAGCAAAAATTAAAGGAGTTCCTAAAGTAGATGCCGCCATAAAGCTTGGTGCGATTCCTGAAGATTCAATTGTGAGTACTTTTGTGATCTTTTCATTTTTGAATAAGTGTGCAAACTCTTGACCGACAGCAGCCATTAAATTGACATCGACTTGATGATTTAAGAAAGTGTCAACTTTAAGAACATTGGATGAAAGAACCTTTCCGCGGTCTCGAATTGCCTGTTTTAACTGTTCCATACTTTAACTCCTTTATTCAAATGTAATAAAAAACCCGGATATCGAGTTCACTAAGAGTGACCTTGATATCCGGGTTGCATGTAAAATAAACAACACAAATAATCAACTATCACTCGTAGTCAAGCCATTTACGGCAGCTTGGTAGAAACTTTCGGGCCATATCCCCGTGATTATACGAGTTATTATTAAAGTTTTATTTATACGGGTTAGTATAGAACAATAATGATGTAAATGGAAGGGTTTTTTGAGAAAAAAACGAATGAAAAACATTAAAATCGGAAATTTGTTCGTTTTGTAGATGGCATTCGAGTAGGAATTAGGGGGTTTTTAACAATTTTGTTCGAAAAAACCTCTTGAAAGAAGTTCATTTTGTAAGAGGAAGATAAATTCCTCTTCTAGATTTAATTCAATAGATCTGTAATAGGTCTCTAAAATAAAGGTATCGTCAAATAAATGTAGCATACTCTTCATTCCTTTCTATAATATATAATGGATTAATCGTATTCTACTGTGAATTCTTTTTCTTTTATAGGTATAATGTCTGGATTGTTAACAAACTTTTTTTGAATTTGGTAAAATTATTTTGTTTTATAGTTCTTTTTAAGGCGACTATCCTTCGCTAGCTTATGTATTAGGATGAGTAAGTAGTAGTGATCAAGTGATTGGGGTTTAATCAGATCATTTAAGGGAATAAAAAGAGTAACCCCTTTGATTGACTTTGTATATAGGCCGGCTTAAAATAAGGTTAAACGTATAGTATCGGATTGTTACTGAGTGAGATCAGGCAAGACTTAAATCAAAGGGGACTTTTTTAGTGAAGTTTTCTTTGTATTTAGGTCTTTTTTTTCGATATTAGCGTATTTGAAAGGAGATTGAACATGTTTAAAAAGCTATTTGGATTAGATAAAAAGGAAGCATCACCTATACAACCGACTGAAGAGATTATTCATTCTCATTTAACGGGTAAACTAATTCCAATTGAGGATGTCCCTGATCCAACTTTTGCCCAAAAGATGATGGGGGACGGATTTGCTGTTGTGCCTACTGAAGGAAAAGTGTTGTCACCTGTAAGTGGCGAAGTTATACAAGTTTTTCCAACTAAGCATGCAATTGGCATTAAAACACCTGGAGGATTAGAGTTGTTAATTCATATAGGACTTGAGACGGTTAACATGAATGGAGAGGGTTTTACTACTCATATTAAAGAAGGTGATCGTGTAAAGGTTGGCGATTTGCTTGTTGAGTTTGACTTAGCGTTAGTTGAAGAACGAGCAGCAAGCACAATTACTCCGTTAGTAATAACAAATATGGACCAGCTTGATAGCATGACAAAAGAAACAGAGGATACTGTAATTGCTGGTGAAACACCGCTTTTAAATGTGAAATTTTAATGTTGAATTGAAATACACATAGGGGCTGGGATTAAGTGTTTAATTTATGAGAAGCCGAATAACCATAGTTGATGTATATCATTCGCTGTGCAAATATCCTTCGCTAGTTGTGGGAGGTTCAAGTTCTCAGCTAAACATTTAAGTATATCCTAGCCTCTTACTGTTGGGAGTTAAGGTATGAGGATTAATAGGATTTTAAATAACAATGTGGTAGTTGTTAAAGAAGGTGACGAAGAAATAATTGTCATGGGTTCAGGCATTGCTTTTGGAAAAAAGAAAAATGATGTTATTGTCGTTGATAAAGTTGAAAAAGTATTTGTCATGAAGGATAAGAGTGAGTATGAGAAGTTCACTCAAATCATTGATCAATTGCCTGAAATACATATTGTTATTGCTGAGGAAATTATTTCATGGGCTGAAAAAAAGCTTAAAACAAAATTACACGAACATATTCATGTTGCTTTAACTGATCATATTTCATTCGCTATAGAACGTCATCAGCAAGGATTCCAACTTCACAACAAATTGTTAAATGAAATTCGAGTCCTTTATGCCAAGGAATATGAGATTGGCTTATGGGCGATCAATCATATCAAAAACAGGCTCTCTATTAGTTTGCCTGAAGATGAAGCGGGTCATATTGCCCTTCATATACACACAGCAAAAATGGAAAGTTCGACGATGACGCAAGCTGTAAATACAACAACATTATTGAATGAATTAATTGAAATAATTGAAAAAAAACTTGAAGTCAAACTTGATCAAGACTCGATTTCATATCAACGGTTACTCACTCATTTGAATTTTGCTTTAAGACGAATGGAAGAAGGGCAACCTTTTCAAGATGTAGATGAGGAAATGCATCAATTAGTACAAGAAAAGCATCGAAGTTCTTATCAAATCGCAGAGCAACTTAAAGAATACTTAGCTTCTTGCTATCAGTACGAGTTACCTGTTTCTGAACTAGTTTATTTAACTCTTCATATTCAACGAATTAATCGAAATAAATTAAAAGAGGTGGAAGAATGAAAGGAATTATTAGTTTAGGAGAAGCCTTAATAGACTTTATTCCGTTAGACCCTAACAACATAACCTATCAAAAAAGTCCAGGTGGTGCACCAGCGAATGTTGCTGTTGCATTAGCAAAACTCGGAGCCAAATCAAGTTTTCTAGGGAAAGTGGGAGATGATGTCCTCGGAAGATTTTTAAAGGACACATTAACTAGTCAAGGTGTTGATACATCTGAAATGATGTTGACGGATGAAGCGAGAACAGGAGTTGTGTTTGTCACTCTAGATGAAAAAGGTGAACGAAATTTTAGTTTCTATATAGATCCAAGTGCAGATCGTTTTTTGTCAAAGGAGGACGTAAAGCCAGCTTTATTTTCAACAAATCGTATCCTTCATTTTGGCTCCATCTCGTTGATTAGTGAGCCAAGTAAATCTGCAACGATAGAAGCGGTTAAACAAGCCAAAGAACAAAATTTAATTGTGTCTTATGATCCTAATTTACGTCTGGGCCTTTGGCCAACAGAGGCGCAAGCAAAAGAGACAATACTTTCAATTATGTCAGAGGCAGATGTAGTGAAGATCTCAGAAGAAGAGTTGGAGTTTCTAACAGGTGAATCAGATCTAGACAGGGGAATAGAGAAACTTGCAAGCTATCAGATTCCGGTACTTCTTGTTACTTTTGGGGGGGAAGGAAGTTATCTTCATCTCAATGGCCAAACGGTCCATGTACCAGCAATGAAAATACAAACCGTAGATACAACGGGTGCCGGTGATGCATTTGTTTCTGGTATTCTTTATCATTTAAATGAAGAAGATCGCTCTTTAAAAGATATTCCTATGGAACGTTGGCAAGAAATTGTTCGATTTGCTTCCGTCTCAGGAGCAAGGGCTGCATCTACACATGGAGCAATGACCGCGCTACCAACCTTGCAAGATGTTGAAGAATGGTTAGCCAAGTAATAGAATCACATGGTCTGCTAATCTAAAACCATTACTGCGTTTCTAGCTTAAAAGTCCTTCATCGGGTTGATGAAGGACTTTTGCTTTTCAATTGCTAGCTTTTACAAGATATAAAATAAAATTTCAATTTTAATTTTGTAAAAAGGAAGGAACAGAATAGTTGTATATTAAAAGAAAATATGTATAATTAATGTAAGAATTATGTGACAATTTCTACTAAAGAACTTGACAGATGAATAGAATATAGTCAAGGAGGGTGAATGGCTACTTAGCAAATAAAAGAACTAAGGTTTAAATTAATTAGTCGGAATTTTCAAAGATATCAGAAGAGTAGGGTGTGGCAAAAATGACTGGAACAAAGATAGAGAAATTTATGAACGAAATCGCCAATCGGTATACGATTCAATTTAATGTGTATCGAGATGAATGCATTGGTACGATTCCTTTAAATTTCTATGCAGAGTTTCAGAGGCGTGACGAAAAGTATTTAATGAGTAAGTCTATAAAAGTATGGGGAGTAGAGGTACAGCAATATGCTTTTGTAACGACACAGGAAACTGTAAACAGACAATTTCTAGACGATTTTGCTAGGCAGATTGACGACCAGATACCTTCTTTTGTTTCTAGTAAGCAGGATCATATGACCACATACTTTGTTGGCATTATTGTGACAAACGAATCAGTTAGTAAAGAGATCCAAAAACAAATAAAACGACTTAGAAAAATTAAATTTTTAAGATACGGTTTACATGGTTGGGCAGACAGATATATGGCAATTGTAAGTTTAAAAGATAAACAAGTGTATGTGCACAACAAAGGGAGAGAGTTTCTTACGGGATTTGAAGCCGCGCTAGAAAAGGAGGAAGCGAAGTTATGAACTTTTTAACATTACTATTAATTTGTGGAGTTATTTTATTGCTAGCTTATCGTATTTATGGAAAATTTCTTGAAAAGGAAATGCAAGTGGATCCTAATCGAACAACACCAGCAAATGAAATCAATGATGGTGTTGAGTATGTACCTGCAAGGAAGCCCGTTCTTCTTGGGCACCATTTCGCAACAATTGCAGGTGGAGGTCCAATTACAGGCCCGATTGCTGCTGTTGTATTTGGGTGGTTACCGGCTGTAATTTGGATTATCATCGGTAGTATTTTTATTGGTGGAGTTCATGATTATACGTCTCTGCAGGCATCAATCAGACATAAGGCACAGTCCATTGGTGGAATTATTAAGGAGTATATGGGTGGTCGTGGTCAGGTCTTATTTTTAACTTTTTCAATAGCTACTCTTATTCTCGTTGTGGGCGTTTTTATGATTTTAGTTGCCAATACTTTTGTTTCTGTACCTGAGGCTGCTACTGCATCTATTCTATTTTTAGGAATTGCCATCGTTTTTGGTTTCCTAGTGAATCAACTACGTATGAATTTGGCTGTTGCAAGTGTTATTGGGGTTATTGCCATGCTTGTTTCAATTTGGATTGGTATTAACTTTCCGATCCACTTAAGCGCGACAACATGGTCGTTAATTTTACTTGGTTATGCTTATGCAGCATCTGTTATGCCTGTATGGCTTTTGCTTCAACCAAGAGACTACTTAAATGCCTTTTTATTATATGGGATGATTATTGGTGCTGCAGTAGGAATCATCATTGCATCTCCAACTATTCAACTCCCTGCTTACACTGGGTTCAGACATGAAACGATGGGCTTTTTATTCCCGATCCTGTTTATTACCATTGCTTGTGGAGCTATTTCTGGTTTCCACTCACTTGTTTCTTCTGGAACTACAGCGAAGCAACTTGATAATGAGAAAAACGGAAAGTTTATTGCCTATGGTGGAATGCTACTCGAAGCATTTTTAGCAATTATTGCTATCGGTTCGGTAGCTTATTTAACACAAGCTGATTTTGCAGCACGCATGGATGCATTGGGTGGACCAATTGGGACCTTTGCTGCGGGAATTGGTTATTTTATGTCATACTGGGGAATTCCAGAGTCAACTGCTATTACCTTCACTGCTTTAACAGCTTCTGCTTTCTTGTTAACAACACTAGATTCAGCTACTCGTTTAATGAGATATGCGGTGCAAGAAATTACTCAAGATCGTGCTCCTAAAATGTTTCAAAATAGTCATGTAGCGACAGCGACAGGGTTAATCGGAGCTGCGGCTTTAGCTTTATCAGGAACGTGGTCCCAAGTATGGCCGTTATTTGGTTCGGCCAATCAAATGCTTGGAGCATTAGCGCTACTTGCAGTTGCTGTTTGGCTTAAGAAAACGGGTGCTAGAACATTTTATGTTGTTATTCCAATGATTTTTATGTTTATTGTAACTGTAGCCGCACTTGGGGTATTAATGTACAATAACTTTGTTGCTGGAAATTGGTTCTTGTTCTGTTCGGCATTTGTGCTATTTATTCTCTGTGCCTTCCTCGCTATAGAAGGTTGGAGATCCATGACTGAAGACGAGCGCGATAGTACGGTCAAAATGTAATACAAATAGGAAAAGTGACGAGCTAATTTCGTCACTTTTTTCTATTGCATCATCCCATTGAAAAAACAAAATATGTGTCTTCGCATTTATTTAAAAACGAGGTTGTATGCTATAGTTAAAGCAAAGATGATATAAAAGGAGTTACACCATTGAACGTACGAGTAATTCTATCTAGTTTAGTATTTATTTTTGCTTATAACGCTATATTATTCTATATTGGTTGGAATGGGTGGGTTTGGTTAGATACCGTGTGGCCACAATGGATCGAGCTGAATCTTTTTGTTTATAACCTCGTGATCATATTTCTTGGCTACTCCTACTTATTTGCCCGTTTCTTGGAGAAAGTCTCTTTTCTTAAAATAATAGGAGCTTGTTGGTTCGCTCTTATTCAATATGCTCTTTTACTTCTTCCTGTCGCTAATCTAATTGTTTATGTTCTGAAGTCAGCAGGGGTAGAGAGCGAGTTGGCTGTGTTCTATACTGGAATAACCACAATAGTACTGTTTATTTTCATTTTTACACTTGGGTTAAGGAATGCTTATAGCCCAATTGTCAGGACGTATAAAATCTCAATCTCAAAACACGTTGAGACCAGATCAAAGCTGAAAATTGCTGTTGCTAGTGACATGCATTTCGGAACGTTATCAGGAAAAGGTCATCTTAGTAGGATGATCAAACTGATAAAAGAAATCAATCCTGATTTAATTTTACTTCCAGGTGACATTATTGATGATAATCCGAGACCGTTTGTTGAAAAAAAGATGGATCAGATGATGAAAGACTTAACAGCACCTTTAGGGGTTTTTGGAGTACTTGGAAATCATGAATACTATGGTGGTCAAATACGAGAATTTACGAAAATTATGAAGGATATAGAAATTAATATTCTTCAAGATGAAGTGATCTTAATAGAAAATCAATTGTATCTTGTCGGGAGAAAAGACAAAACTGATAAGAAACGTCAGTCTATCAAACAACTTGTTCAAAGTCTAGATCGGAACAAACCAATCTTTCTAATCGATCATCAACCAACTGCTTTACAAGAGGCAATGGAAAATAAAATTGATCTAAGTGTCTCAGGTCACACGCATAGGGGGCAAATGGCTCCGAATCATCTGATTACCAAGAGAATATTTGAACTTGATTGGGGATACAAACAAAAAGAACAACTGCATGCTTTTGTTTCTTCGGGATATGGATTTTGGGGTCCACCAATTAGAATAGGGAGCCGTTCAGAGATATTGCAAATAGAAGTAGAATTTAAAAAAAGCTAGTGTTTCATGATTGAAACACTAGCTTTTTTGTCATGATATTATCTAGAAACTAAAGCGTGGGAAAACATAAGGACTGTCAGGCTGTTCAACTAATTCAATTTCTCGCAACTTCACAAGTGGAATACGGAACTCGTAATAATCGGTTTGATCGAGCACTCCTGTAACTCGAACCCAAGTGTCATTTTCTAATTGACTAGCTTCATCTGCCTCAATCATTGTCCCAAACACAGAAGCATCGGCGACGCAGCAAGTCATTCCGAAACGTGCAACAACGAGTTGGTTGTCTTCAAACTCGGGTTCGCGGTAGACAAAACCGACAATTTCAATCGTTTTTCCGATAAATCGGTCAAGTTGTAAATCAAGCACAGTCATCATATCAAGATAGTTCTCTTCCGTAACTATGATGTGGTCTTCGGCTAAAATTTGTTCAGCTAATTCTTCATAATATTGATTAAAGCCTTCTTCCGTATAATACTCCTCAACAGAGATTTGATCGTCTGTTTCGAAGTTTGAATCCGAGCCGTTTTCTAGGTCAGCAATATATCCATCAGGATCATTAAGGAAAGCTTCAGCCCTAGAGGTAGAACTAGCGGCTTCAGCTTCGGCTTTTGCTTGATCATTTAAGATACCAGAGCCAAATTGAATTCCACGATTAGCTGCGACAGAGCTATCTAGTAATTTATCGGGCAGTACAAAACCAAAAATGATGGGTGTTACAAAAATACCATAGATTAATAGCTTCGTTATAGGAGAACCCGAGATATTGTGATCTGTGCCGCAATCACAGAGTTCTTCTTCTTCTTGCCCCTTCTTAGTACTTCTAATAATCTGAATAATCCCGAGCAATAAGAAGACTCCTGTTGCAAAGTAAATAAATGGCATCATCGTTGGGGCAATATAGTAAGTAATATTGCCTGTAATAATAAACGCGAGTTTAAGTAAGGCAAATCCTATCAAGATAATTCCGCGAATATAGGCGTGGAAACCTATATCTGATTTTTTCTCCATTCTCATTTCTCCCTTCGTTAAATGATGGCGAACAGTTGCAACATAACGACAGCTAAAAACACAACTGCTGTCACAACACCGATAAACATGATCACAAACTTAGCTTTGAAGAATGCAAACAACATAATTGTATTTTTTAAATCAATCATTGGACCGTAAACTAAAAAGGCTATGAGGGAACCTGTCGTAAATGTATTACCAAACGAAGCAGCAACAAATGCATCCGCTTCAGAACATAGCGATAGCAAGAAGCAAAAGCCATCATAACTGCAGTCGAACTCCATTCATTACTTCCGATTGCTAGTAGGATACTGCGGTCAAGAAATGTTTGAAATAACGCGGCAACAAATGCTCCTAAAATTAAAAATTTACCCATTAAGAAAAATTCATCTGCAGCGTGATAAAGAGTTTGTTTCAAACGATTCATTTTCTTTGGAGCATTTGTTGTATCAAGCACAATTTGCTGACCAACTAACTCCTCTTTTGTCCATTTTAGTTGATCACGATTTTTAAAGACAAGATATAGAATTCCGCCAATAATAATCGAAAGGACAAAGGCTAGTCCCATTCGTGCATATAAAACCGTTAGATCCGTCCGAAAAGCAAAAAAGGTTGAAGCAGCTACAACTGGATTTAAAATAGGAGCTGCTACTAGAAAAACGACTCCAACATGTAGAGGCATTCCTTTTTTTATTAGGCGACGAACAATTGGGACAATTGCACATTCACAAATTGGAAAGATCGCTCCTAAAATAGCTGCTGGTAGAAGAGCAGCATAGGCATTTTTCGGTAAAAATCGGTGAATAGCTTCTTCTTTAACGTATATTTGGATGAGGGCGGATACAAATACCCCAAGTAAAATAAAGGGAACGGCTTCAATGACGATGCCAAGAAAAATGGTATTTACATTCAGCCAAGAATCTGGAACTGAGAATCCAGCTTGTGCATTTTTAAATGATTCAATATTAAAAAACAAGACTAAGAAAAGCAATAATAATATAAAACCTAGGAAATCTTTTCCGAATGATAGAACTTTAGTCATCATTTTCTCCTTTGTTTATCTCTTAAAATACCTTTTGTTATTTTAACATAGATTGTGTGAGTAAAGTGTGGAGATTGTCTATGTAAAACGATTGAAAAGTTTGGAAGAATTACAAAAAAACAATCTCCGAATTAGGGTAGCATCAAACCTCTTTTCCTGTTACACTACGGTAGTTATCTCAGATTGAAAGTTGGTGTA
>NZ_BAUV01000001.1 GCF_000513135.1 Halalkalibacter akibai JCM 9157
AGAACGCAAATTGTTTACGGAACGAAGGTCATTAACTGATACTCCGAACCGAGAAGCAATAACGGAAATGCTGTCTCCGGAAACGACGGTGTACGATTGAGTCCGCTGCTCAGTACTTGTAGAAGGGGAGCTTGTCGCACCAGGAATGGTGAGCACCTGCCCGATTTGCAAAACGTCGGAACGCAAATTGTTTACGGAGCGAAGGTCATTAACTGATACTCCGAATCGAGAAGCGATAACGGAAAGGCTGTCTCCGGAAACGACGGTATAGGAATCAGTTTTCGCAGTAGTCGTTGAGTGTGGAATCACGAGCCGTTGCCCAATTTTAAGAGTATCATTGGTTAGGCCATTCGCTGTTCTAAGCGCAGCAACAGTTGTATTGAATCGAGCCGCGATGACTGAGAGACTGTCTCCAGACACAACCGTATAAAACTCGTTAATCGGCTGAATTTTAAAACTAGGTTCACTACTAGAGAGTGGGGCTGACGGTTGTGTAGTTGCCGCAACAGTGAAAATGGGAATAACCAATGTTTGTCCAATTCTTACGGTGTCACTCGTTAATCCATTGGCTTCACGAATCGCAGAGACTGTTGTGTTGTAATTCCTTGCTAAGACAGAGAGGGAATCTCCCGTAACAACCGTGTGGAAAGCTCTTGGGATAATAAGTCGTTGATTCGGTTGTAACACATCCGATGTTAACTTATTTGCTAGTCTTATGGAATCTATGGAAATATTAAAAGCTCTAGAAATAGTCCATAGGGTATCACCAGCACTCACCTGATAATAAATGCTCTGAGACTGAGCTGTTTGTACGGAATCAGACTGTGCAGATGCAGTGCTTGAATGGATAGACATCGACGTTAAAAGAAGTCCGCCGAACACGACGTTGATTGCCGTAATTTTGATGGAAGGATAATTTTCTCTAATTATTTTCTGTGCTAGAAAAATGAATTTATTGGACTCAGGTGGTGTACCTAACTCGTTGGCAAATTCAAAATCTATATCATTTATATGAACTTCTAGCGCAAATTCACCAGTTGCTTGATTGATTTCTTTTAATGAATGTTTTAAGATTTCCATCAAAAACTCCCCTTTTTACAGAAAACTCATTTTCCGAGTTATAACTTCACTTTTAAGTAGAATTAACTCCAAAGCCATATTTTATGTAAAAAGAAATGACCTTTTTAACTGCAGAAAGGGGAAATGTAAAGTATTAGGATTCAGTTATACGGTCGTTTATACTTGTACTGCTTTCACAAGAAACTTTCGGTTGCGTGGACCATCGAATTCACAAAAATAAATGCCTTGCCATGTGCCGAGTGCAAGTCGACCGTTTGTAATAATGATCGTTTGTGCATGTCCAACTTGACTAGTTTTTAAATGAGCAGCCGTATTGCCCTCCATATGAAGATCTTTTTGGTGTTCCCATGGATAAAGTTCATCTAGCCTTCTTAGAAAGTCGGTTTTCACATCTGGATCCGCATTTTCATTAACTGTGATGCCAGCTGTTGTATGTAGAGAGGAAACAATCACAAATCCTTCCTCAATTTGTTGCTCAGATATCCAAGTTTGAATGTCTCTTGTCACATCAATCATTTGATCGCGCGTCTTTGTTTTTACATGAAAGGTTTTCAGCATAGGTCTCATAACTTCCCTTCTCTTTGTTATACGTTCACTTTAGCATGTTTTTTCTTAGAAATTAATGGATCAGAAAAAAACTACTTTTATCGACAAAAAACGACATTATTCTGCTAGAATAATAGAAGGTATTTTTCTAGGGAAGTGGTTTATTCATGTCGATTGCATTACGAACGTATTTTATTTTGATTTTTACCGTCTTTATTATCCTTTTTACAGCTGTAATCGGGTTCATAATAAGCAAAGAGTCAGGTAAAAGTGTTGAACAACAAATAAGTGAATCGTTAACAGAAAAAGCTTTTCAAATGGCAGAACGCTTAGATCAATTTATGTGGTCGAGGTACGGAGAGGTCACAGTCTTAAGTCACTTAAAAGCCTTTGAACAAACTGATAATACAGAAGAAATTGGAAAAATTTTAAACGAACTAAAAGCCAACTTCCCTTCGTTCTCCTGGATTGGCTACACGAATGCAGAGGGAGTTGTTAAAGCTTCTACCGATCAGGTTTTGCTCGGAGCTGATATTTCGCACCGCCCAGTGTTTACAGAAGCACAAACAGAACCCTTTATAGGTGATGTTCACGAAGCTGTTTTGCTAGCTGAATTATTACCTAATCCATCAGGAGAGCCGTTGAAGTTTGTTGATATTAGTTCACCGATTTTTACTGATGATCATGAGTTTGTAGGGGTTCTTGCTGCACATTTAAGTTTTGAGTGGGCAGATGAAGTGAAGAGAAGTGTGATTCAGCCTCTTAAAGAGCAAGGAGAAAATTTAGATGTTTTTATTATTAGCAAACAGGATAACACCGTTCTTTTAGGACCTAGTGATATGATTGGGCAGGCGCTACATTTACAAGCGATAGAGCTTGCTCAGCAAGGGCGTAATGACTGGACCGTTGAAAAATGGCCAGACGGAAAAAGTTATTTAACAGGCTATGCCTTTGCAGAAGGTTTCCTAAACTATCCGGGCTTAGATTGGACGATCTTAGTTCGGCAGCCTCAAGACGTTGCTTTTCTAAGTGTAACGCAATTAAGAAATAAAATTGTATTAGTAGGAGCTCTTCTGGCGGTAGCTTTTGCAGTGATTTCTTGGTATGTTGCCGGACTGGTTTCTAATCCACTAAGAGAGTTAGTGGCAACTGCCCAACAATTACGGAACGGCGAGAAGGTTGAAATCTATGTAAAAAAAGGAATAAAAGATATTGAGACTTTATCGACTGCGTATAGAGATTTAATTGCAACTTTAACAAGAACAAAATCAGATTTAGGAAAAATGGAAACGATCGCTCAAATAGATAAATTGACCGAGCTCCCGAATCGTCTTGCGCTTGACAACTATATGGATGCATTGCATCAGTCCGACCGCGCCATCAATCATGCCATTCTTTATTTAGATCTTGATGGATTCAAAGCAGTCAATGATCAATATGGACATCATCATGGTGATTTGCTATTGAAGGAAGTGGCGGAGCGTTTAAAGCGCAGCCTTAGGAATGATGAAATGATCTGTAGGTTAGGTGGAGATGAATTTGTCATTATCCTCAAATTAACGGAAGAGGATTGCAATGATAGCATTCAGTTAATCGGTGACCGGGTTATTCAATCACTGAATCAACCAATTACGTTTGAAGGAACAACGGTAAAGATTGGTTGTAGCATTGGTGCTGCCTTATGGCCATCTGATGATGCTGATGGTTACCAAGTGTTACGTTATGCAGATAAGGCGTTGTATAAGTCGAAAGAGAATGGCAAAAATCAATTAACGTTTTATTAGATGAGATCTGAGAACGCACAGTTCATGTGAACTGTGCGTTTATTTTTGTCGTGAGAAGGGACGGGTTGGGTTGGATCATAAAGTGCGGAGTTCGGATCAGAAATAGGCGATGTTGGATCATAAATCAGTAATGTCGGATCATAAATCCTCCAAACTGGATCATAAATAGCTCGTTATTAACTAGGAAAATAGAATAAGAGCCTGTGAGTCCGCTAAGATTTCGCAGTGGACACACAAGCCCTTATTGCTCAGATTGGCTAGCCATTTCCGCTCAAAACCACCGAATAAGGAACCTCCTGGCCGCTCCGCTCACGAACCAGCCCCATTCCACTTCAATAAGAGCCTGCGTGTCCGCTGAGATTTCCCCAAAAACACTTAACCCTCTTATCTCGCTTCAATATCAACCTCCAAATACACCTGATCCCCTTGCCTTAACTTCGCTTGACCATTGGTAATGTTCGTCATCCACTCCACAAATGTTTCTACTTGTTCCACTTCTACATAAGTTTGAACATCAACCTGCTCTAAATACTCAATCCCTTTTAATTGATAAGTAGATTCTCTTAATGCGTGTTCGACTTTGCCAAGCCAGTGGTAATCGACTTCCGTATGAACAACCTGCATCAACACACGTTGAACGACACCGACCGCATTCAACCCTTCGCTCACGGCACTTCCATATGCGCGGATTAATCCACCTGCACCTAGTTTAATGCCTCCGAAGTAACGGGTGACGACAACGACAGTGTCTTTCAATCCTCTTTTTTTCAGCACTTCTAGCATCGGGACTCCAGCTGTTCCGCTAGGTTCACCGTCGTCATTCGCTTTTTGAATTTCGTCTCTTTCGCCGATTAAGTAGGCGGAACAATTGTGATTGGCATTCCAGTGTTCTTTTTTTATTTTTTCAATGAAGGCTTGAGCAGCTTCTTCTGTTTCAACTCTAGCACAAAACGCGATAAATCGTGATTTTTGCACGATCATTTCATGCTCTCCGGTTCCTTTAACGGTTTGATAACTTGCAAGAGCCATTTCAGATTTCCCCTTTGTTTTTTCATAGTTTTACAAATGTAAGACATGTATATGTAATAAAGCTATGTTAGGATAGATTTGTCACTCGAAACTATTTTCAAGAAAATCAATGGAAATAAAAGATTTTCAAGGCTATTTGTTGAATAATGTTGTAAAATAAGAATAACGAAAATCAATTTACTTAGCAAATAGATCGTTTCATCTTCGAAAGAGGCTGGTGACAAGTTTGGCAGATGCAAATTTCTTGGACAAGATTATTGACCAAACATTAGAAACGGTGGATGAAAGCCGTGAGCAAATTTTTGAAATTGGCGAGCAATCAAGACTTGAACTTGAAGCATTAGAAAAAGAATTAGTTGAGGTTCGTATGAAAGTCGCGTCCGTCATTGAAAAGGCTGATCGAACTCAAATGCATGCGAAATTCGCTAGGAGTCGGTTAGTGGAAGTGAGTAAGGCATTTGATAGTTTCTCAAATGAGGAAGTGCGCAATGCATACGAGCAAGCAAACGATTACCAAATTCAATTAGCAGTCTTGAAACAAGAAGAGTTACAGTTACGTGAAAAACGTGATCAAATAGAAAGAAGACTAGTAAACTTGAAAGATACCGTTTTACGAGCCGAGCAATTAGCTGGGCAGATGTCGGTTGTTTATAATTTTCTATCAAGTGATTTAAAATTGGTCACTGATGTTATTGAAGATGCAAAAGAGAAACAAGCTTTTGGGCTTCAAATTATTGAGGCGCAAGAAGATGAGCGTAAGCGTTTATCGAGAGAAATTCATGACGGGCCAGCACAAATGCTAGCGAATGTTATGCTAAGGTCTGAGCTAATTGAACGAATTTATCATGAAAAAGGGATAGACGATGCGTTAGGTGAAATACGGTCCTTACGAAAAATGGTAAAATCTTCACTTGCAGAAGTAAGAAGAATTATTTATGATTTACGACCGATGGCGCTTGATGATCTTGGCTTAATCCCAACTCTAGCAAAATATTTAAAGACGTTTGAAGAACATAATCAAATTTCAGTAGGGTTTCACCATTTTGGGAGAGACACAAGGCTTCCGCAACAATTCGAAATCGCTCTCTTCCGACTTGTGCAAGAGGCGGTACAAAATGCCTATAAACATGCAGAACCTAAGCAAATTCAAGTGAAAATTGAAATAAAACCAACAAAGGTTATAATGATAATAAAAGATGATGGTAAAGGCTTTGAGCCAACAGAGAAAAAGGAAGGCTCGTTCGGCTTGATTGGAATGAAAGAAAGAGTCAACATGCTTAAAGGCGAGATGAACATCCAATCAAAACTGAACGAAGGAACAATTGTCGCAATTGGCATTCCATTAAACTCTAACAACTAATCTAATCTATTTATCTAGTAAAAGTAAATTTAACCGTTTTAACGGAGAGGTGAAAATGATGAGTGAAAACAACCAAATCAAAATCGTCATCATTGATGACCATCAATTATTTCGTGAAGGTGTCAAACGAATTCTAGCAATGGAGTCAGAGTTCGATGTGGTAGCTGATGGGAATGATGGTTCGCAAGCGATGGAGCTAGTTCAACTATATCGTCCCGATGTTATTTTGATGGACATTAACATGCCACAAATGAACGGGGTAGAAGCTACAAAAGAATTAGTGAAAGCTTTTCCGAATATAAAAGTTCTTATTTTATCCATCCATGATGATGAAACCTATGTAACGCACGTATTAAAAACGGGGGCTTCTGGCTACCTATTAAAAGAAATGGATGCAGATGCCCTAATCGAAGCGGTGAAAGTGGTTGCTTCTGGTGGTGCTTATATTCATCCAAAAGTGACACATAACCTCATTAATGAATATCGCCGTTTAGCGAAAGAAGATGATCTTCATGAAGAGTCAATTGGTTACCGTGAAGTCGAATACCGCAAGCCTCTTCATATTCTGACGCGTCGCGAATGCGAAGTTCTTCAATTAATGACAGATGGACAAAGTAACCGTGCGATCGGTGAAACGTTGTACATTAGTGAAAAAACCGTTAAGAATCACGTAAGTAATATTTTACAAAAAATGAATGTTAATGACCGAACACAAGCGGTTGTTGAAGCAATCAAAAAAGGCTTTGTTGTAGTAAGATAAGGAAAAGAGAGAAATGGCTTAGGCCACACTTCTCTCTTTTTTTCCTAGATTAGGAAATATCCCTACTTGAAAGCCTGTAGCATTCAAGGTACAGTAGATAATAGAGATCAAGACAATAGAAAAAAGCGAGGAGCTATTCATGAATAGAAAAGTTGCAATCGTTACGGATAGTACCGCCTACATAAGTGAAAGTGTTCGAAACCAACATTCAATTAAGATGGTTCCTTTGAATGTGATCTTTGGTGAGACTTCTTACCAAGAAGAGCTAGATATCACGACAGATGAATTTTATGAAAAAATGAAATCAGCTGACGAGCTTCCCAAAACATCGCAACCAGCGATTGGTCAATTTGTGACGTTATTTGAGCAATTGGCAGACGAAGGGTACGAGCAAGTTGTGACAATCCACCTTTCAATGAAAATTAGTGGAACATTTCAGTCGGCAATCAGTGCGGGTGAAATGGTCGATCGCATTGACGTTTTCGGTTTTGATACGGAAATCAGCTGTGCGCCGCAAGCCTACTATGTGCTTGAAGCAGCCAAGCTAGCTGAGGCTGGTGCTGACGCAAAAGAAATTATTGAGAAGCTAACGTACATGAAAAAAACGTCAAGAGCGTATTTCATGGTCGATGACTTGAACCATTTACATCGTGGGGGCCGTCTATCAGGTGCACAACTAGTTGTTGGGAACTTACTAAAAATTAAACCAATTCTTCATTTTGAAGAAGGAAGCATCGTGCCTTTTGAAAAAGTAAGAACAGAGAAAAAAGCACTTGCTCGCATTGTTGATCTGCTTGCTGAGGATGTCTCAAAAGGTGGAAGCTTTTATGCGACTGTCATTCACGCGCATCGCTTAGACGGAGCGGAAGCGTTAGCGGCGACGATTCAAGAGCGTTTCCCTGATGTTAAAGTCGACATTAGCTTTTTCGGACCGGTAATCGGGACGCATTTAGGCGCTGGTAGCTTAGGTTTATCTTGGCAAAAACAATATACATAACCATCTTAGAGTATGACGAAACACGATGTCATACTCTTTTTACCCCATAAAAAAAGAGGTGCTTTTATTGAATCTTCACACCTTCCTCTCAGGCAGACGCCTGCTTCGCTCTGAAATTCCCTTTCTCTTCGAAGAACTTAACCAACCTTTCATCCAAACAGAACGAGCCATTTCATTTAACAAAGGAAAACCGCAATGCCTTCGCTGCGGCAATCAAGATCGCTCACTTTTTGGAGAACACTTATGCACAAAGTGTCAACAGATGTGCGTATATTGTCGCCATTGCATTCAGCTTAGAAAAGTGAGTAGCTGTGAAAAATTATATACCTGGACTGGACCAGAAATAGTCTTTCCTCAAAGGGAAAACAGCCTTCAGTGGCAAGGACAGCTTTCAACGGGTCAAGCAAAAGCATCTGCAGCGGTTGTGCAAGCGATTGAACAAAACGAGGAAATCTTAGTTTGGGCAGTGTGTGGAGCTGGAAAAACAGAAGTGCTCTTCCGCGGTTTAGAACAAGCTTTTTCACAAGGAAAGCGCGTGTTGTTATCCACACCCCGCACGGATGTCGTCCAAGAGTTATCCCCGAGACTACGCCGTAGTTTTCCACATACACACATATCCACCTTGTATGGAGGCAGTAAAGACCGTGAACCAGGCGCGCAATTAGTGTTATCCACAACTCATCAAGCGATGCGGTTTTACCGAGCGTTTGATGTTGTGATCATTGACGAGGTCGATGCCTTTCCTTTTTCCTATGATCAAAGCTTGCAATGGGCTGTATCCCAAGCGAAAAAGCTAGAGTCAGCGATGATTTACCTTAGTGCAACCCCTTCCCGAAAGCTAGTTACTACTCCGAACCTCCAAGTTATTAAAATCCCAAAACGATTTCATGGTCATCCACTACCTCAACCGCGCTTCGAGTGGTGTGGCAACTGGCCGAAACAACTTTCTAAAAACAAACTCCCGCCTGCCCTTCATCACTGGATTCAGGCTCATCCTGGAAAACCACTTTTACTTTTTGTTCCTTCTCTTTCTGTGTTAAAAACGGTGTCATCTCTCCTAACCATTCCGCATCACGCCGTTCATTCACAAGAGCCAAACCGTCACTCGTATGTCGAAGCCTTCCGAAATGGAAAAGTTTCATTGCTTGTTACGACAACGATTTTAGAAAGAGGTGTTACATTCGCTAACGTTCAAGTTGCCGTACTTGGCGCAGAAAATCAGATTTTTACAGAAGCTGCTCTTGTGCAAATTGCGGGCCGGGTTGGTCGCTCGAGTTTGGCACCAACAGGCGATGTGTTGTTCTTTCATTTTGGCATTACAGTGGAGATGAAAAAAGCCAGAAGTCATATTCAATTAATGAATCAAGAAGGAGAGAGGTTATGAACCGTTGCCTACATTGTCATGAGCTGTTTTTTGAACCAGTTGGTTGGAGGAAAATATTACTGTTAGATGAACCAGCTCTTTTGTGCCAAGTGTGTGAAGATGAACTCATTTTAATCAGTGGACAAAGATGCAAGGGGTGTTCGCGCTCATTAGACAAGTTACCGGAAAAGCTGAGGAAGGACGATCAATGCCTCGACTGCTGGCGCTGGCAACAAAAGCCAGACACCACTAATCTTCTTGAGAAAAATGTGTCTTTGTATGAGTACAATCCTTTTTTAAAAGACTGGTTAGCGACTTTTAAATACAGAGGAGATGCGGTGATCGCCACTTATTTTTCTCCAAAACTCGAAAAGTTATATCAGAAAAACTTTAAAGGATATGTACCTGTTGCGATTCCACTGAGCCAAGAAAGACTCACAGCAAGAGGGTTTAACCAATCACAGTTGCTCATGAATAATTGGACCGAAGAAAAACTCGTTCTTACACGTCGGTATGGAGAAAAACAAAGTAAAAAATCCCGAAGCGAACGAATCAGACAATTTCAAGAAAATCCATTTGTTGTTGATCAACCTATTAAAGGCTCGATCGTTTTAGTCGATGATATATATACAACGGGAACTACTGTTAGGCAAGTGGCGTTGAAACTTCTAGAAAACGGTGCGAGCCAAGTTGCTTCGTTAACGATCGCGAGGTAATAATTACCTTGCAAAACCAGACTGACAAGTTCGACAAATTTCGTATATAATTACGTCAAAGAGGAGGGGGAGACTCAGTGAAAGATGTAGCAAATTGCCCGAAGTGCGGGAAAATATTTGTGAAGGCATTACGATCCATCTGTCAGCCTTGCTTTAAAGAGCAAGAAGAGCATTACGACACCGTGTCTACTTTTATGAGAAAAAAACAAAATCGCATGGCTTCTATGAGGGAGTTACATGAGAAAACAGGTGTCGATCTTTCGTTGATCCATCAATTCGTACGCGAAGGACGCCTGCAAATTAAAATGTTTCCAAACTTAGGCTATCCTTGTGAATCTTGTGGGGAGATTATTAAAGAGGGCCGTTTATGTGGTGGGTGTACTGAGAACATAACGAGTGGACTTGAGAAAGTTGAAAAAGAGAAAGCATTTGAATCAAGAAAAGATGTCGAGCGTCGCGCTGAGAGAAGTCAAGTAACGGCGTATCACTCATTAAATGATCGATTTACAAAAAAATAGTTAACAATATAAGAAAACGTGCCGATACTATAAGTAGTTAAATCGGGACGTTTTTTATGTTGTTATACATAAAAACCATTATAATAAAGATGAGGTGAAAAACATGAAAATTAATCCATATCAGTCTGTTCAACAAAATCCATATCGAAAACAGATTGAAAAAACAGAGCAAACAGCAAGCGTTCAAGCAAAAAGAGATAAGTTAGAAATCTCTTCTGAAGCGTTGACTATGCAGCAAGGAACAAGAATTGAAAAAGAACGACTAGAGAAAGTCGAATCGTTAAAAAGTAAAATTGAAGCTGGTGAGTACCACGTAGACTCTAAAGCAATCGCTAATAAATTTTACGAGTTTTGGAATCAGTAAAAATCAGTTTGTCTGGAGGAGTAGCATATGTCTATCAAAGCCATTACGCAAATGGTTGAACGTTTAATTGATATTCACGAACAGTTAATCGACTTGGCAGCAAAGAAAACAGAATTGATTAAACAAAACAACATGAAAGCTCTCGAGCTCCTTGTTCGCGAAGAATCAAAACTGGCGCACAAACTCCAGACAACTGAATTGTTACGTTCTAAAACGGTGAAAACCTTCTTGCTCGAACAGGGCGAGGCAAAAGAAAACGTAACGATCTCAGATGTAAAAGCATTCGCAACTGAGGAAGAAAAACAAATACTCGATCAACACCAAGATCAATTGATCAAACATGTGGTAGAACTTAAAACCTTGAATCAATTGAATCAAGAGCTGATCGAAGAATCGTTACGATTTGTGAACCTTTCCCTAGATTTAATGCTTCCGCATAAGGAAGATGTCAGTTATAACCCGTTAGACCACGAAGACCGGCCGTTTGAGCATGGTCGCTCGTTATTTGATTCAAAAGCTTAAGACAGACATATAAAAGCCAATGCTTACTAGATGAAACGGAGGAACAACTGGTGTTATCAACTTTTCATGCATTAGAAACAGCAAGACGCGCGATGATGACGCAACAATACGCGCTTCATACAACAGGACATAACATTGCCAATGCCAATACAGAAGGATATACAAGACAACGAGTGAATTTCGTCCAAACAGAATCCTATCCAGCTGTCGGGAAAAATAGCCCGAGTGTTCCAGGAAACCTTGGAACAGGGGTAAAAGCAGGTTCAATTCAACGTGTTCGTGAAAGCTTTTTAGATGTTCAGTATCGCAATGAAACAAATAAAGTTGGCTACTGGGAAACACGTCAAGCGGCTTTAACGAAAATGGAAGATGTCTTAAATGAACCTTCTGAGCAAGGACTGAACAGACAAATTGATATGTTCTGGACATCGCTACAAGATTTAACGGTTGATCCTGAGGATGCAGGGGCACGTTCGGTTGTTCGCCAACGTTCAATGGCCGTAGCGGAAACATTTAATTTTTTACACGATAACTTATCAGCGATTCGAAATGATTATAAAAATGAGATCGAAGTAACGCAAAGAGAAGTGAACGCGATCTTGAACCAGCTTGATTCGGTTAATGATCAAATTCGTAAAATTGAGCCACATGGTTATTTAACAAATGACTTGTACGATGAGCAAGATCGTTTACTCGACCAATTATCGCAAATTGTGAACATTCAAGTTGATCGCGTCAGAAGTGGTGGACAAGCGAATCCAGCTGCTGAAGGTGCGGTAACGGTGACACTTATTGATGATCAAGGTAGACCACTTCTACAAGCAGATGGACAACCTTTTAAACTAGTAGATGGCACAGGTGCTGAAGCGAGAAAACAAATGAATATTACATTTGACCCAGCAAACTTTGTGAGTGGATTTGCGTTTTCTGACCAAAATGGCGTTCAACATACAGTTGGCTTAGACTCGATCCCACGTGGGGAAATGAAAGCCTTAATTGAAACATATGGATACGGAACAAACCTTAACAATGTAACAGGGATTTACCCTGATATGATTAACGAGCTCAATAACATGGCTGAAGTTTTCGCAACTGAAGTCAACAACATTCACTCAATTGGGTTCACATTAGCCGATCAAAACGGCAATGTTCAACGCGGTGGAAATTTATTTGATTTAACAGCGACCCAACCAGGTGTTGGCGCAGCTAAAGCAATCAAACTAGATGCAGACATTGTAAGAAGTTTAAACAACATTGCCGCATCTGGTGTGAATACAAATGGAATTGTTGCAGCTCAGCAGCAAAACTATCAATCTCTTTTAAATGCGCCTCGTGATGCAGCTTATTACGATAACATCCGTGCGTTTTTAAACAACGGTGCGAACTTTACCGGCGGTTCGCCGACAGCTTTTGCTGGTGATGGAACAAATGCGAAACGGTTAGCAGATATTAAAGATACAACTTTAACATTTAACAACGACTCAGGTACGATCGGTACTTATTATCAAGGGGTTATTGGTGATATGGCGGTTTCCACTCAAGAAGCGACAAGAATGCTTCACAGTTCTGCTTCGCTTCAAGACAGTGTCGACTACCGCAGAAAATCAGTTAGTAATGTCTCGCTTGATGAAGAAATGACAATGATGATTCAATACCAACATGCCTACAATGCAGCAGCGCGAAATATAACAATGGTTGATGAAATGCTTGACCGTATCATAAACGGTATGGGCGTCGTCGGCAGATAAGGATAGGTGGATATAGATGCGTGTCACTCAAATGATGCTATCACAAAGCTCATTACGTAATATAAACCAAGGCTACAATCGCTTAGCGACGATTCAAGATCAACTAGCTACAGGAAAGAAAATTACCCGTGCATCACAAGATCCAGTCGTAGCAATGAAAGGGATGCGTTACCGCTCGCAAGTAACAGAAGTCGAGCAGTTTAAACGTAACCTCAGTGAGGCGTATAACTGGATGGATACAGCGGATGCGACGCTTGATAAAGGAACGGAAGTGTTACAGCGTATCCGAGAGCTAGCAACACAAGCAGCAAACGATACGTATAACCCAACCGAACGAGCAAACGTTGCAAAAGAGGTTGCTCAGCTTCGTGAACATCTTGAATCACTCGGAAACACGAAAAACAGCAATAAATATATTTTTAACGGAACGAACACAACGAATGCACCGATTCAAAACACAACTAATCTAGACCGCGGCATTCAAGCTTTGTTTGATGGCACGATTCCAGATCTAGCAACTGTGGAAGTTGTCCATAACGGTAAAATCTTCAAACACGTTGGCACGGAAAACGGACAGCATATTTTCCAAGACGCTACTCAAACGACACCTGCTTTCGGTGACGCCAACTTCAACGCTGGAGCGATTCGCTTAATAATTGGACAAGACGAAACGGTCACGTTCTTACAACCAAATCGTGCTCATGACCCTGCTAATCCGGCGAGTCAAGAAGTCTTAACAACAGCAGTACGTTCCAACGATATCGTGGTTGCTAATGCGAATGCCGTTTCCGTTAACTCACAATCCGTTGAGATTGAACTGTTAAAAGGTGTATCGGTACCTGTGAACATCAATCCAAGCTCGGTTTTCAGTAATGCTTTATTCGGTGACTTGCTTCGTCTTGAACGAGCACTTGAAGACGGGTCAGTTAAAGGAACAGAGCTCTCTGGTTACATTGACAACGTCTTTGGACACATCGACCGTTTTGTAACTGAGCGCGCCGAATTAGGTGCTAGAATCAACCGTGTTCAAATGATTGAAAATCGTTTAATGGAACAAGAAGTAAGTGCCAACCGGATTATGTCTGAAAATGAAGACGCGGAAATGGAAAAAGTCATTATTGCATTAATGACACAAGAAAGCATCCACCGTGCCGCTCTTTCTTCTGGAGCGCGCATCATTCAACCAAGTTTAATGGATTTCTTAAGATAATTATAAATGGGCTTTGCCGTTTCGACGCGCAAAGCCTATAGATATATAAAGGAAGCGATCGTTATGCAGCTAACATCCTTACACATTCACCAAAACGATGCAAAAATTGGTTTGAATTCAAGTCGACCAGGTCCGCAAATCAAGCAACAAGCACCAGATATGCAAATCAAGCAAAATCACAACAACTTAATTGAAATCAGCACAACCGCCTCGCAAATGTTTATCGACCAAACCGAAGCGTTTGCTGATGCAAATTTAAAACATCCACTTCGAGTTGCCAATGAGCAAGCCGGAAAAGCCTTACAGCAAGTTTCTAAGTATGTGGCAAAAACAGCTCAACAAGGCGATCAAATGATGAAGATTGAAAATGGCACAGGCGCTTTTGCTCGAATTGCGAAGGTGAACAGCGAACCAGCTCCCGTCCAAGTCAATATCGGTTACATGCCGAAATCAGCGGATCGCGTCAAATTCGATTTTCAACCAGCAAAAGTAAACATCAGAGCAAGAGAGTATCAAACAGAAATTCATGTGAATCGTCGCGATCCACAAATCCACATGCCAAAATGGCAAACGGAAACGTACATCCGACAAAAAAATCAAATTTCCTTCCAGGCTGTGGGTAGCACGGTTAATCGAGGTTTATAGAAGTCGCATTGCGGCTTCTTTTTGTCTCTAGAAAACGTTATGGTACAATAAACGGCAGAAGAGTTGAAAAAAAGGTGTGTGACTAGATGAACATTGAAACGAAATATCAAGGACAAATGGACATTCACGAAGATAAAATCATTACATTTCAAAAAGGAATCCCAGCATTCGAAGAAGAAAAGCAATTTGCCTTACTTCCATTCGCAGAAGGAACTCCTTTTTATGTACTTCAATCCGTCAAAACAAAAGATGTTGCTTTCATCATCATGAATCCATTTGATGCTGTGCCAAGTTATCAATACAAGTTGTCGGATGCTACATTAGAAGAATTAGAAATCAAAAAAGAAGAAGATGTAGCAACGTTTGTTGTTCTAACGGTCAAAGAACCTTTTGCCGAAACAACCGCTAATCTTCAAGGACCGATTATTATTAATATTAACAAGCAAAAAGGAAAACAGCTTCTACTTAGTGATTCAGACTATAAAACGAAACACACAATTTTTAAAGAAGTAGCACTTCAAACGACCAAGGAGGGGAAGTAGATGCTTGTCCTCTCTCGGAAATTGAAGCAAGCAATTCAAATTGCAGATGATATTGAAATTAAGATTCTTGCGATCGAAGGCGATCAGGTGAAAATAGGGATTGATGCGCCGAAGCATATTGAGATTCATCGTAAAGAAGTTTTTCTGGCTATTCAAGAGGAGAACAGTGCTGCAGCGCAGACGATTTCGGTGGATGCGTTGAAGGGGTTTTTGCAGGGGAAGTAAATTTTCCGCCTTGGCCCCGTTCCATTGCGCTGCAGGCACTTGCTTTCCGCGGGGAGGATGCCAAGTAGCAGATTCAAGGAAGCAGCAATGGCTCCACTCATAGCATGCTTAAAAGCTTGCAACTGTTCCGCTCATTGCTGAGGGCAACTGAAAAAAGGTGAAAACATACCTTTTTCAGTTGCCTTCCAACTTACGTCAGTGGTGTCTTGCCCTTTCCTCTCTTCCCGCAGGAGCCAAGTGCCTTCCGCTTAATTACACTTGAATTGCGATCAATAGTTAAAGACCATATTCTCGCTAAAAATATCTTCCATCCAAATAGCTTGGTATTATAACAATACAAAAACTGGACTTTTTATAAAAACCTCTTCTTGTCTTTACTTTTGCGATTATTCGACATAAACTGTGGAAAAGGAGGTGAGAAGAGTGGAAAATGAAATTCTCTTATTGCTGAAGCAAATGAATGAGAAAATGGACAAGCGTTTTGAGCGGATTGAGCAGCGTTTAGATCGAATTGAGGTTCGACTAGATCAGGTAGAATCACGTTTAGACGGAGTGGAATCTCGATTAGATCGAGTAGAATCACGTCTAGACAGAATCGAATCACGTCTTGACCAGCATGAACGCCTTTTAAACAGCTTAATTACCATGACGGCTAAAAACACAGAAGATATCCACACGTTACGTACAGAAAACAACCAGCGCTTTGACAAACTCGAACTTACTTTCTTCAAAATGAACTCAGACATTAACCTCCTTTTCCAAGAAACCCAGACGAACAAACGTGAGATTGCTCAATTAAAGAAACAGTAAAAGATTAATCCCCATTAGATTTGATTCTGTGGGGATTTTATATTGAATAAATATAGGTAACTTTTTCCACTTTCTTCGATTATCTAAATATGATTGTATATATTTGCAAAAACCATTATATTTAGAATAGTACATATTGCCTAAATGGGGTGAGAAAGTGGCAAATCAACAGAATGAATTTTACGAAGGTTATAAACTGATAAAAGATATCATATCGGATCAGCTTGGTTTGCTATTACGCAAAGGAGCCATTCTAGATAAAATCACAATTGAACGTCTGAACCGGTTCCAAGTCCATCGATGACTTCGCCGAATGCATTGAAGAACCAGCAAAGTCAGTAGAAAAAAAGATGGACTCAGTCATTCGTGAATTTGAAAATGATTTTAATCGCATTGAAGACGGTAGAGAAATAACAGATAAATTAGAACAGGAATTACTCCCTGTGATCACTGATATGGTCGAGCAAGCAGGAATAGATGATATTATGGTCTCCGTTCAAAGTAAGGACGATTACTTATACCGCCACAACATTGCTGTTTCGATCCTTAGTGGGAAATTAGCAACATGGATGGGGTTCCCAAAAGAAACCGTGAGCAAAATTGCCTTCAGCGGTTTACTTCATGACGTGGGCAAAACCAAGATTCCGAGTGCTATCTTGCAAAAAACAGATCGCCTAACTTCACAGGAATATGAAATCATGAAGTTTCACTCACAGTTTGGTTACGACATCTTAAAAAGCCAAGGTCTCGATGAAGACATTTGCCGAGTTGCACTAGAACACCATCTCAGAGAAGACGGAACTGGATATCCCGCTAATAAACAAGGCCAGCCGATCCATGAGTTCGCCAAAATCATTGCGATCGCTGATACATTCCATGCAATGACATCCAACCGAGTGTACCGCAAAGGACTCTCATTCTATGTCGCCTTAAAAGAGCTTAGAAGAGAATCATTCGGCAAGCTTAATCCAAAGATGGCAAACACCTTCATAAAAAAAATAATGGAGATGTCAATTGGTTCAACGGTCCGACTCTCAGACGGAAGAAAAGGAAAAATCGCCTTCGGTCCAGTAGAAGACCCGATCAACCCCTATGTAGAAGTAGATGAGGAGATCGTCATCACGGGTAACTCAGACATTTACATCGAACATTTCCTACAAGAAGTAGAAATAATAAATTTCTAAAAAAAATATCAAAAAAAGATGAAAAAACTCTAAAGATATCAAATTACCATCCGATATATATATTGTAAGGCAGGAGGAATTGAAAGTACGGCCGACGGACAAGCCCAAATGCCTTAACAAACAAAAAAACTTATAATCCAACCACAAGGATGTGGGCGGAGCTAATTTCAAGGAGGAAATTATAATGATTATTAATCACAATCTTAATGCAATGAACGCACACCGTCAGATGGGGATGAATATTAACTCTGCTGGTAATTCAATGGAAAAGTTATCTTCGGGATTACGTATTAACCGTGCTGGTGACGACGCTGCTGGTTTAGCAATTTCTGAAAAAATGCGTTCACAAATTAGAGGTTTAGATCAAGGTTCACGTAACGCTCAAGATGGTATTTCTTTAATTCAAACAGCTGAAGGTGGTCTTCAAGAAGTTCATGAAATTCTTCAACGTATGCGTGAATTAGCTGTTCAATCTTCAAATGATACAAATGTTACTGTTGATAGAACTGCACTATCGGATGAATTTACTCAGTTAGGTTTGGAAGTAGAAAGAATTCGTGAAAAGTCTCAGTTCAATAAACAAGATATCTTTAAAGGTACTGCTGGAGATGCAGGGAAAGTACAGCTGCAAGTTGGTGCTAATGCAGGAGACCTAATTCAGTTAGATTTATCTACTAAAACTAATGGTCTAAATTTAGAAGATGTAGTGACAGCAGCTAAAACAACGGCAAAAATTGATACTCATGCTAATGCACAAGCAGCGATTACTACAATTGAAACACAAATTGAAACTGTCTCAAAAGGACGTTCATATCTTGGAGCTATGCAAAACCGTTTAGAGCATACAATTAAAAATCTTGATAATGCAGCAGAAAATTTACAAGCTGCTGAGTCTAGAGTGCGTGATGTTGATATGGCAAAAGAAATGATGAACTTTACTCGTTCGAATATTCTTAATCAAGCATCACAAGCTATGCTTGCGCAAGCTAATCAACAACCACAAGCTGTTTTACAACTTCTTCGTTAAATAAAGAATAAAAAAGGAATTCTAGCATTGCTAGGTTCCTTTTTTTATTTTTTTATTTAACTAGACATTTTTTTGAAATTAAGTTTATGCTACATACAATTTATAGAAAAAAAGGTTTTGTGATTAATTTATTGTGTTTAATGACGATATATATAATATAGCTATATTTATAATCCTTATGTAAATTCAAAGGAGTTGCAATTAATGTTAAAACAATCAAATATTCTGTATCCGCAATATGTAAAAGATTTCTCTTGCATTGGGCAAAAGTGTGAAGATACCTGTTGCAAAGGCTGGGTAATTGACATTGATAAAAGTACTTATAAAAAGTATAAGTTACTAAATAGAAAACATGAATTAAAAGCTACACTTGATAAAAACATAATTAGAAATAGAAAGAGTAAAATTGATAGTTTTTATGCAAAAGTAAAATTAAAAGAAAATGGCAATTGCCCTCTCTTAGATAAAGAAAATCTCTGTTCTGTTCAAAAACAATTAGGGGAAGACTATTTATCTAGTACATGTAAAGTTTACCCACGATCAATAAACCGTGTTGATGATAGAGTTGAGGTGTCCCTTTCTATGTCCTGTCCAGAGGCTGCTAGATTAGGATTATTAAAATCTAATCTAATGATCTTTGACGAAAAAGAAGATGTTGAAGAAATAAATAAGTTAGCTAGACGTAAAGTTACTACGGTAGGTAAAAAAGAAGATAATATTAATTTTTACTTTTGGGACTTGAGAGTTTTTTCAATTGGATTAATGCAGAACAGAAATTATTCTATTTCTGAACGATTAATATTATTAGGTATGTTCTATAACAAATTACAGACTCTTATAGTAAAAGGGGATTTTAACAAAATTCCAAATCTAATTAATGATACAAATGAAAATATCATTCAAAAAAACGATAAAGAAGGATTTAAAAAAATTCCTACCTCTATTGAGATACAGGTTAACTTAACAAAATCAATATTGGAAGCAAAGTTAGGAATAACTAATGAAAGATTCTTGAAGTGCTTAGAAGAACTACGTGTCGGATTAAATAATAGTGAGGTAGTTGGAGAAGATACTAAAATAATTAAGAGTTACCAAGAGAACTTTACAAACTTCTATCAACCTTTCATGGAAGACAATGAATACATTATAGAAAACTACCTTGTTAACTATATATATAAAGAGTTGTTTCCTTTAAATCAAGGGTTAGAAGTCTTTAAAGCATATAGTCTACTAACTGTACATTTTTCTATTATAAAATTAATTCTTATTGGAGTTTCCGGATATCATGAGGGATTATCAGAAGAGATTGTGATTAGAGTAATACAATCCTATTCACGGACTATTGAACATAACGGAATATTCCTAAGAAAGGTATTAAAAGAATTAGAAGAGAAAGGGTACTTAAGTATGGGGTATATGGCTATACTCTTAAAGAATTAGACTCTTACATTTCTGATTTAGAGAGGAGAAGGATTGTTATTCAATTAATATCTCTATGTATGATAGTTAAAAATGAAGAACAGAACCTTTCAAAATGTTTAGATAGTATTCACGATATAGTAAATGAAATAGTTATAGTAGATACAGGTTCTACTGATAATACAAAGAAAATTGCTAAGAAATATGGTGCTAAAATTTTTGATTTTACATGGAATAATAATTTTGCAGATGCTCGTAATTTTAGTTTAGACCAATCACAGTCAAAATGGAATTTAGTTTTAGATGCCGATGAATATATTGAAAAAATAAATCTAGTGGAATTTAACAATTTTTTAAAGAATGAAATAGCTATTGGTAAGATTCAAATAAATAGTAAATTTTTACAAGAAGGAGAAGAAAGGTTTTCGAGGAATTATGTATCTAGGTTATTTCCTAGGGATATTAGATATGAAGGCAGGATTCATGAACAATTAATCTCAGAATTACCTAGAAGGGAACTTGAAATTACTGTAAATCATACTGGTTACTTTTTAAATAATAAAGCTTCTCGTAATATACCTTTATTAATTAAAGAATTAGGTGAAAGTCCTAACGATCCATATTACTTATTCCAGTTGGGGAAAGAATATCAAATTAATAAAGACTTTAATTTATCAAAAAAATATCTAGATATTTGTTATCAAGTATTAAAAGGTAATGAGCAATTTTATCAGAGTGCTGTAATTTGTTATTTACACACATTAAAGTATCTAGAGGAATTTAATCGAGCCTTCCTTATTTTGAATGAAAATATTGAAAGGCTTGATAAAAGATCAGATTTTCATTTCATAAAAGCACTATTATTAATGGATCTAATTTTCAAAGATACAAAAACATATAGTCATTTATTAACAGAAATCGAATCATGTTATTTAAGATGTATTGAGATTGGTGAAAATAATAGTGATGACATTGTTTCTGGAACAGGTAATTTTATGGCCTTTTATAATTTAGGTGTTTACTATGAAACTACTAATCAATTCACTAAGGCATTAGAATTTTATAAGCTGTCTGCAAATTATAAATATATGCCTGCTATAAAAAGATTGGAAAAAATAAAGTGATTCTTATCGGAAAAATAAAAGACTTTTATCGTAAGCAATTATTAATAATAGTGAATGTTGTGTCGATATAAATAGTATCAAAAAACTTGGGAGCGAGTAAAATGGAAATTAATCGTAGTACGGCTAATCCAACTTTTCAAGGTGTACAGAAAAATGTTAAAGACAAAGATAATATAACTGTGGCACCGAGAAGATCAGATAACTCTCCAAATAATTATAATATCGATGAGATAAAGGAAAATGTAGCTAGTTTTAACAAATTTATGGAGACGTCTAATACAAACTTAAAATTTAGTTTGCACGAAGAATTAAATGAATATTATGTCGCTATCGTAGATGTTCAAACAAACGAAGTGATAAAAGAAATTCCTCCGAAAAAATTGTTGGACTTTTTTGCGACTATGAAAAAAACAATTGGTTTATTCATAGATGAAAAGATATGAGAGTAGGTGTTTGAGAAAATGAGAATTGGTGGTTTAGCATCAGGAATTGATACGGACTCGATTATAAAACAGTTAATGCAAGTTGAACGAAAACCGTTAGATAGATTTTTCCAACGTAAACAAACTATAGAATGGCAAAGAGATGCTTATAGAGATATAAACTTAAAACTAAGAACCTTGGAGGAGTCGGCTTTAAGTATCCGATTACGATCAAGTTTAAATACAAGATTTGTACAATCATCAAATGATCAAATGTTTACTGCAACAGCCAATTCTGATGTTCAAAATGGCACTTACAAATTTAAAATAGATCAAATTGCAACTAAGACAAGAAACATCGGTACAGATAAACTAACAGATGTTAATAGCCTGACGAAATTTTCTGCGGGTGTTACATTAAATGCTCAGGTAGATGCTTTAGGTAGCATAGAGCAATATAATCATAAAGAATTTACTATGAAAACGTTTGATGCAAATGGTGTTGAAAAAGCTGTTACAGTTAAAATTGATACTTCTAAAACACTTAATGATTTGTTTAAACAGATTAATGAATCTGACGTTGGTGTGAGAGCATATTATGACAGCTCTTTCGATAGAGTGGTATTTGAAAGAAAAGAAACTGGAGAATTCGGAGCAGGTTCTAATGGACTTCAGATTACATTTGAAGATGGTGTGAATAATCCAGGAGGGTTAGAGTTTTTGGAAAACATATTGAAAATTGATACAACACGCGAAGAAGCTGGACAAAATGCTATTGTACATTTTCAAAATCCTGTATTTGGTAATGAGGTAATTACAGTAAATGACTCAAGGACTAATAGGGTTGTTATTGGTGGTATGGCCTTTAATCTTACAGAACCAACAAGGGTGAATCAAAGTGATAATACTTCACCTATTGAATTTAAAACAATAACAGTCATGTCAAATACTGATGATGCTTTTGAAAAAATTAAAACTTTTGTAGATACTTACAACAATACAATTGCTGAAATACAAGCACTACTATCGGAACCGCGTTATAGAGATTTTCCGCCGCTAACGGATGAGCAACGAAAAGACTTATCTGAAAGAGAGGCGGAGTTATGGGATGAAAAAGCAAAAAGTGGAATGTTGCGTAGAGATCCGATGCTTTCATCTATATTAACTCAAATGCGCACAGATCTTTATACTCCTGTACAAACGTCCGGTCAATTTAACTTAATTTCTCAAATAGGTATTTCAACAACTAGTAATTTTAGAGATGGTGGTAGACTAGAAATAGATGAAACAAAGCTGAGAGCTGCGTTGGCAGATGATCCTGATTCGGTACATCAACTTTTTAACAATGTAGCTGACACTTCATTAACGTCTGTTCCATTATCTGAACGAACAGCTCAACAACGTCAAGATATTAGAAACCAAACAGGTTTGATTGGACGGTTAAGAGGATCAATTAATAACACTATTAATGAAATTGTAAATCGGGCAGGTAATCAGAACCGAACTAACCAGCAGTTCACTTTAGGAAGAGAGCTAGTAAATGTTGATACTCAAATAGATACTTTTCAGAGAAGATTAAAACAAATTGAAGATCGTTATTGGACTCAGTTTTCGCGGATGGAATCCGCAATGAACAAGGCTAATGCTCAATCCGATGCGATGATGAACCAATTATTTGGTGGCATGCAATAATGAAAGGATGATTGGAACTAATGGCTATCAATAACCCCCAACAAGCATACCAACAAAACAAAGCAGTAACCTCCTCACCAGGAGAACTAACATTAATGCTTTACAACGGTTGCTTAAAATTCATAAACGTAGCAAAAAAGTCAATTGAAGAAAATAACATCGCAACACGTCACGAAAACCTAGTTAAAGCACAAAACATCATCAGAGAGCTTATGGTAACTTTAAAAACCGACACGAAACTCGGCAAAGATATGTTAGCACTATACGATTTTATTCTTTCTAGACTAACAGACGCCAACACAGAAAATAGTATGGAGAAACTATCTGAAGCTGAAGAAATGGTTAAAGATTTCCGTGACACTTGGAAAGAAGCACTACAAATCGACCGAAAAAAACGTCATCAGGTTAAGGCGTAATGAATCAAAGTATTTTACGTTTGATAGAGGTGTCGGACGAGCTGTTACAGTTATTAAAGTCTGTTTCTTTTGCTGATGAACAACGTGAGCAGGATATCACCAAAATTGAGGAACTATTAACCAAACGAGAAGGTATTATTACTTCAATTGACGCTCCTGCGAAAACATCTGAAGAACTAGCAGCTGCAAAGTCTCTAGTGCAAACGAATAAAGAGATAGTAGCTAAGCTTGATCTTCTAAAAGGGAAGGTCAAGCTGGACATTGATAAAATGACGTTAAAAAAGAAAATGAACCGTAAATACGACAATCCTTATGATATGACAACGAACGAAGGTGCGTTTATTGATAAACGCGGCATCTAGAGTCAACTCAAAGTTGAGCTTGGCTCTTTTTTTGTTAGGGATGTAGTGCTATATACTTAGGTAATTTTTCGTTATAAACTAAGAACTATATATTCCAATTGATGAATCTGCAAAAGGGGTTAATTACAGATGAAATTTATTAAAAACTTGTCTATTCGAGCAAAGTTGCTCGGTATTTTTGGAAGCGTTATTATCCTGTTTATCGGAGGTTTTGTAGCAAGCTTTTTAGAGCTTGATCGAGCTGAGGAGGAAGTGGAGAACTTAGAACGTAGGGCGAATAGTGCGATAATGGCAACTGAAATTGCCGCCTTGTTTCGAGCGAAATATATCCCTATCGCAGAATATGCCAGAACCGGTCATTTTCGGGAAGTAGAGTTTATGGATTTTGATTCAAAGTTAGTTAGTATCTTTGAGCGAATAGAGAGTCAATTGACAACCGAACAGCAAATGGAATTATTTGCTACGATAGTGCAAAATAATGAAAAGATGGACCAAATAAAGGATGATTTCTTAGCTAAGCAAGCAATTGATGAAAAGGTAATGGAAGAACTTGGAACAATAAGGCATGATACAGCAATGGCGGCATTAAGGCTTTCAGATAGTATGTACGAGCAATTTCTCGGTTCTGGTGTTGAGACGAAGGAAGCTCTTGCTGTTACCAAAATGACTTTAGCTATGTCTGTGGCTGTTGCTTTTTTAATTGGTACGACTCTATTTGTTCTTTTTAGTAAGTATATATCGAAAGCATTAAATAATGTCGTTCAGTTAGCAACCGGAATTAGCCAAGGAAATCTTCAGCTCGAAAAAATTAAAGTGACTTCAAAAGATGAAATTGGAAAAGTGAGTTACTCGATGAATCAGATGCTAGATAATCTGCGTCATTTACTAGTGAATATTTCACAGACAACTAGTCAAGTGGCTGCGTCTTCAGAGCAGTTAACAGCTAGTGCGGGTGAAACTAGTAAGTCAACCGATAGTATTAGTCAATCCATTCAAGAAGTTGCTTCTGGTACGGACCTTCAAGTAGAAGGTGCTAATACGGTTACAGGTGCAATTAGTGAGATTACAAGTGGTATGCAGCAAATTTCATCAAGTATGGTGCGAGTAAATGAGATGACTTCTCGTTCTAATGATAATGCGATTGAGGGAGTGGAGGTTATGTATAACTCCATTGAACATATGAAAAATAACATTAATCAAAAAGCATTTCAAACTGCTGGTGTGGTTCAGCAGTTGGGTGAAAAATCTGTGGAAATTGGAGAGATTTCACAGTTGATTACGAATGTAGCTGAACAAACCAACTTATTAGCTTTAAATGCTGCAATTGAAGCCGCAAGAGCTGGGGAGCATGGGAGAGGTTTTGCAGTTGTTGCAGATGAGGTTCGAAAACTTGCTGAGCAGTCGCGTCAATCTGCTGGACAAATCAACTCTCTTATTTCGGAGATTCAAACTGGAATTCGGGATTCTGTATCGTCGATGGATGAGGTAACAAAGTCTGTAGGAGAAGGTATTGTTTTTGCCGAGCAGGCAGGTACATCATTTGGAGATATCACAGGTGCTATATCCGAAGTCATGTCTCAGGTGGAAGAGGTCTCGGCTGCGATACAGCAGATGCAATCTAATACAGAGGCCGTTAATCATTCGGTAAAAGAGATGGCTCTTATAGCTGAGAATTCAGCAAGCAATACTCAAAATGTAGCAGCGTCGGCTGAGGAACAAAATGCATCCATGCAAGAAGTTTTAGCTGCCGCGGAGACTCTCAATCAAATGGCTGAAGATCTTCAGAAGAATGTAGATACATTTAAATTTTAATCGGAAAGTGTTAATCATTTTCTGCTTTTCTTATAAGACTAAGAGTCAACTCGAAAGATGAGTTGACTCTTTATTTTGCTGAAATAAAAAATGGGTTTAGACGAAGAAGAAGAGCTCAAGCCGGTGTAAAGGAAGCAAGACATATTTAGGAGGATATAATAGATGGGTAGATTTGAATAAACGGTGTGGAAGTTTCGCAAGGTGTCATTTGTTATAATAAAGAAAAATGGAGGTGTTAGGATGTCGAAACGAAAAGAGGATGTTGTACGCTATTCATATGCCGATTACCTACAATGGGTAGAAGGAGATCGAGTTGAACTAATAGATGGGATTCCGTTTGCGATGACTCCTACACCGTCAAGAGAACATCAGCGAATTGTTTTAGAATTAGGTAGGCAATTTGCAAATTTACTTAAAGACCACCCCGACGAAGTCTACATCGCACCATTTGATGTGAGACTCACAGAAGAAACAACACCACCAGACGAAAATATTCAAACCGTGGTCCAACCGGATCTAGCTGTTATATGTGATCGAGAAAAATTAGATGAGCGTGGTTGTTTAGGTGCGCCTGATTTAATTATTTAAAGTGATTTCTCCCTCAACGGCTTCCGCTGACTATATTTATAAACGGAAGATATATGAGAAGCACGGGGTAAAAGAGTATTGGCTTGTTCATCCACAGGACCAGCTTATTACGGTTTATTTACTTGAGGACAATCAGCAATTTGGAAAACCCATCTAATTTGACAAAGAGGATAATATTGAGGTGCAAACACTACCTGGTTTTACTTTAGATGTGGGAAGCTTGTTTCCAAAACAATAAAAAGATCAATAAAAAAGGAAGCTCAAGGTTCTACACGACCTCAAGCTTCCTTCTTTTTATTCTCCAGCCTCTTCTTCTTCCTCATCAGCTACATCTTCATCTAAATCTAAATCCATCTCTTCCCAATCCTCAATACCAGAGTAATCAGGGTTATACTCTTCAGCACTCTCAATCACATCAGCTGGAATAATAATTTCTGAAATGCCGTTGTAATCTGAGAATGTAGCTTCTGTGCTTGTATGGATCAGGACTGACTCGCCGTCAGTTTGTAGTTCGAACGACATTGTCATATCCATTTTGGTTTGCTTGAATGTTTCTTTATCAATGTAGAGCGAGTAATTTAGTTCTTTTATGTCTGACATTAGCATCAGTTGGTCGATGTCTCCGGACATGTTTTCATGAACGATTCCGTTTAATTCTTGAGCGAAGCTTTGGAGAAGATCGGATTCTCCTTCAACCGAGATGATGTAGTGAGCCTCGTCTTCTGTATACGTTAATTCCTCTGTGTGTGTTAACAGTAGTTGTAATTGCTCATCTGTTGATACTTCAGTGTTTTCCATTTCTCGAAGTTGGGCTGCGATGTCTTCGGGATAGCTGAACCATTTTTCTTCCATTGGATCTTTGTAGTAGAAGGCGTTGTCGAGCATGTAGAGTTCTGTTTCTACTTCGCCTACTTCAGGCAAATCCATTGTGATTTTTTGATACATATTTAAAGGTTGTTGCGTAATTTCCATATAAACTAACATATTGGTTGAATAGTTTTCTTCGTTTGGTAAGGACATTTCTTGAACCATGTTCATTTCAGTAGCGAGACTGTTGACATTGTTCATGGCCTCAATTGATTTATGTAGAATCTCTTCAACAGAAAGTTCAACTTTCTCTTCTGTTTCTTTTTCTACTTCTATTTCTTCCTCGATAGGGCTTGTTGATTCTACTGATGTTTTTTCACTGCATGCCGTTAAAAGAGTAAAGGCGCAGAGAATAATGAACCAGTGTTTTAAATGACCCATGTATGTTCCCCCTTGTTTGTTTTACACAACACTCCTCATTTTAACAAACTTTTACTTATTCTTATAGTGACAAAAGGTAGAAATGAAAAAGAATGGTCAATTACAAAAAGTGCAACCGCAAAACTACAACATAAAGGAGTGTTCTCAAGGGGGAGGTGCTATATGTTGTAATTTGGGTTTGTAACTGACCATTCTATGTATAAAAGTGCGAAGCGGGGATGTTACACAATACCTCAGGAGGTGAGGGGCTTCGACACTTTTTAATCCTATTAACAGACCGGCTGGGGGTTATATGTAAGGAGCGAGTCTGTTAGCTAGGTAAATAAGGAATAAAGTAGGGTATATATGTAAAGGATTTTGTCGTCACTTGTTGAAATTTGGATTATTCTGAATATATTGTATTAGGATAAAGGGGTGATCGTCAATTGAAGTTGTGAGATTATTGGACAGAGGTTTTTATTTCAATTATTTACTAAAAAGATGATTAAATGTAAGCGTAAACAAAATTCGATTTGATCAGACAAGAGATGTTGTTTTTTGGCGAGTTGTCAGACGTTTATTGGTTTGACAAGGTATGAGAGCGCTGTTATAGTTGAATTGTGGAAATACTCCACAAGAACAAAGTTAATTTAGTTACGAAGGGAATGTGAAAGCATGCAAGGTAAAGTAAAATGGTTTAACGCAGAAAAAGGTTTTGGTTTCATTGAGCGCGAAGATGGGGACGATGTATTCGTACATTTCTCAGCTATCAACTCAGAAGGATTCAAGTCTTTAGACGAAGGTCAAGACGTTGAGTTCGAAATCGTTGAAGGTGCTCGTGGTCCACAAGCTGCGAACGTAGTTAAGCTTTAATTCACATTCCTGTTGGAAATGAATAATAGCTAAACCCAATATGCTCACCCCAATATTCTGGGGTGAGCTTTTTGTTGTGTTTTTTTCTTTTATAAAAGTCAAAGATTGTAACTGTAAAAAAGTTTTCACTCCTAGTGAAATGGAGCGGAAGTCACTCGACTCCTGCGGGATCTAGAGGTAAAGGTGAGACCCCGCAGGCACGAGGAGGCTCACCACCTCCTCGCGGAAAGCGAGTGACTGCAGCGCAATGAAACGAACATGTCAAGAAATACAAGCCCTAAAATACCCTTATAAAAAAGACTGTTCATAATGTGTTTAGCATACAATAAAAGAACACAGTAACAAAACTGTCATATTTTCCAATCATTTTTAGGTTTAAGAAGGAGTTCAGAAGGGGTAAATAGAAATAAGTACATAGAAAAGGAGGAGTTGTTTATGAATTACAATATCCGTGGTGAAAACATGGAAGTGACTCCGGCATTACGTGACTACGTAGAAAAGAAAGTCGGTAAGCTTGAGCGTTATTTTGATACGACACCTATTTCAGATGTGAATGTGCGTATGCTAGTGTTAAACAACCAGCATATCATTGAAGTCACAATCCCAATGCCTCAGCTGTTACTAAGAGGGGAAGAAAAGCATTCGGATATGTACGCTGCTATTGATAATGTCGTTGAGAAATTAGAACGACAAATCCGAAAGCATAAAACAAAAGTAAATCGCAAGTTTCGCCAAGAGGGAAGCTTGAAATATATGTTTAAAAATGATCTTGAGCCTGTAGAAGGAGCACCAGTTCCGGTTGATGAGCTTGAGGTAGTCCGTAAAAAGCGATTCAATCTAAAACCGATGGACGCTGAAGAAGCAATCTTGCAAATGGATATGCTTGGTCATAATTTCTTCGTCTTCTCCGATGCTGTTAACGGTTCAACAAGTGTTGTCTATAAGCGTAAAGACGGGAAATATGGTTTAATTGAGGCGGAAGCTTAAAAATCAGATAAATAATGTAAAAGGGGTACAGCACTGGCTGTACTCTTTTTTTTAGCTAGGTGTTGTAATTGATTATAACTAAAGTGAAATGAAGCGGAAGCCACTCGACTCCTGCGGGAAGCTCGGCACCTCCCCGCGGAAAGCGAGTGGCTGGAGCGGAATGCAACGAACATAGCAAGAACAGCCAAACCATATAATAACCCAAGTACAGAGACAGCTTTTCAATACTTCACCATTCTTCAATAATAAGTCTAGACTATTTCAAGTATGACAACTATGTTACAATTATAAGAAGTAACTTTGATGAAAATTCTAATTTCTATCTGGTTTTTATAATAACTAGTACTCGATAATGGCAAACTTATTGAAAGATAAGGACGCAAAGCGACGGGCCTAATGCAATGTGCGATGGCAGCCGAGTACCGAAAGAATTGGTATTACTAATGGGGTACCTTTTTTAGGTATCTTTTTTTTTATAGGTATTTTTTAGAATTGTTATTAAACTGGGAGTGTTTATGATGGTGACATATGCGAAGACAGGAATTGAGGGATTGGACTTTATCCTATCTGGAGGGTATCCGGAGGGATCGGCTATATTGCTAGAGGGGGCTCCTGGGACTGGGAAAACGATTCTTGGGATGCAGTTTCTTTATCACGGTGCACAGGAACTGAATGAGGCGGGAATTTACATTACATTTGAAGAGTTCCCTGAACAGCTTTATCAAGAGATGAATTCGTTTGGTTGGGATCTAAGGCAATTAGAAAAGAAAAATAAGCTTCGTGTTATTTGTATGTCACCTGAAGTGTTGATCGAGCAAATGAAGCAGCCAAACGGGATCTTTGAACGAATTGTAAAAGAAATTGATTGTAAGCGTATTGTAATAGATAGTTTAAACTTGTTGCACTTTGGTGTAGAGGGTTCAGCGGAAAAGCGTGAGATCGTTTATATGTTACGAAATATTTTACGAAAACATTCGATGACATCTTTACTTATTCATGAGCAATCTTCTTTAAATAAAAAAGAGATTCCGTTTGTTAGTTATGTCGTTGATGGTGTGATTCAGCTTTCTTTGCAAGAGCATAACACGATTTACCGGAAACGAACGTTAGAAGTGTTGAAAATGCGTGGCTGTAACATCAAAGAAGGCGAGCATATTTACCGGTTAACCGATGATGGAGTTTACTTAGTCCCGGCCTTGTCGATGATCGAAGACATGGTTGTGATGGAAAATGAACGAAGTGTTACGACGGGAATTCCGGCGCTAGATCAGATGTTAGCTGGAGGAATGCCTAGAGGAACCGCGTTTGTCTTAGATACGAATAGCAAAGCGAATTATAAATATTTGCTAGCGTCGATTATTACGAGCCGAATTAGGGCTGGTGAAAACATTATTCTGCTTTTATCAAGTTTATCTGGAATCCATGACCTTGAGCATATTTATCGTTTATATGGTGTAGACCTTGCTGATTTAGCTCAAAAAGAACGAATTTATTTTATTGAACATTATGATCGTCCGATTCCTGAAGTTTTTTCGAATGCTGTTATTAAAGTCAATAAAGTAGCTAATCAAGATTATAAAGAGTTGATTCGTGAAAAAGTGAATACCGTCGTTTCACAAGGAATTGAACGAGGTGAAAAATGGTTTGTTTTTTACGATTTGAATACCCTAGTTTCGCAAAGAGGGAAGGAATTCATTACGAGTTATTTTACGGAAGAAGTAGCAGCAATTAGTGCTGCGGAGATGACGTTACTTGCTTTGACGAATTTCACTGAAATTGGAACGGAAACAGCAAGCTTTCTCGAAAGAACGTGTAATGGAGTTTTTCAAACATGGGTTGATGGGAACTACCAGTATTTTCAATTAAAAAAGTCACCGCAAGGAAATATTTCACGGCCGTTGTTAGTTGAGAACATTCAAGCTAGACCTTTCATCAGATTTATATAGGAGGGCATTAAATGGTTTCTTTTCACATCAATCCATTACAAGTGGAATGCACTTTATTTTTTCAAGAAAACCCGTATACTTATGAAACGATAAAGGGCTTAGCTACTCGTCTTGGTAGAAATAAGGAAGATCTATCTGAAGTGCTTGACTTGCTTGTTGCTAATATGGTTATAGAACAAGTTGGCACAGGAGAACATGCAATTTATCATTACATTCAACCTGTAACAATTGGTTTTGAGAAGGAGGAGTCATGGAAACAAATGTAGTCTTTCTTCAAGACGTTCAAGAAGCATACGCACAACTTCTAGATTTAAGTCTCGTTCTTGTCGATCTTGATGGAAATGAGGTAACGGATGTATCAAACTTTAATGCATTAACGAAGTTGTTTCATACAGAATGGGGTCATAATCAGCAATATCTTACTTTAGTAGAGTCGATGAAGTCATTAGATAAGTCGTCAATAATTGATAACCGGATGGGGATAAAGCTAGTTGTTTCCCCTATCTTGGTTCAAAATAAACCAAGCTATTACCTTTTAAGTGGCTATATGTTAGAAGAGTCAACGCGTGAGCATATTCGTCAATACGCGAAGTTACATTTTCCAGAGCTAAAGGGATTCTCGGAAGCTTTAGATGAAATACCTGAATTGACTGAGGCTGAAAAAGCGGAGAAGTTAAACAAGATCAACACACTCAAACAGGTCATTGAAGCCCATCTGAGTGCTCAAAAAAACAATCAGTCTATCAATCAATCTTTTTCCTTTTTACATAAGTCGCTAGAAGGACTGCAAAAAGGCACAGCGACTGCTTCTGCTTTTATAGAAGAATTATATCATCAGGATGAAAACATTGATTTTATCGGACTAGCTATTGAAAAAGAAGATAGTTGTTTCATGGTTGATTCTGTATTTGGACCGAACACGGAGTTTCTGATAGATCATTCCTTTGTGCTTGGTGAAGGATTCTTAGGCCATACGCTCGCAGCTTTGCAAGTGAAGTTTTGGGAGGATGTGAGTCAAGACCCCCGTATAACGTTTTTTTACCGAAGTGGGTTGCGTCCAAAGAGTCTGTTCTGTCTTCCTATTTTTCAAGAATCGAAAGTAATTGGCCTTTTATTTGGTGGGAGTACGAAAGAGACTTTGAGAAAAGTTGATTGTTTACAATCCCTGACTATGCATGCCTCTTTCCTAAGTACGTTAGTGACATCAAATTACTTAAAAGAAAATAATCAAAATCAGTTATTAGAGCTAACAACTTTTAACGAAGTGTTTCGTGTGATGACGACAGTTAAAGATATTAAAAGAGTGCTTTATATTCTCGTTGATATGAGCATTAACACAATGAGAGGACCGTTTTCCTGTATTGTGTATCGACCGATCAAACATCAATCGAAAATTGATATTGTTTCTAGAGGATTAACGTCAAGTGAAATAAATGAATTTGGATATGATGTCGCCGTCAGAGCTTTTTCAGGCTCTAGTAGTGATTATGACTTGAAACAACCGCTCAAAAGGAAAACAAGTTGGGGAGTGGATGTATTCGAACTTCCGCTTTTCTTTAATGATCAATTATACGGAGTACTGGCCGTTGGCTTAACGACTCAACATGAACTGAGTAAATATCAAGCATTTCTATCAAGTTTAGCTGTAGCCGGAAGCATTTCAATCCATTTGTGTCAGCAACAAAACGGAGCTGGGGCTGATGACTCGATCATTGACTTACTTTATGAAGTGATGAAACAGCAAAATAACGATCAACACGAGCAAGCCCTGAAAATCAAAAATCACGTGAGTGAGTTTACTTCTTATTTAAATGATGGGAATTATCAATCGTTAAAGAAAATCTGTGGCTTAATCTTTTTTGAAAAGTCGTTGCTTGAAAATTATTTAAGTGACCGAGAGATGCTCGCTATTTTAACAGATTATGAACAACTCATCGTTCAGAAAAAGGCAACGCGAAAAGATAGTGAGATTCTACGGCTTGTTTCTTACTTTGTCATGAATAAAGAAGAGCCTTCTGTTATTCACGATTTATCTGAAATCAGAGCCGAATTAAAAGAGCAGTTTCAAGCTTTCTTGAATCAGCAAGCGGTTGTTGAAACGGTGATCTCATTAAACGAGCGCCCGGTTCAAATAGAAGAGACTCCACCTTCTAAAGAAGTGCACAGCAGTGTCCTGAAAGAAAAATTAAATCTGTCTTCAAGAGAAATTGAAGTGTTAAACCAGCTCATGCAAGGGTTTAATAATCGGGAAATTGCGAGTAATCTTTTTATTAGTGAACATACCGTTAAAAATCATATTACCCATATTTTCCAAAAGCTTAATGTCGGCGATCGTGCTCAAGCAATTGCGATGATCTATAAATTGGGGTATGTGCCTAGTTGAGGATCTGTAACTGTTGAGATGGATTCGGTTTTTTGCAAAATATGAATAGCAACGTTAAAAAGCTCAGTATTTACTCTGAGCTTTTTCCTGTTTAGTGCAAAAATCATTGCTTCGTATCCTAGTTTCTTTTGTTTTTTAAAAGAAGAATTAAACTTATAATTGCCACGAATAAAGGTAATCCTTGAACAAATAAAAATCCTTGGACAATCTGAAGATTCGAACTCTCGGGTGCATCTGTTGCCATGGCTCCTATGAAAAAGGATATAGGCAACACAAGGATATTAATTCCTATGGAAAAAAGAAAAACCGCTAACCGTATATTTTTTTCTCTAACTGACATAGCTTTCGTAAATAAAAAAAAGGAAAGACCCATTATGATCGCCAACAACCCATAATAGACCCCATACATTAAAAAGATATCCATTTAATCCCGCCTTGAAGTTGTCCTATTTATATTACTAGTTATTAACATCAAAATTATATTAGATTGTCAATCTGATCGTGTATTTTTTGGTTTGTGAGTGAACTCGATTAACAAAGCTCCTATTAGCGAGACAGCGAAAATAACAGAAAGTAAAATAATGGCGATGATGTCATGAATGGATTCAAAGGCGTGTGTTTGATACCCAATATAATTCATTTTTATATAGAAAAATAACATTCCAATTCCAGTAGCTATGGCAGGAATATACTTTATGAGCCACCCGAAACCCGTTTTCCTATTAAAAAGATGATAACAGAGATCATACTCATTAAAAGTACACTTACGAAAATGGCCATGTGAATACTCATCATTTTCCCACCTTCTAGGCTAACCTGTTTCTACGGGCACTTAGGAAGCACCATGATACGATCCACGTGATACCAATAAGGAGTAATTCTAGTAAATATGATTCAACATTATGAAAATGTATAGCAAAAAACTGTGCTGAATTAGCTGAATAAAAATAAACATAAACCAACACATAAAAAAGGGTGAAAACACCAATATATACAATAGGTCCTACTACTACTCTTCTAGAAAACCACGCTGAAATGATTCCGAGTATTATAGCAATTGGAATCACAACGACTTCTAAAACAATGGGGTCAAACCATGTAGAAGCGCTTATCATTTGCCCACCTCAATTCTTATTTTCTTAGCACAAATACTTTCCACATTGTCTCTAACATAACTTTAACATATTTATCCAATTCAGCTTATGATATTTGTAAAAATTTAATTCTCAAATGATATGCTAAGTATGAATAATGGCTCTATCAAGGTAGTGATGACATCAAAGTTCACTACACCTTGTAACAAAAAGTAAGTAAATAAATCATGTAAAAACGGCAATGGGACCATATTCCTATATAAGAGAGAAAGGGGGGAGTTTCATGAGCCGTTGGTATGACTAATCGGAATACGTCAGACTAGAGTAGACTGTTTTCTTTGTTCCTATATAAGTAGGATCAAGACTAGCAATTTAAGAGTAAAAGGTGATATACAAAGGCGCTAGAAAAAGAGAAAATAAAACATGAGACAAAATAATAAGGAATGGGAAGGGCAAATGAAAACAACTAATATGAAAGAAAGAATGAAAGCTAACCTTGTTCTCCTACTCATTCATGTTGAACAGTCGAGTGATTCGTCACTCACCTCTTCCTATCGCAAAGAGCTCAATGCTTTAGCTCAATTAAATATTATTCAACTAAAACCATCTTCTTTAAAAGAGAAGCAAGGGGTTTACCACTATCACTATCCAGAGGAACAATCCTTCAATGAAATCTAAATTGAAACAAGTAGAGGTGAAAGTATGAGAAAACTATCATTTAGTAAGAAAAATAAGCTGGATCAATTAAATAAAGATGTGATCTATAAAGATCTATTTTCAAACTATCCCGATGCTTTGTTTCTAATAGATTTCACTGGAGAGTTTATTGATTTGAATAGTGGCTTAGAAAATTTAACAGGCTCTTCTAAGGAGGAGTTATTGTATACTCATTTTTCAAAGTGTATTTACCGTGATGACCTACCTTTAGTGAAACGTGCTTTCACCAGTGCGCTAAAGGGAAAAGTGAATGAAAAGCAATTTAGAATTGTCCATAAGAATGGGGATATTAAATTTGTCATTGTGACCGTTGTACCTGCAATCATCAATGGGGAAATCCTCGGGGTGTACGGTGTAGCTCGCGATATAACGGAAAAAAAGCAGTTAGAGTCTGAATTGAAAAAGAGCGAAGTTCGCTTTGATACGTTGATTAAACAATCGACAGACGTCATTGTCGTGTTAGATCAGCACGGAATGATCAGATACGTCAGTCCAGCTGTTGAACAAGTGACAGGTTTTTTTCCGAAAAGCTTAATTGGGACAAGTTGTTTTGATTCCATTTATGAAAAAGATGTGCCAATAGCTGAAAGCTTTTTCGCCTCTTCTTTAGCCAACCCTGCTACGTCTTTTAAAGATGAAATTAGAGTTCTGAAAGCTGATGGAACAACGATTTATTGTGAAGTCAGCATCGTCAATTTGCTTCATGATGATAGCATTAACGGATTTGTCGTGAATTACCGTGATATATCAGTTAGAAAGAAACAAGAAGAAAAAATTAAGCAATTAGCTTACTATGATTATTTAACCGGGTTGCCGAACCGTTTTCTACTGGAAAAGAGACTTGAAGAAGAGTTAAACGAAGATCGACCGGCTGCTATTTTGTTTATAGATCTTGACCGTTTTAAAGTGATTAATGACAGTATGGGACATCAGGTAGGGGATCTTCTCTTAATGGAAGTGAGCCACAGACTTCAAGCCTGTTTGCTGGAACAAGACTTTTTGTTCCGGTTAGGGGGAGATGAGTTTGTGATTGTGTTAACGAATCTCGATCGTAATAGGGCAGCTGCAAAAGCCAATCACATTATTCAAGCGATGTCTGCCCCTTTTTCCATTCGTAATTACGATGTGTTTACGTCGCCAAGCATCGGGATCAGCATGCTTCCTGAGGACGGAGATACGTTTGAGAAGATTATGAAAAATGCAGATTTCGCAATGTACCAAGCGAAAAATAACGGCAGAAATACAGTTCATTTCTACTCTCCACCTGATGTAAGCGACACGATAAATCCACTAGATCTAGAAATACATTTACATAGTGCAATTGAACGAAACGAATTGGTGCTTCACTATCAGCCGAAAATAGACCTCGAAAAAGAAGACATCATTGGCGTTGAAGCGTTGATTAGATGGAATCATCCGAAATGGGGCGTGGTTTCACCGGGCACGTTTATTCCGATTGCGGAAGAATCAGGGCTCATTATCAAAATCGGTGAATGGGCGTTAAGAGAAGCTTGTATTCAAAATAAAATATGGCAAGAGCAAGGGATAACCGGTGTGATGTCCGTTAATTTGTCCCCACGACAGTTCCAGAAAGTAGATTTAGTTGAAACGGTCGAACGAATTCTTTTAGAAACGGGTTTACAGCCTTCGCTTCTAGAACTTGAGATTACAGAGAGCATGACGGTTAACATTGAACAAACGATCACAACACTTCAGCGCTTAAAAAAGCTCGGTGTAATCATTAGTATTGATGATTTTGGGACAGGCTTTTCTTCCTTAAATTACTTGAAGCAATTTCCTGTTGATACATTGAAAATTGATCAATCCTTCGTACGTGAGCTTCAAACCGACACAAGCGATGCGACGATTGTGAAAACGATCATTGCAATGGCTCACAACCTAAAGTTAAACGTGGTAGCAGAAGGAATCGAAACGAAAGAACAATTCGCTTTTTTACAACAGCATTTATGCAATGAAGGTCAAGGGTTCTTTTTTAGCCAACCCGTTCCTGCAAGTGAGATGCAAGAGAGAAGACTGGAAATCAAAAAGCTTCTTAAAACGCAAAGAGAGTTACTGAATTAATATCGGTAACTCTTTTTTGTCATTAAAATAAATTCTGATACAAACGATTTTCCATTAGCACCGTGTCGATCGGACACTCCTCGGCATCACGACCATACTGCCATGCCCACACATTGGCGTCACAATCAGGGCGACTTGGAATGAAACGTTTTGGTGCTTTTTGTTTTGTGGTCGTTCCGAGTTCTGGCTCTGCACTCCATATAACGGCCTGTTCACCAACGAGGTTATTAGCAGCATGAGCGGCACAGTACGCCTCGTTAAATGGACCTTCATCAGGATCGGCGTAAATACCTGGGCGATAAGGGCTGTTGTACATCGTTTCCACCCATGCGATAATCCAAGCTGAATCAACTAAGAAAAATCGTTCAACATTTGCGAAAATAAACGTGCCTTCAGGAATACCGAGCTGCCTTGCTTTGAATATCGCATTACGAGCAGCGACAGCCCCGGCCCGAGCACCAACGGCTTCTCTGAAATTATTAAAAATTGGCATCACCTTCATGCCATTATCATGAATAAAGCGAATTTCCTCCAACGTCAACCCGTCACTAACGTTTGGAATCGTTGATAAATAACGGCCCCAGAAATCAGGGCGGCCAAAATTATCTCGAACACATTGGTGTAACGTTTCAGTAACAGCAGCTGCAGAATCTACACCCCAGTTTAAAATTCTCATCATATCCCTCCTCGAGATAGCCTATGCGACAACGGTTGGAGGAGCCACTAACCTAGATAAAATAATCTTTCCGACTTTAAAGGACAAGTGAAATCGCAATTCGACAAGTTTGTCAAGCGGCTGTCCCTTGTAAGACCACCTGTTAACTGATAAAATTAGAATCATGAAAATGTGTCAGGCTCGTTTCGTTCTAGGACGAGCTGTGAAAAGAGAGGGCGAATCTGATGTTAGGTTTATTAAAGAAAGTGATTGGTGATCCAAGCCAACGACAAGTGAAGAAAAATGAGAAGCTTGTTGACCAAATAGAAGCATTGGCTCCAGATATGAAGAAGCTTTCTGATGATGGGCTTCGTGCAAAAACCGATGAATTTAAACAACGCTATCAAAAAGGGGAATCTCTAGATAGCTTATTAGTAGAAGCGTTTGCGGTTGTCCGTGAGGCGTCTACACGTGTCTTACATATGACTCCATACCCTGTGCAGCTATTAGGTGCGATTGCTCTTCATCAAGGAAATATCGCAGAAATGAAAACAGGGGAAGGGAAAACGCTCGTTGGAACGATTGCCGTTTATTTAAATGCGATCACAGAAAAAGGTGTTCATATCGTAACGGTCAACGAATATTTAGCTCGTCGTGACTTTGAGATTATGGGAGAACTTTTCCGTTTCTTAGGCCTAACGGTCGGATTAAACGCAAATGAATTATCAAAAGAAGAAAAACGTGAAGCCTATGAGGCTGATGTCACATACAGCACGAACAATGAGCTAGGTTTTGATTACCTACGTGATAACATGGTGCTTTACAAAGAGCAAATGGTTCAGCGTCCGCTTCACTTCGCTTTAGTCGATGAGGTCGATTCAATCTTAGTCGACGAAGCCCGTACACCATTAATCATCTCAGGCTCAGTAGAACGCTCAACCCAGCTTTATCAACAAGCCAACTCGTTTATCCGTGTTTTGAAAAAAGAAGAAGACTATACATTTGATGAAAAAACAAAGAATGTACAGTTAACCGAAGAAGGGGTTAACAAAGCAGAGCGTGCTTTTGGTATTGATAACTTATATGATTCCAAGCATGTTCAACTAAACCATCACTTGAATCAATCGTTAAAAGCCTATGTAGTCATGCACCGTGATGCTGACTACGTGGTTGAAGATGGCGAAGTCGTAATTGTCGACCAATTTACTGGACGTCTAATGAAAGGGCGCCGTTATAGTGACGGATTGCACCAAGCGATCGAAGCGAAAGAAGGCATGCAAATCCAAAAGGAAAGCATGACACTTGCTTCAATTACATTCCAAAACTACTTCCGTAAATATCAAAAACTAGCTGGTATGACCGGTACAGCGAAAACTGAGGAAGAAGAATTCCGCAACATTTACGGCATGGATGTTATGGTTATTCCAACGAACAAACCAATTGCCCGTGATGACAAGCCTGATTTAATTTTTAAAACGATGGCAGCGAAATTCAAAGCTGTTGTGAATGAAATTGAAGAGAAACACAAAAGCGGTCAACCGGTTCTTGTTGGTACCGTAAGCGTTGAAACATCTGAGCTTGTGTCTGGTTACTTAAAAAAGCGCAAGATTCCTCATCACGTGTTAAACGCGAAAAACCATGAAAGAGAAGCCGAAATCATTGAAGGCGCTGGCCAAAAAGGCGCGGTTACGATCGCAACGAACATGGCTGGTCGTGGTACGGATATCAAGCTTGGCGAGGGTGTTATTGGACTTGGTGGTCTTCATGTTCTTGGTACAGAACGTCACGAAAGTCGCCGGATTGATAATCAGCTTCGTGGTCGTTCAGGACGTCAAGGAGATCCAGGTTCAACTCAATTCTATTTATCAATGGAAGATGAGTTAATGCGTCGCTTCGGTTCAGAGCGTATGGGCGCGATGATGGATCGTCTTGGAATGGAAGAAGATGAGCCGATCGAAAGTAAGCTTGTCTCTCGTGCCGTTGAAACCGCACAAAAACGAGTAGAGGGTAATAACTTCGATGCTCGTAAACAAATTTTACAATACGATGATGTGATGCGTGAGCAACGTGAAATCATTTACAAGCAACGTATGGAAGTTCTTGAGTCAGAGAACCTTCGCGACATCGTTGAAAAAATGATTAAGTCTGTGATCGAGCGTACGGTTGGCCTCCACACTCCGGATACGGAAGTGCCTGAGGACTGGGATATCACGGCAATCGTGAACTACATGAAGGCTAACCTTCTTAATGAAGATGACCTGACTGAGAAAGACTTAAAAGGCAAAGATCCTGAAGAAATGATCGAAATCATCGTTGGAAAAGTTACATCAAATTACAATGAGAAAGAAGAGCAATTCACGCCTGAGCATATGCGTGAATTTGAAAAAGTAATCATGCTTCGTACAGTTGACCGCAAGTGGATGAACCATATTGACCAAATGGATCAGCTTCGCCAAGGAATTCATTTACGTGCTTATGGTCAAAACGATCCGCTTCGTGAATACCGCTTCGAAGGCTTCGAGATGTTTGAAGCAATGGTTGACTCGATCGAAGAAGAAGTCGCGATGTACATCATGAAAGCACAAGTACAGCAAAACCTTGAGCGTCAAAAAGTAGCTGAAGGAAAAGCGATGCAACAAAGCACAGAAACAGAACCGAAAAAACGCAAACCAATTCGCAAAGGCGTAACAGTCGGAAGAAACGACGCTTGTACTTGCGGAAGTGGGAAAAAATACAAAAACTGCTGCGGCCAAGATCAATAAAATAAAAGAAAGTAAGCATTGCCAGCAAATTTGATTTTGCTGGCAATTGCCCTGAGGTGCGAAAATGGAATTAGTAGAAATTAAGCAAGAACTCGCAAAAATGGAAAAACGAATAACTGAATTTAGGGGGTCTCTTTGACCTCGATTACAAGCAAGAACGAATTGCCGAGCTCGACGAAAAAATGACTGACCCCGACTTCTGGAATGACCAAGACTCCGCTCAAGTGGTCATCAACGAAGCAAACGGCTTAAAAGAACAAGTCAATACCTTCTTACAAATGGCCGAGAAATTTGAAGATCTAGAAGTTTCCTATGACTTAGTCAAAGAAGAAGCGGACGAAGAGCTTCAAAAAGAACTTGAAACAGGCGTAAAATCATTGTCTCAAGAAATGAACGACTACGAGCTTCAGCTTTTATTAAGCGAACCTTACGACAAAAACAATGCGATCTTAGAGTTGCACCCAGGTGCTGGCGGAACCGAGTCACAGGACTGGGCTTCAATGCTACTTCGCATGTACACACGCTGGGCTGAGGACAAAGGCTACAAAGTTGAAACACTTGACTACTTGCCTGGAGATGAAGCTGGAGTTAAAAGTGTTACTTTGTTAATCAAAGGCCACAATGCCTACGGCTACTTAAAAGCAGAAAAAGGCGTGCACCGCTTAGTCCGAATCTCACCGTTTGACTCATCGGGTCGTCGCCACACATCATTCGTTTCATGTGAGATTATGCCTGAACTTGATGACAGCGTTGAGATCGACATTTCACCAGAAGATTTAAAAGTGGATACGTACCGCGCTAGTGGAGCCGGTGGTCAGCACATCAACACAACTGACTCCGCTGTCCGGATTACTCACTTGCCAACAAACACAGTTGTTACGTGTCAAACTGAACGTTCGCAAATTAAAAACCGCGAGCGCGCAATGAAAATGATGAACGCCAAGCTCTATCAATTAGAAATTGAAAAGCAGCAGGCTGAGCTTTTAGAAATTCGCGGCGAACAAAAAGAAATCGGTTGGGGGAGCCAAATCCGTTCATATGTCTTCCATCCATACAGTATGGTGAAGGATCACCGTACCGGTTTTGAGATCGGAAACACGAATGCGGTCATGGACGGCGATTTAGACGGATTTATTGATTCGTATTTGCGTTTGGCTTTAGGGAAGTAAGATGATATAGGTAGAAAAGAGAGAGAGCCACCTTTGAGAGGTGGCTTTTTTGCGGTTTTTTTGGGGAAGTTGGTAAGGCCTGGTTTCAGCGAGAAAATGGAGACGAGGCTCTTATTACCGATTTAATAGCGAATAAGCCAGTTTAAAAAGCAAAATAAAACAATAGATCGCGAATTAATGGCACTCCTTACAACATTTCAGGTAATAACAGCTCCTCTCAGAGATCGCATCCTTCACCTCACTAACGTATTAGCACAGTCTCATTTACAGATCTTAGGAGCGGTGCTATACTACCCAAGGATTATTTGGATATTCTAATAGTAAGGTAAGGAGTGAATAGCAGCATGATGATGATGGCAAAGGCGCGGAGAGGACAACAGCCTCCGAGCACGAAGGTGCAAGCAATTATTGACTATACATATATCCTTGTTGGCGCGGCGCTTGTGGCGATTGCTTTTAATTTGTTTCTACTTCCGAACAAGATTGCCTCAGGCGGTGTGAGTGGGATTAGTACGATCGTTGCTCATCTCGTTGGGATTGAGCCTGCTTTTACGCAGTGGGCCTTTAACATTCCGTTGTTTATTTTAGGAATACTTTTACTTGGTGGGTTTAAATATGGACTTAAAACATTAGTCGGAACGATTTTTCTGCCATTCGTGGTTCTTGTTACGAGGGATTGGTCGGTTGGGTTTGTGGATCCGCTGCTTGGTGCTCTCTTTGGAGGTATAGGGGTTGGACTTGGAATTGGTCTTGTTTTTCGGGCGAGTGCGAGCACAGGTGGAACCGATTTGGCTGCACAAATTATTCAAAAGTATACAGGGCTTTCGCTTGGAGTCGCGGTTTTTTTAATTGATGGGTTGATTGTCATCACGTCAGCGGTGGCTTTTGGAATTGAACTTGCGCTTTACGCGTTAATTAGTTTATTTGTTACAGGAAAAACGGTTGATATTGTGCAAATGGGGGTAGGATATGCAAAGATAGCTCTCATTATTTCCAATCATCAAGAGGATGTGCAACAAATGATTTTGAGGGATATTGACCGTGGGGTAACTAAATTAAGTGGTTACGGTGGATATACGAACGAAGAGCGCGATGTGCTCATGTGTGTCGTAAATCAAACGGAAGTCACAAAATTGAAACAAGTTGTCAAAGCGGTTGATCCTAAAGCGTTTGTCATTGTTGCCAATGCAACAGAGGTACTTGGTGAAGGCTTTAAGCGAGCTTAAAACCTAGCAAAACGGTTATACTGCTATGGAAGAAAAAAGAAAGGAGGAATTCAAATGAAAAAGATGCTACTAGCATTAGGTGTGATTGTGACTTTAACTGCCTGTGGAGGCGGGGATGAAGCAGCTCCTGCACCTGAAGAAACAGCACCAGCAGAGGATGTTGCAACTGAAGAAGCAACAGGAGATTTCGATGCAACAGCAGCTCGTGCCGTATATGAGTCAAGCTGTATCGGATGTCATGGTGGAAACCTTCAAGGTGGAGGCGGTCCAGCTCTAGCGGGACAAGACCATACGCCTGAGCAAGTGTTAAACGTCATTCAAAACGGCCAAGGCACAATGCCAGCTATTAACATTCCTGCTGAGGATGCAGAGAATTTAGCTAAATGGATCTCGGCTCAATAATTGCAACCAGAACCCAAACTCAACGCGAGATTGGGTTCTTTTTTTATCGTTAAGGGTGCTATAACCTAGTTATTACTCTTAGTGTAATGAAGCGGAAGTCACTCGACTCCTGCGGGAAATAGAGGTAAGGCACCTCCCCGCGGAAAGCGAGTGACTGCAGCGCAATGGAACGACATGTCACGGACAAAAAAAGCAACTATACTTAAGTATAGTAACTCAAACAAATGTATCTATATAAAGAATATTTCACTACTTTTGTAAACGAATTCAATTGAGTACAATGATAGTAGTAAAACTTAAGGAGGAACATAAATGCAATATAGAAGACTTGGTAGAACAGGGTTAAAAGTAAGTGAAATTAGCTTAGGAAGCTGGCTAACATACGGGAAGTCAGTCGAAGATAACATCGCGGAAAAAACGATACATAAAGCATATGAGTTAGGTATCAACTTCTTTGATTCGGCAAATGTGTACGAGAGAGGCGAGGGAGAGCGCGTGATGGCTCAAGCTCTTAAGGAATACCCGCGGGAATCTTATGTAATTACAACAAAAGCATTTTGGCCAATGGGTGAAGGACCGAATGATCGTGGCTTATCTCGTAAGCACGTGATTGAACAGGTGAATGGCAGCTTGCAACGTATGAATCTTGATTATGTCGACATCTTTTACTGTCACCGTTACGATCCAGAAACGCCTGTGGAAGAAACGCTTAGAGCGATTGACGATTTGATTCGTCAAGGCAAAATTTTATATGCAGGTGTCAGTGAGTGGAGTGCGGCTCAAATTGAAGAAGCTGTTGGAATCGCTGACAAGTTTTTATTAGACCGCATTGTTGTTAACCAACCGCAATACAATATGCTACACCGTTACATTGAACAAGAAGTAATTCCTGTTAGTGAAAAGCACGGAATTGGTCAAGTTGTATTCTCACCACTTGCACAAGGTGTGTTAACAGGTAAATACAAAGGTGGAAACTTGCCAGAAAACAGCCGCGCTGCCAATGGTTCCATCAATCAATTCATCACAGGGATGTTAAATGAAGATGTTTCAAGTAAAGTGGAACAGTTAGAAGTGGTAGCAAAAGAAATTGACGTGACGTTACCAGAGCTTGCAATTGCTTGGATTTTACGTCAACCGAACGTAGCAAGTGCGCTTGTTGGAGCAAGTAAGCCTGAACAAATTGAAGCAAATGTGAAAGCTTCTGGCATTCAATTACAGGAAGATGTTGTCGCTAGAATTGAAACGATCTTAGCTTAGGAGGTTCATGCATGATTAAAGGGATTGGACATTTAGCTTTGACCGTTAAAGATATGGAGAAATCACTTCAGTTTTATTGTGAGATACTTGGATTTGAGAGGGCCTTTGATATTTTAGATGACGAAGGCAACCCTTGGATTGAGTATATTAAAGTCGCACCAGGACAGTTTATTGAGCTATTTTATGGTGGGAAAACAAAAGACAAACCAGAAAACGATAAAATTGGCTTCAACCATCTATGCTTAGAAGTAACGGACATTCATCAAATCGCCAATCACCTGAAGTCAAAAGGGGTTGTTTTAGATGTCGAACCAATGCGAGGAAAAGATTATAATTACCAGTGCTGGGTAAAAGATCCTGATGGAAATCGTATTGAGTTTATGCAGTTAGACCCCCGTTCTCCACATATGAATGGGAAAAACATTAAGTAAAAAAAGGTAATTTTTATAAAACGAAAAGCGCAAAATCCTTTAAAAAGAGGGATTTTCGCTTTTTTCGTTCTATTTTTCAAAGTTGAAATCAAATTGTAACATAAATGTTGAACCTATTTCGTATTAACGGTGTTATAATAATCTAGAAAACGACAGGAGACGTGAAATTCCTACAGGTTTTTTGGTCAACATGCAACGATCCCGTGCTTCAAGTTAGCACAATTATGAGAAACGCAGGGATGTGATTTTTAGTGATAGAAATGAAAGATGTTTGGAAGTCTTATCCGAACAATGTAAAAGCGATTAATGGTATTTCGATTTCGATAAAAAAAGGCGAGTTTATATATGTAGTTGGTCCTAGTGGAGCTGGGAAATCAACGTTTATCAAAATGATGTATCGGGAAGAAAAACCGACAAAAGGCGATATTTTCTTCGATGAAACCAATCTAGCAAAAGTAAAAGAAAGAGCAATTCCACAGCTGAGAAGAAGAATGGGTGTTGTTTTCCAAGATTTCAAACTTCTCCCGACTCTATCAGTCTATGAGAATGTGGCTTTTGCTTTAGAAGTAATTGAGGAAAGTCCAAGTGTAATTAAACGAAAAGTGATGGACGTTTTAGATATTGTACATCTGAAAAATAAAGCAAGATCATTACCCAATGAACTCTCAGGTGGAGAACAGCAACGTGTAGCGATTGCACGTGCGATCGTAAACAGTCCTGAACTATTAATAGCGGACGAGCCTACAGGGAATTTAGACCCAGATACAGCGTGGGAAATTATGGACATCTTAGATGACATCAACCACCGTGGAACAACGGTTATTATGGCGACTCATAATAAAGATATCGTAAACACGATCAAAAAACGTGTTGTTGCGATTGAAGGTGGACGAGTTGTCCGAGATGAAGTAAGGGGGAGCTACGGCTATGAAGCTTAGAACCCTCGGACGTCATGTTCGAGAAGGATCAAGAAACTTAGGACGTAATAGCTGGATGACATTTGCATCAATTAGTGCTGTAGCTGTCATGCTTTTTGTGGTCGGAGTATTTCTACTTTTAATCATGAATGTAAACAGCATTGCGACAAACATCGAAGACGATGTGGAAATTAAAGTTTATATTGAACTAACGGCAACAGATGAACAACAAGCTGAGTTACTAGCTGAAATAGAAAAAATACCAAACATTGATACAATCACGTATGTCGATAAAGAAGAAGGACTTAACCAACTCATTGATAGTTTAAATGAAAGTGGTGCAGTATTTGAATCCATTCGAGAAGAAAATCCTTTAAATGATTCGTATGTCGTGAGAGCGACCACACCTCAGCTAACAGAGAGAGTGGCGTCTAACATCGAGACGCTTGATTATGTGGAGCGCGTTAACTATGGACGAGATTATGTTGAGCGTTTGTTCATCGTAACAGACTTTATTCGAACAGTCGGTTTAATCTTAGTGGCTGGAATGATGTTTACCGCGATGTTCTTAATTGCTAACACAATTAAGTTAACGATCGTTGCGAGGAAAAGAGAAATTCAAATTATGAAACTAGTTGGAGCAACAAATAGTTTCATACGTTGGCCATTTTTTATTGAAGGAATGCTACTCGGTATTTTAGGAGCCGTTATTCCAATCTTGATCATTGGTTTTGGATATTCGTATCTGTTTAATAACTGGGGTTCGAGAATTGAAGTGATGTTCTTCTCGTTACTACCTGTTTTTCCACATATGTGGCAAGTGGCAGGTCTGTTAATTGCAATCGGTGCTTTTATCGGAGTATGGGGAAGCATGATGTCAGTGCGTAAATTCTTAAAAGTTTAATAGAAGTAAGTATAAATCGGAATCGTTGCAGGCGTGAGCTCGAACGCTCACGCCACCTACATATGCGCAATGAATTTCATCTAAAAATATCTGATCAACCAACAGGGATCAGTTGAGGGGGAACGACTGAATGAAAAGGAAAGTCGGGCTAATTGCCGTAGCTGTACTATTGACCGCTGGATCTTTTGGAATAGACACGTTTAATCCCAAGGCACTAGCGAACAGTGAGCTTCGTAATGAAATTTCAGAGGTTGAAAAAGAAAGAGCGGCTAATCAAACAGAACAAGTGAAAACACAAGCAGAACTTAATAAACTTAAAGCGGAAATGCAAGAGTTAACAGATGAAATTCAGCGAATTGATGAGCAAGTGGCAGTGACGAATCAGAAAGTTCGTGAAAAAAGAGCGGAAATAGAAGAAGTACAAGAGGCAATCGAAGAGTTAAAAGCAGAGATTGTGATCCTTGAAGAGCGTATCGCAGAGAGAGACGAATTGTTAAAAGATCGTGCTCGTTCTATGTATCAAACGGGTGGTTCGATTAACTATTTAGAAGTTATTCTTGGAGCGAAAACATTTAGTGATTTCTTAGATCGTGTTAGTGCCTTGTCTGTTATTGCTCAACAAGACCGTAACATTTTAGATGCTCACATCGAAGATCATTTGCTTTTAGAAGAAGCAAAAGCACAAGTTGAGCTAGAACTTGAAAAGTTAGAAAATCACTTAATTCAACTAGAAGAGTTAATGGCAGAGCTTGAGTCTCAAAGAAAGCAAAAAGATCGTGTGATGGAACAACTAAAAGTTAAGCAAGACGATTTACATGCTGATCTTGGTGAATTGCAGGATGAAGATGATCTTCTTCGTCGTCAAGAAGCTGCATTGAAACAAGAATTAAAAGAGCATGAAGATCGTGTTCGTCGCGAAGCAGAAGCAGCTGCAGAAGCAGAGCGTAAGAGACAAGCGGAACTAGCTTCTCGTGGGACAAGTTCTAGCGGTTCCACTTCCAATTCAACTGCAACAAGTGGTGGTTCATCAGGCGGTTCTAATCAAGTTCATAGCGCACCAGCTGTAACGAACTCTGGGTTTATGCGTCCGGCTACAGGATCAATTACGTCAGGATTTGGACCTCGTTCATTCTCAGGTGGTCGTATGCATTATGGAATCGACATTGGTAAAAATGGACGTACAGGTGATGTTCCGGTTGTATCGGTTCAAGACGGAACAGTCGTTCAATCTTACTACTCATCTAGTTACGGAAATGTTGTGTTAATTGCTCATCAAGTTAATGGACGTTTAGTTACGACATTGTATGCTCACTTAGAAAACAGAGAAGTGTCAGCAGGACAACGTGTTTCTAAAGGACAACGTTTAGGAATGATGGGTAACACAGGTCATTCATTCGGCGCGCATCTTCATTTTGAAGTTCATGAAGGTGGCTGGAATGGTGCAAAATCAAATGCTGTTGACCCTATGAGATATATTCCACGTTAATCGTTTTTTTAAACCTCATCTTACCTGTTTTGGTAGGATGAGGTTTTGACTTATTTGATATTCTTTACTACAATAAAAGAACGTCATAACTCGTACACAACGAGCATAGACTAAACTGTTCTAATAACAAATAAAAATAGGCATTGCACGGTTGTGTAGTGCCTTTTGCTATAACACGATGGTTCAATTTACAAAGGTTCTTAGACATAGTGGGAGTTGGTAAACGTGAATAAAAAACAGTATCTGATGATTGTAGCAGCAGTCTTTGTTTTAGGAGCATTTGGCTTATATTGGCAAGCGACACCTGCTAGTATTGAAACCGATTCAGCAGCTCCAGAGAGTGTAGAAGTTAGTGCAGAACTCTCAAACAAGGAGTTAATGAAGAAGTTTGAAAAAGCAATGTCTATTATTCAAGAACAGTATGTTGAGGAAATTAGTGAACAAGAGTTGGTTGAAGGTGCAATCGAAGGCATGCTTCGAACGCTAGAAGATCCCTATTCAGTTTATATGGATCAAGAAACCGCAACTCAGTTTGTCGAATCACTCGGTTCTCACTTTGAAGGAATTGGTGCTGAAGTGAGCATGACAGATGGCAAAGTAACAATTGTCGCTCCATTCCGTGAGTCGCCAGCTGAAAAAGCAGGTTTACAGCCAAATGATAAAATCTTAAAAATTGATGGAGACAGCATTGACGGCTTGTCTTTATACGAAGCAGTTCTTCAAATTCGTGGTGAAAAAGGCACAATTGTCAATTTAACGATTGAACGTCCAGGCGTCAATGAGTTGTTTGATATTCCGGTTGAACGTGGATTAATTCCAATTGAAACCGTCCGTTCTGACGTAATTGAACGTGATGGAACAAAAGTTGGTTTACTTGAAATAACATCGTTCTCAGAAGATACAGCGGCACGTTTCAAAGAAAAACTAGAAGATTTAGAATCACAAGGCATTGAAGGACTACTGATTGATGTTCGCGGAAATCCAGGTGGCTACCTAAACGCAGTGGAGGACATCGGAAAGTTAATCATCCCTGGTGGAACGCCAATTGTTCAGATTGAAAACCGTGACGGGGAAAAAGTTCGCTACATGTCTAACCTTGATCAAAAGAAACCTTATCCAATTATTGGGATTACTGACAAAGCATCTGCTTCAGCGTCTGAAATATTATCTGCTGCGCTAAGCGAAGGTGGAGGCTATGATGTAGTTGGTGAACAAACATTTGGTAAAGGAACGGTCCAACAAACGATTAAATTAGGTGATGGTAGTGAACTAAAACTATCGTTGTTTAAGTGGTTAACCTCGGCCGGTAATGATATTCACGGTGAAGGGGTTATGCCAACGATTGAAGTGAAGCAACCAGATTATTTCTACGTCGCTCCATTATCTATCGGTGATGAAGGAAATCTTCGAATTGATATGATGAGTGAACGAATTAAAAATGCTCAAATGATGTTAAAAGGTCTTGGGTTTGAGCCTGGTCGTACTGACGGATATTTCAACGAGCAAACCGAGCAAGCTGTTATTGCCTTCCAACGTGCTCATAGCTTGGATGCAACAGGTGAAATCAACGAAGAAACAGCAGCGTTAATTCAACAAGAGCTTGTCGAACATGTTCGTGACAAAGAAAATGACCATCAGCTTCAAACAGCAATCGAGCTAATCATCAAACAAGCAAAAGAATAACATTAAAGGAACAAGCGACCTGCTTGTCGAATTGAAAAAGGTACATCCTTCTAGCTTTTGAAGGATGTACCTTTTTGTGTAAATGTGTTACGTTTAAAAGTAGAAACAATAGTTGAAGGAGTTACAACTATGGTAATGGACCTATTCCAAATGATTGCTATCTTTTTTCTTTATTTCCTAGCCAACCCTATTTTCTATCTTTGGCTGATTTTACTTTATTTTCTATCAAAAAAACGGGTCAAAGAAGAGCGAATCTCTTTTCATACAAGGGTGTTTAGGAGACTTGCTGATTATACGATTCCATTCCTACCTGGCTTACTTACGGGAGTCTTCCTTTCTATTGTGACCATTGGACTAGGACTGATTATTTCCTGGGAATGGATTGCGGTGATCGCTGTTTTGTATGTGTTTTTTGCGTTAACATTACAAGTGCAATGGCTGACGCCAACGTATGTCCTCGGTTTTTTATTGTTTTTTTACGGGCTAGAACCGTTGCTCGGCTCAATGGAGTATGTGGCCCCTATTTACGCTGAGTTAGGGAACATTCCACTTGTTATCGTGGCAACCATCTTAGTTTTATTCATGATTGCCGAAGGGTTCCTCATCCGTTATCACGGAGCCACCTATTCTTCACCAAGGCTCGAACGAAGCAAGCGAGGGAAATGGGTAGGCTTGCATGTGGCCAAAAGAATCTGGCTCGTACCAGTCGTCTTTTTTATCCCGGAAGGAATGATCCCAACGATCACGCATTGGCCTGTTTTTTCGGTTGGAGATGTAACATTACAACCTGTTTTTATTCCATTTTTAATCGGCTTCACCCAGCGCGTACGTGGTTCGATTCCGAGAATGCCTATTCAAGCAATGGGAAGCCGTGTAATCGGTTTAGGGCTGTTATTATCTCTTTTTGCGATAGGAAGCTATTATATTCCAGTTCTAGCGGTCGTGTTAGGTGGACTAGCCATCGTGTTTAGAGAGCTGCTTTCTTACCAAGCAAAAATACATGAAGGAAAGCAACCAATCTTTTTTTCTACACAAACAAAAGGTTGCATCATTCTCGGTGTCCTTCCAAATAGTCCAGCAGCCAAAATGAATCTAGAAATCGGAGAAACGATTGTCAAAGTGAACGGACAAGAAGTAAACACAGAAACTGGCTTTTACGAAGCCCTTCAAATCAATTCTGCTTTTTGTAAATTAGAAGTACTGAACCACGACGGAGAAATCCGGTTCGCACAAGGTGCCCTTTATGACGGGGAGCACCATCAACTAGGCGTCCTGCTTGTAAAGGGTGATGTCGTGTTGCAAGATTCAATCACTTAATGTTGCTTGCAATTGGCAAAAGCTCCGTTCGCTGCTCTTAATAGAGGAAGTAGTGAAGGGAGTTTTTTTGTTATAGGTTGCTATTTTCATTTTCTATAAAAAATAAAGTGGAATGGAGCGGATTCGTTAGATGACTGAAAAATAAAATCGAGGTGACTAATGAGAGATCAAGTGAAAAATGCATTTAACCAACTAGCAAACAGCTATGAGCATCATGTCGATCAAACAAGTTTATATAATAGTCAATACGAACGACCCGCAATGCTTCAGCAAATTCCCATTGATTTGACGAATCGAAAAGGCTTAGATGCTGGATGTGCGGCTGGTTGGTACACGGAGCAGTTGCTTGCGCGGGGGGCAGATGTGGTTGCCATTGACGTAAGCCCCAAAATGATTGAAGCAACGAAACGGAGAATTGGCACAAAAGCCGAAGCGTTTTGTTTAGATTTAGCCGGTATGTTGCCGTTTCAAAAAAACAACTTTGATTTTATTGTGAGCTCCCTAACGCTTCACTATATAGAGGACTGGGAACCTGTTTTTCAAGAATGGAACAGAGTGTTAAAGCCAGGCGGTTCGTTGTTATTCTCTGTCCATCATCCATTTACGGACATCAAACTCTCACAAACTCAACTTTATTTTGAGCAGGAACATTTGCAAGATCGCTGGAAAAAAGAAGAGATCGAGGTAGACGTCGAGTTTTACAGAAGACCTTTGTCGATGATCTTAAATGATACTCTCAAGTATTTCACGCTTGAGCAAGTGATAGAACCACTGCCAACAGCAACGTTTAAACAACAGGCTCCAGAAGCTTACGAGAAGTTAATGAAGCAACCCAATTTTCTTATATTACAAGCTACAAATAAAAAAGCGCAGAATTGATGCGCTTTTTGTTCTATTAATATTATTTAGTTTTATAACTAGTAACTAGCTCGTTCGATTGGTCAAGGGATCTCATTGCAATCTCTTTATCTAACATTTTGATAAAGGCTGGATCCAAATTCAATTTTAAAGCTTTATCGCGAGCTTGAACTAGCAGATTGTCATCAAGTCTATGAAATCCCGTTTTAGTCTGCATAATCTACTCCTTTAGTAAGACTTAGTATGTGTATACCACATTTGATTTATTTTAAACATTTATTAAACAATATTTATGCGAAAATTAAACAAATAAGGTGGCAGTGATGACGGTGGTTCGGTCTGAGTTTTATCTACTAATTTACGAATATATCAGTATGATTGCTCTGTTTATCTACTAATTTAGTGATATATCTACTAATTCGACTCATATATCTTCTATATTACGAATATAATAGCGAACGGTAACATTCTTTACGAAAAGCTCATCCACCTTTTACTAGAATTCAGGCTTATGATCCTTGTCAGCTACCCAATAGTCGAGCGCCCGACCCACATGTCCCCTTTTTTAGTTAAAAAGAACGAGATGGGGAATAATTTGAAGGGACAATCGAATCGTTTCTTAAAAGAGACAAGCTTTTACATACAACTAATACGAGCTTAATATTTCTCCGTTACAGTAGTCTAGTAAGAACTAAAAGGAGATGAGAGAACAGATGAAGAAATGGATGAAGAAAGTTGCTCTAGCCGTATTTAGTGTAGGATTACTAACTCAAGTTGCCGCGCCTGCCGCATCATCTGCAGCAGGTAACACCCCAGCTCCGGATTCGAAAATTATCAATGTCGCCCATCGCGGTGCATCTGGACATGCTCCTGAGCACACGATAATGGCTGGCCTATGAACTTGGGCGTCAAATGAAAGCAGATTATATTGAGCTTGACTTACAAATGACCAAAGATGGTGTGCTTATCGCGATGCATGATACGACTGTTAACCGCACAACAAATGGCACTGGATCTGTGGCGAATATGACGATTGATGAAATCAAGCAACTAGATGCGGGATCATGGTTCAATACGCGTAACCCAGAGAAAGCAAAGGATGAGTTTGTTGGACTAGAAGTTCCGACGCTTGAAGAGGTTTTCCAAAAATTTGGCCGGAGCACAAACTACTACATTGAAACGAAATCTCCAACACTTTACCCAGGGATGGAAGAAGAGTTGCTTCGATTAATTGATAAATATAACTTAACTGGAGAAAATGCTCGTTCAAGCAAAGTTCTGATTCAATCGTTTTTCCCGCAAAGCTTAATTAACATCCACGAGATGAATCCAAACTTGCCTTTAGTTCAACTTTTAAGTCAACCGACACTTGGAGCAGGTGCAGCAGCTGAGCTTGCCTACATTAAAGAGTACGCCATTGGAGTTGGCCCGAGCTTAGCCAGAGTTAATGAGGAATATGTCCAACAAGTAAGAGCAGAGGGCTTACAAATGCACCCTTACACAGTTAATACAAAAGAAAATATGAGACGCGCATTAGACTGGGGAGTGAACGGAGTTTTCACGGATTACCCGGATCTATTTAACGAGGTTATTAAAGAATTTAAAAGTGGTAAATAATAGGATAATGTACAAAAGTGAGGACGCCAGGTAGGCTCCTCGCTTTTTTCATTGAATTGACTCTTACTTTCGACTGTAAAGGTTAGTATAATGAGCAGAGAGAATAAGTTTTGGATAAAAGGAGTTTGAATCGAAGAATGACGGACATTGTCCTTGCTCTAATCGTTCCTTTTCTCATAATGGTTGTGACAACACGCGTGACCTTTAGCTTGCTTGGGGCTTGTATTGTGACATGGATGGTCAGCCTGGTTGTCCTTCCCGTTCAGCAGCAACCATGGATTATAGGAATTATGATCATATCATTTATAGCTGGCCTTCTTGTTTCTAGAAAAAGGCTGAAAAAAAAGCCAGGAATGTAGAAGAGACGAAGCGATTCGTCTCTTTTTCTGTTTGAGGAGAGCGTGGGGTGGCGAATGTGATCCGGTTTCACTAATTTATGATCTGAAACTGACGATTTATGATCCAATTGTGGCAATTTATGATCCAACTTCACACTTTTCTGATCCGAGCACTCTGCACCGCACCCACCCCACCACTGCAAAATTAAAACAAACGTTCGTATTATTTGCTTTCCATCTACTGAATCATGGTATAATACATCTACTTATAATTAGTTCGTGAGGGGGCATCTGACTTGAGTGAAACGTTTGAACTTGTATCAGCTTATCAGCCAGAGGGAGATCAGCCAGAAGCGATTAAGAAGTTAGTAGAAGGTATAAAAAAAGGCGAGCGCCATCAGACGTTACTTGGAGCAACAGGAACAGGGAAGACGTTTACGATGTCGAATGTAATAAAAGAAATTAATAAGCCAACGCTCATTATGGCTCATAATAAAACACTAGCAGGACAGCTATACAGTGAATTTAAAGAGTTTTTTCCGAACAATGCGGTTGAGTATTTTGTTAGTTACTATGATTATTATCAACCAGAGGCTTATGTGCCGAGTTCAGATACATTTATTGAAAAAGATGCCAGTATCAATGATGAAATAGATAAGCTTCGACACTCGGCGACGAGTGCTCTTTTTGAGCGTAATGATGTCATTATCATTGCCTCGGTCTCGTGTATTTACGGCTTAGGTTCGCCGGAAGAATATCGTGAATTGGTCGTATCCCTTCGAGTTGGGATGGAAATTGATCGCAATGAGCTTCTAAGGATGTTAGTCGATATCCAGTATGACCGCAATGACATTAACTTCACGCGCGGAACGTTCCGTGTGCGAGGCGATGTTGTGGAGATTTTTCCTGCTTCAAGAGATGAGCAATGTATTCGCGTTGAGTTTTTTGGTGATGAAATTGACAGGATGACAGAGGTTGATGCGTTAACGGGTGAGATTAAAGGCGAGCGCAATCATATTGCGATTTTCCCAGCATCCCACTTCGTTACCCGTGAGGAAAAACTAAAAAAAGCAATAGCAAACATCGAAGTGGAGTTAGAAGAGCGACTGAAGGAGCTTCATGAAAATGGCAAGCTTCTTGAGGCGCAACGTCTGGAGCAGCGGACCCGCTATGATATTGAAATGATGGCTGAGATGGGTTTCTGTTCAGGGATCGAAAACTATTCGAGACATCTCACCTTACGAGAGTCTGGGGCAACACCTTATACGTTGATCGACTTCTTTCCAGAGGATTTCCTGTTAATCATGGACGAGTCACACGTTACCCTGCCACAGGTCCGTGGCATGTATAACGGAGACCGGGCGCGCAAGCAAGTGCTCGTTGATCACGGCTTCCGACTGCCGTCAGCGTTAGATAACCGTCCATTGCAATTCGAAGAGTTTGAGAAAAAAATGCATCAAGCGGTTTATGTCTCAGCGACACCAGGGCCATACGAACTTGAGCACACGCCTGAAATGGTTCAGCAAATTATCCGTCCAACTGGATTACTTGATCCAACGATTGACGTGCGCCCGATTGAAGGTCAAATTGATGACCTCATCGGAGAAATCCATGCCCGTGTTGAGAAAAATGAACGTGTCCTTGTGACGACATTAACGAAAAAAATGTCGGAGGATTTAACCGACTATCTAAAAGAAATCGGTATTAAAGTTCGTTACCTCCACTCGGAGATTAAAACGCTTGAACGGATTGAGATCATCCGCCAACTGCGGATGGGAACGTTTGATGTGCTTATTGGGATTAATCTTTTACGTGAAGGTCTCGACATTCCTGAGGTATCACTTGTAACGATTTTAGATGCGGATAAAGAAGGTTTCCTTCGTTCCGACCGTTCTCTGATTCAAACAATTGGTCGAGCAGCAAGGAATGCTAACGGACACGTCATCATGTACGCTGATAAAATTACCAAATCAATGAATTTAGCGATAGAAGAAACAAAACGTCGTCGGACGATTCAGCAAGAGCATAATGAAAAGCACGGCATTACGCCGAAGACGATTCAAAAGAAAATTCCAGATGTGATTCAAGCCACGCTTGTTTCAGAAGACGCAGAAGCGGCAACGTATGCGGCACCTGCTCAGAAGCTAAGCAAGAAAGAAAGGCAGGCAATGATCGAGCGGATGGAAAAAGAAATGAAAGAAGCAGCGCGTGAATTGAACTTTGAGCGAGCAGCGGAGCTTCGTGATCTTGTTCTTGAATTAAAAGCAGAGGGGTGAGGAGATGGCTTTAGAAAACATAGTGGTTAAAGGAGCACGCTCTCATAATTTAAAAAACATTGATGTGACGATTCCAAGAGATAAGCTTGTTGTGCTCACAGGTTTATCAGGTTCGGGAAAATCGTCGCTGGCGTTTGATACTATTTATGCAGAAGGACAACGTCGTTATGTTGAGTCTCTTTCTGCTTACGCACGTCAATTTCTTGGGCAAATGGATAAACCTGACGTTGATGCGATTGAAGGTTTATCACCAGCGATTTCGATTGACCAGAAAACAACGAGCCGTAACCCGCGTTCAACGGTCGGAACAGTAACGGAAATTTTTGACTATCTTCGCTTGCTTTATGCGCGAATTGGGAAACCTGTTTGTCCGAAGCACGGCATTGAAATCACTTCACAAACGATTCAGCAAATGGTCGATCGTTTACTTCAATATCCAGAACGAACAAAAATGCAAATTCTCGCTCCACTTGTATCTGGTCGAAAAGGCACTCATGTGAAAGTATTTGAGGACATCAAGAAGCAAGGCTATGTTCGTGTTCGCGTTAACGGAGAAATGCGCGAGGTAGCAGAGAAGATTGAACTAGAAAAAAATAAAAAACATAGCATAGAAGTAGTAATTGATCGTGTTGTTATGAAAGAAGGCATTCAAACGCGCTTAGCTGATTCAATTGAATCAGCGTTGACTTTAGCAGACGGCCGAGTGTTAGTCGATGTGATGGGAGAAGAAGAGCTACTCTTTAGTCAACACCACGCCTGCCCGCAATGCGGGTTCTCAATTCCAGAACTAGAGCCGAGAATGTTTTCTTTTAACAGTCCATTCGGAGCTTGTCCTTCATGTGATGGGCTTGGTCATAAGCTTGAGGTTGACGTGGAGCTAGTTGTCCCAGACCGGACGAAAACACTAAGAGAGCATGCGATTGCGGCATGGGAACCGACTAGTTCTCAGTATTACCCACAGCTGCTTGAAGCGGTTTGTGAGCATTATGATATTAATATGGACCAGCCAGTTGAACAAATACCAGAAGCATTAATGGATAAAATTTTATACGGAAGTGGAACGGACCGGATTTATTTCCGCTATGAAAACGAATTTGGACAAATTCGCGAAAACTTAATTTTGTTCGAAGGTGTGGTCAGCAACATCGCGCGTCGTTATAAAGAGACAAGCTCTGACTACATTCGTGAGCAAATGGAAGTGTACATGACGCATAAGCATTGCCCAACGTGTAAAGGCTATCGTTTGAAAAAAGAAACCCTAGCTGTATTTATTGGCGAAAGCCATATTGGGCATGTGACGACGTTATCGGTAAAAGACGCGAAAACCTTTTTTGAGCAGCTCCAGCTTTCAGAAAAAGATGCAGCGATTGCACGCTTAATATTAAAAGAAATCAATGATCGCTTAGGCTTTTTGATCAATGTGGGTCTTGATTATTTATCGCTTAGCCGTTCAGCGGGTTCATTATCAGGAGGAGAAGCGCAACGAATTCGGTTAGCGACGCAAATTGGGTCTTCGTTAATGGGTGTTCTTTATATCCTGGACGAGCCTTCAATCGGTCTTCACCAACGTGATAACGATCGCTTAATTGAAACACTTGTGCATATGCGGAATCTAGGCAATACGTTAATCGTCGTAGAGCATGATGAAGATACAATGATGGCCGCTGATTACATCATTGATATTGGACCTGGAGCCGGTGTGCATGGCGGAGAAATTACGGCGCAAGGAACACCGGAAGAAATTATGAACGACGATCAATCCTTAACAGGGCAATATTTATCAGGAAAAAAATTCATTCCCGTTCCAATGGAAAGACGGAAAACCGACGACCGCTCTTTTACAGTGAAAAAAGCGTCCGAGAACAATTTGAAAAATGTCACGGTTGAGTTTCCACTTGGGTTGTTTATTGCCGTAACCGGTGTTTCTGGATCAGGGAAAAGTACGTTGATTAACGAAATCGTCTATAAATCGCTTGCTCAAAAGCTGCACCGAGCAAAAGACAAACCTGGTCAGCATAAGGAAATTGTCGGTCTTGAACAAATTGATAAGGTCATTGAGATTGACCAATCACCAATTGGCCGAACGCCTCGATCCAACCCAGCAACGTATACAGGAGTGTTTGACGACATTCGTGATGTCTTTGCACTAACGAACGAAGCAAAAGTTCGTGGCTATAAGAAAGGTCGTTTTAGTTTTAATGTCAAAGGTGGTCGCTGCGAAGCGTGTCGTGGCGATGGGATCATTAAAATTGAAATGCATTTCCTACCAGATGTGTATGTTCCTTGTGAAGTTTGTGAGGGAAATCGTTATAATCGGGAAACACTTGATATTAGATATAAAGGTAAAACGATTGCCGATGTATTAGAAATGACGGTAGAAGAGGGACTTGAGTTTTTCGCGAACATTCCTAAAATCAACCGGAAAATTCAAACGCTCGTTGATGTTGGACTTGGCTATATTAGACTCGGACAACCGGCAACGACTCTCTCAGGTGGTGAAGCACAACGCGTTAAGCTTGCGTCTCAACTTCATAAGCGCGCTACTGGTCGGACCATTTATATTTTAGATGAACCAACAACTGGGCTTCATGTTGATGACATTGATCGCTTGTTAAAAGTGTTACAGCGATTAGTCGATAACGGTGACACGGTGCTTGTGATCGAGCACAACCTTGATGTGATTAAAACGGTTGACCACATAATTGATTTAGGACCTGAAGGTGGCGATAAAGGTGGACAGCTTGTTGCCCAAGGAACACCTGAACAAGTAGCAGAAGTAGCCGGTTCTTACACAGGAAAATATTTAAAGCCGATTCTTGAACGAGATAAAGCGAGAATGGATCAATTCATCCAAGAAAAAGAATTACAAAGAAACTAAAAAAGATCTAATAAAATGAAACATTATTTTTGCTTGCTTCGTAATACAATAGTGAAGAATAAACTTTGTTGTTGTCATGTGAAGAAGCGTCTCCATTTTAATGAGGACTGTTTCGTTCAAAGGACATGAGAAGAACCTCATGTCCTTTCTGTTCATTGGAAAATATACAGAAGTCTTAATTTTCAAGAGGGAGTGACTATGTTGGAAGAACGTAAAATGATATTAAAGATGATTGAAGACGGGAAGATAACGGCTGAAGAAGGAATTAAGTTGTTAGAAGCGATTGAAAAATCAGAGCCTCCAAAAACAGCTGAAGTATCGACAAAAGTGAACTGGGATGAAGGCGATAACTATCGCGAGCGCGCACGCCAAGCGGCGTCATCAACTACGAATATGTTTGCGTCCTTTATCGAGAGTGCGATTCAAAAAATTAAAGATGTTGACCTAGACTTTAATTTTGGACCGCACGTTGTTATTGACCATATTTTCCAGCATCGTGACATTGAACCAACGTCGATAGATATCTCTCTTGAAAATGGATCAATCCTCTTTAAACCTTGGGATGAAAAAGATATTCGAATTGAGTGTCAAGCGAAGGTTTATCGGGTAAAGGATACAGAAGAAGCAAGGCGTGTCTTCTTACAAGAATCTTCTTTCCGAGTGGATGAACGTAAAATGCTGTTCCATACGAAAACGAAATCCATTAAAGTTCAAACAACCGTGTTTGTGCCAAGAAACGCTTTTTCTCATATTAAGCTGTACACATTTAATGGGCAAATTACCGGAGAGCAAATTGAAGTCGATACATTTGACGTTAATGCAGTAAATGGAGCTTTGTCTTTTACAGGTATTAAAGGAAAAAAGGTGATGGCAGAGACGGTACACGGAGCGATTGACTTCAAAGATATAACCGTTGATTTACTAGATACAAAAACAATAAACGGTGGTATTACGGTGACCGGAACAGTCCAAGATGTAGATGTCGAAACTGTGAATGGCTCAATCACCTATAACCTTGGTGATTTAACGGAGTCAGGATATGCCGATTTAAAAGCAACTACAGGTAGTATCCACTTGTTTATTCCGAAATCAACAAGAGTCGAAGGCAAGTTAAAAACCAATGTCGGCGGTTTTACCGTTGATTTAGCGGACTATGAAGTGCTTGAGGAAAAGAAAGAGTTCGCACATAAGTCGATGAACTTTATCGGAAATCAGCAATCTTCGCCACGAATCAAAGTAAATGCATCGACCAATACAGGTTCTTTGTTAATAAGAGATCAAAACTAAAAAAGAAAGCTACAATCCTATTCAAAGGGTTGTAGCGATTTTCTAAAAAGTGAGGTGACAAGCATGAAAAAGTTATTTCGTTCACAATATGACCGGAAAATAGCGGGTATTTGTGGAGGACTGGCTCAATACGTCAATATTGACCCAACTCTCATTCGATTACTTGCGGTTGTATTATTTTTTGCTACAGGTGTATTTCCTTTCGTTTTGGGATACATCATTGCGGTATTCGTTATTCCAAATGAAGAGGATGTGAGTCGTTCATGAGATGGATCGTAGGATTAATCATTAACGCCCTCATTTTAATGGGAATTGCTTTTTTATTTGATGGATTCCAGCTTTCAGGTTTCGGGGCCGCGCTTATTGCCAGTGTGCTCTTGTCCATTATGAATGCAATTGTTAGGCCTATTCTTGTCATTCTAACGTTACCGATCACAGTCTTAACTCTCGGATTATTTCTATTTGTGATCAGTGCGATAACCCTCATGCTCACAGCCGGTTTAATGGGAAGCGCATTTGTGATTAACGGTTTTGGCACCGCCATTTTAGCCGCGATTTTAATAGCGATTATACAAACGTTTGTTGTAAAACCGATGAGGAAGAAATAATGTGAAATTAAAAGTGGATGCTTGGAGGAAACTGAGTTTTTGAACTTGGTTTCCTCTTTTTCAATTTCATTAAAATAGCGGTTGATGAAAGTAAGACTACTAGTTAGAATCCTCTAGATACTCGCTCGTTTAAGAGGCAATACTATAAAGCTGGATCAATCATACAAACGAAAGCTAAAAGAATTACATACAATATAAAGAGTTGAGAAAGGGGGATTCTATTGAAAGCTGTTGTACTTGTTAGTGGTCCTTCTGGATCAGGAAAGTCAACCATGAGAAAAATAATCCTGAATTCATTAGGACATCCCTATTATAAACAAATTGCTGGGATTGAAATTGATGATATCTACCGTTTTCTAGACCCGGAATTTAGAGCTGCAGATTATTCGGAAGTGTGGAAACAAGCTAGAGAAAGTACTGGTTCTCTGGCAAATGGAATGCTAAATGGCAGTGTAGAAATCGTCTTCATATTTGGAAATACCATTTTTTCAGAAGAACAGGTAGAGGACATCAAAAAGCATATAAAAGTTCCGCAAGATATAGCCTTTTATCATATTACACTTGCACCAGCTCGTGATAAGCTTCACGAACGGTTAGTGGAGCGAGAATCAACCGTCCCAGAATGGCTTGACTATCAATTAGCTGAAAGACAGCCTTTTTTAGGAGCAGAGTGGACAAATGTCATTGATAACTCTTGGCAAACACCCGAAGAAACCGTAGCAGTCATCTATAACATAATGGAACAAGGAAATACGATGCATGGTAAGGTAGAGGGAATTTGGGTTTATAGAGTGGTAAATAAATAGGATGATTGAAAGAAGAGGTTCTTAGCTAATGCTAAGAACTTTTTTGCATTTTAAAAGCAAACGGATTGACATTTAAACCGTCCAGACGGTACAGTGGTTATAGGGGTTAAATAAAAGGAGAATAAACAATATGAAGACTAATACTCGTGATTCAATTCTAACAGCAGCCTCACACATTGTTCAGACTGAAGGAATTTTGGAGCTTACTCTTGAAGCGGTTGCGAAACAGGCTGGACTAAGTAAAGGTGGACTTCTGTATCACTTCCCATCCAAAGAAGAGTTAATTAGCGGGATGGTTGACCATGTGATTGCTCAATATATCGACAACATTGAAAAAGAAGCCGAGCAAGGCCCTGTCGTTAAAGGACGATGGACACGCGCGTTTATAAAAGAAACGTTTCATCAAGGTGTAACAAGTCAAAAGATGAACGCAGGGCTTTTAGCAGCTGCAGCTTATAATCCAGAGTTCCTACAACCGATGCAAGATGCTTACAGCGACTGGAAGCAAAAAATAGAAGACGATGGCCTTGAAGAAACAACAGCTACGATCTTACGATTAGCTGTTGATGGACTTTGGTTTTCTGAATTATTTGGTTTAGCACCATTATCGACTGAACAAAGAGAAAACGTATATAAGAGATTAATGAAGGTAACAGAGGAGGGATAAAGATGGCTTATTTATTTTTAGCACTTGGCATCTTATCTGAAATTTTTGGTACAGCGATGCTTAAGGCATCAGAAGGATTTACAAAGATGGTTCCAGCAATTGGAGGCGTGGTCGGGTTCGGCCTAGCTTTATTTTTTTTGGCGTTAGCTTTTAAAACGATCCCATTAAGTGTCGCCTATGCAACTTGGTGCGGAGTAGGAATTGCTGGAGCCTCACTAATCAGCTTTATCATTTGGAAGGAAAAACTCAGTGTCACAGGAATGATTGGCATTCTTTTCATTGTAGTCGGTATTGTATTGATCAATGTGACGGCTTCAAGTCAAGCAGTAACTAGTGAAAATCAGTTGGATGTAGAGGCAGAGGAAGTTGGATTGTAGTTTATTGTGGGGGCATCACCTATCAAATAGGTCGTTGATGATTTGGTAGGTGTTTTTTTGTTTGTTAGTGGAAAGGTTTCTAACGAGAATACAAACGGCGGATTTAATAGCGAATTCTTAAATATAATAGTGAAACCGTCTGAAATAATAGCGAATTTCGAAAAATATTAGCGATAATCAAATTATAATAGCGAATGGAATTTTTATAGCGAATTTTGATCGCTATTAAGTACATTCCCAAATCTTAAGGAAGAAATATTTGGCTTAATAGCGAAAAAATTTTTAAATCGCGATTGAAAGGTGAATAATTGCAATTCAAAAAAAATAATAGTGAAATCTACCAAGTTTATTGCGAAAGCAAGTCATATGCTCTCTTGCTAGCTCCCATTTAATCCTCACTTCCTCGGTTCGACCTGCTGAATGGAATCCTATACGCAATAAAAGGACCATCAGCTAGACTAAAATAACATCTTTCCTGTTATCTCAAACCAAATACTTTCTAATATCGCCAAAAACACAATGGATGAAAAAAAGGCGAATATGGATAAGGCGATCTTATTTCTTCGCGAGATCGTACGATGGCGTTTATATAAATGTCTAATTGAGAGAACTACGAAAATATAGATCGGAAGAGAAATAACTAAGGAAATTAGATCGGTAATATCAGGTGGTGGACCGATGTGTTTATCGAACAGAACATTTGTCAGTAATGCGATAGTAAACAAAAAAAACTGGTAAGTGGTGAACTTAAAGTTGTTCATTCTAGTTACTCCTTTGATAAGCGTATCACAATAGTGTAAGCATTTTGGGAGCATTATTCAACAGTTAAATATAGAATTCCGGAGGGGGTGTCCTCGGAACTCATGATGAAGTTTTATAGCACAGAACTGGAGGAGAGGGTATGACTGATAAAAAGAAGCCTAAACTTGAAAACTATCTAACTTACGGAATCCTATTCGGATTATTAGGTGGCTCAATCGTTAGTACAATTGGAACGGTGTTAGGATATGTTTTTATTCAAATTGTAGGCGCTGGAATAGGGTTGTCATTAGGAATGATGATAGCATGTGTACTTTATTATTATGAGACAAAGAGATGATCAAAATCTTTAAACGTAAATTGTTAGAGTGATAATTTTAAACATAGGACGCTTGAAAAAAAATATGTTAAACTAACAAAAAAGGAAAATTTTGGAGGTGTCCCGAAGTGACCTGGTTAATAGGAATTGGATTAGGAATTTTGTCAGTGCTTTGGTTAGCAATGGAATTAGCCACACATTCCGATAAAGGTGAAGGTTATAAAACGTACTTTAAAGCATTCAAAAACGCATTGATTTTTGTTATACCTTTGTTTACGATTGCAGGTGTAATCTACTATGGATTTATTCATTAATATCTTAACTAAAATGTTAAAAAGCAAGTGAAAACGAATAGAGTAAGGAGTCGTTTTTCATGTATGAATGGCTAATCGAAATCGAAGAACCACAAAGCGAAGTAACACTTGAAAACGGCGAACTACATATCGAAAGAATAAACCCGACCACACCGCTAACCGAAATGAGTGAAATCTGCCAGCTCTTTGCTGCCTTCGATGTGCTGTTACATACAGACTCGTTCACATCGTTACCTGCCGAAAGTGACAAGGCTTTAAAAACAATTATGAGTGAAATAGCCCCTCATTACGAAGAGGTACAGCAGATTTTCATTAATGGAAAACGAAAAGAAATTAACGTAAGATTTCTCAAAAATACTTCGAAAGAAATCATTAAGCAGTTACTTTCAGATGGCATTTCTCCTATAATTCCTGATTTGTATCGATCCTCAAATAGCAAGCTGCCGACTTCACCAAGAAAATTGACCTACTATGAAGTAAACAAAGCCAAAATCGAGCCACTTTTTTTAAAAGAAACAGAGAAGACAAAAGAATTTATCACATTATTCTTTATCGATCGCGGTTCCATAGCGCTTCGACCAACAGGGTGGTTTTTAACAGCTGAACTTAAGGAATCCATCACGATCCGTATGTTTAGTACATTTGCTGAGAAAGTGGTATTGGTTGTAGATGATATGGATGGAAGTGTAGTGGGACTCGATATTTATGGATGAGAAGAATAGATATATCTCCATGAAGCAAGACGAGCATGAACTACCAGAATGAATCAACAAAAAAAGGGCCCCGACCATTATAGCTTAATGATCAGAACCTTTTCATTGTTCTTGGCAGGTTATGTCCCAGCCCCTTTCAAGTGGTAAATGTTTTTAGGACTATAGTTAGTTGGAACCGATGAGAAGTATTGAGTACGATGATCGACTTTACTCACTTTCCTGTGGTTCTCCTGAAGTTGTTGTAAATAAGGATTGTAAATATAGTTTAATGTCTCCTCGGTAAAAGGAAGTTTCTCAAGTTTCCACAGCTCATATTTATTAGAATTCAAGATCAGCAGACTACCAAAGTGATAACAAATCAGCGGTGTGTTATTCAGAAAAATCTGCTGTTCCTCTTTCTTTACTTGGTATTTACCTGTCATGACAAGGTTCCAGGGGGCTGCATCAATTCCAGCATGGTCGATAACTTTTATATTTGAGAATAATCGCGGGATCTCCGTCAAATACTTCTGATCTCCCCATCGAGTTGGATCATAGGGAGAATCGTAACACCAATCAATGCATCGTTCCTTCCACCAATTAAGAATTTTAATGCTATTAGGTTCTTGTTTAAAACCAATTAGTCCAGCTTGATAAATTCCGTGTTCGTACTCAACTTGATCTGTGCTTCTTTGCTTTGTTAGAAAAATCGAATAGGTGGACCATTGGTCAAAAATCGTCTGGGCACTATTGAAAAAATACATATCAGCGTCACAGTAAACGATATGATCAAGCTCGCTGTATGTTCGTAAAACATAACTACATAAAACGGGTTTCATCGTCCAGCACTTTTCTGTTAGGGTGCGATCGTTTAACGCTTCTTTTAAGAGGGTGTCCTCCATTTGATGGAATGGGATGAGTGTTGCGTGTTTTAGATTGAGTTTTTCTAGTATATTAGCCGTGTCATCATCCATACAACCGATCCAAAGATGAAAGGGGTCTCCTTGCTTCTGTAAAGATTGATACAGGGCGAGGCCTTTTAGCACATACTCCTTACTGATGATCGTACAGAAACAATAGAAGGCATCGGTTTCATCCATTTTTCTGCGTAAAGGGGTGAATTTGTAAAAGGTTTTTACCTCCTTACGGGAAGTTTTACTAAAGTACTTTTGTACGTTTACCCCACTATTTTTCAATGTTTGGATGGTGTTGCGAATTTTTTCGATATAGGGCTCGTAAATATTCTTCTTAATGGCACGCTTAATTTTAATGTGATTCAGTGACCACAGCTCAAATTCATCTTCATTTAAAATGGAAAAGCAAGCAAAGTGATAGGCTGTTAGTTTGTCGTTATTGACGTAAACGGTGCCGTCTTTTTTTTCAATCTGATAGTTGTTGTTGTAAACACAATTCCAAGGCGCCGCATTGATTCCTAAATGAGTTGAGATTTTGATATTAGAAAACAGTTCAGGAAGGGAGTCCAAATATTTCTGGTCGCCAAATCTTTTTTCATCTGGATCTAAAGAGCACCACTCCTCACACCTCTTCATCCACCATTTCACACTTTGTAAGCCGTTTTTATCATTTCGAAAGCCAATCATTCCAGCTTGAAACTTCCCGTATTTTTTTTCGACCCAATCTAGATCTCGTTGAGTCGTTAAATAAACAGAAGCTTTGCCCCAGTCATCAAAGATCTCTTTAGGATCGGAAAAAAAGAAGAGGTCTCCGTCACAATATAGAACGGAATCTAAGTGATAGGTTGTTAGAAGATGATGAATTAACGGAGCTTTTATGGTCCAGCAATATTCATTCATTTTCCGTTGTTGCCGTACTTCACGAAGGGCGGGTGTTTCAAGTTGTTCGACAAAAAACAGAACCATATTTTCTTTATTTAACTTTTTAAAAAAAGTGAAGGCCTGCTTATCCATGCAGCAAACCCACAATTTAAACCGGTTTGAGTTCTCTTCTAAAGACTCATATAAGGTAAGAACCCTCAATACATAATCGTTACTAGCTGTCACACAAAGATGATAACGATCATGATTATCCGTTACATTCCCTATTGTTCTCGCTTTTCTACTAAATGGCATCTGTGAAAAATTTAGCTTATCTAATAAATCCATATCTATTTACCCCTTTCTGTTTGATATTGATACTGTATGAATTCTAGTTGTGATTGCTCTAGTTACTCGTTTGTTTTAAAAGAAATAGTATAAAAGGAGGATAGATTAATAGACTTTTGAACAAACATATAAATCTGTTGCTCCATACACTTTAGAAGACTCAAAAAAAGGAGGTATTTTATGAAAGTAGTGATATTAGCAGGAGGGTTTGGAACAAGACTTAGTGAAGAAACGAGGTTAAAGCCAAAACCAATGGTGGAAATTGGTGATATGCCAATCCTGTGGCATATTATGAAGATTTATTCAACTTATGGTTTTAACGAGTTTGTGATTTGCCTTGGTTATAAGGGGCACATGATTAAAGAGTTCTTCTCTCAATATTTAATAAAGAAAGCCGATGTTACGTTTGATTTAAAAGAGGAGAACGAGATGGAAATACACAGAAAGAACGTCGAGCCTTGGAAGGTAACTTTAGTAGAAACAGGGCCGGACTCAATGACGGGTGGAAGACTATTACGAGTTAAGCCTTATTTAAATAATGAAACATTCATGCTGACGTATGGTGATGGTTTATCGAATGTGAAGATAAGTGATTTAGTACGATTTCACAAGAGTCATGGAAAATTAGCGACCTTAACGGCGGTTCAACCTGACGGAAGATTTGGTTCATTAGATATTGCGAAAGAGATGAATATTAGAAGATTCCAAGAGAAACCACAAGGAGACGGTCATTGGGTGAATGGTGGTTTCTTTGTATTAGAACCAGCTGTACTCGATTACTTGACAGGTGACGCTTGTGTGTTTGAAACAGATGCATTGCCTAAGCTTGCCGAAGATCAACAGCTGATGGCTTACAAGCATCAAGGTTTTTGGAAACCGATGGATACACTCAATGATCGAAACAAGCTCGAGGAACTTTGGAAGCAAGGAAATCCGCCGTGGAGGATGTGGTCTAATGACTTTGAATAAAGAGTTTTGGAAAGGGAAGCGAGTTTTGGTGACAGGCCACACCGGGTTCAAAGGCTCGTGGCTAAGCCTTTGGTTAACTCAACTAGGAGCAAATGTAACGGGTTATGCTTTACCAGCTTCTACGTCTCCGAGCTTGTATGAATTAGCCAAGGTAGAGCAATTGGTTGATTCTCATATCGGGGATATCAATGATGCCCAGAATTTGCAGCAGGTTGTATCTGCTGCAAATCCTGACATTGTCTTTCATATGGCAGCTCAACCGATCGTCGGAGAATCCTACCGTGACCCGGTTGGAACTTTTCAAACTAACGTAATTGGAACCGTAAATATATTTGAAGCGATTCGTTCTTTAGAGAAACAAGATAGCAAGATTCGAGCTGTTATCAATGTAACAACTGATAAATGTTATGAAAATAAAGAGTGGCATTGGGGGTACCGTGAAAATGAGCCTTTAGGTGGGAATGATCCTTATTCTGCTAGTAAGGCATGTTCTGAATTAGTGACAACCTCTTACCGAAAATCTTTCTTTAGTAGTAAAGACTCGAATGTACGCCTTGCTTCAGCTCGAGCGGGTAACGTCATTGGAGGCGGAGATTGGTCAACAGAACGGCTCATTCCTCAGTGTTTAGATGCACTTGCAAAGCAAAAGCCGCTTGTATTAAGAAAGCCCCATGCGGTTCGTCCATGGCAACATGTGCTAGAGCCGTTGTCAGGCTATTTACTGCTAGCAGAAAAATTATATCAAGAAGATCAAAGATATGCAGAAGCATGGAATTTTGGCCCTGATGACCGGGATTGTCGCGAGGTAGGCTTTGTTGTTGATCGTTTAATGAAGCTTTGGGGATTAAAAGTGAAAACAGAAGAATACAAGCAAGCGTTATACCCTGAATCAACTTTTTTGAAGCTAGATTGTGCCAAATCAAGGGCTTTACTAGGGTGGAAGCCACTCTGGAATTTAGAAAATTCTTTAGTAGAGATCGTAAAATGGATGAAAGCTTATCACCAACAGGAGAATATGAGAGAAATGACTCTCAAGCAAATAGATGAATATATGAATGGTTTAACAAAAAGGAAGAGCTTAGATGAGTAGTTTAAAAGGGGCCCGTGTTTTTGCAACTGGTGCGACTGGATATATTGGTTCTCATTTAACAAAAAAACTAGTCGAAGATGGCAGTGAGGTGCATGTGCTCATAAGGCCTTCTTCGAGCAAAAAAACGATAGAAAATTTGCTAGCACACCATCAAATACATGTTTACGATGGCAGTTACCAATCAATGGATCAGGCGATCAAGAAAGCTCGGCCAGATATTGTGTTCCATTTGTCGTCCTTTGCTTCGATTCGTTATGAGACAAAAGATGTCCCGAACATGCTAGAAAGCAACGTCGTGATGGCAAGTTATTTGCTTGAGGCAATGGCAAAAAATCAAGTAAACAAATTGGTTAACACAAGCTCTTTTTCTCAGCATATGAATCAAGCACTCTATCATCCTAATAGCCTGTATGCCGCTACGAAGCAAGCATTTGAAGACATATTGTTTTACTATACAGACGGCACGGCAATGAACGCGATCACATTAGTGTTATTTGATAACTATGGCCCTCATGATCCGAGACCAAAACTGATGAATCTTATCTACCGGGCTGCTTCAGAAGGAACCACTCTACTTCTATCACCAGGGGAACAGTTGTTAGATCTATTATATATTGATGATGTTATAGCAGCTTATATTGTCGCTGCCGAGCGATTACTAGCTAACGAATCGAGTGGAATGGAGCGCTTCTCCGTTGGAAGTGAAAAACGCATTTCATTACGCAAACTTGTTTCAACAGTTGAAACAGTAATAGGAAAACAAGTTCGTGTGAAGTGGGGAGCGATTGACTATCGGCCCAATGAAATTATGATCCCATGGCATAAAGGAATTCGAATGCCAGGCTGGCAACAAACGATCACTTTAGAGCGTGGAATCCAAATGTATTTTAAGGAGAATGATGCGAGATAGAAAAAGTAGAAAGGAGTTTTACACATGAAAACAGTCGTATTCGTAAGTGCTCCATCCGGTGCCGGTAAGTCAACAATGAGAAAAGTAGTTCCGAAGGTATTGGAGAATCACTTTCAAAACGGCATTGCAGGAATTGAAATTGATGATATCTATCGCTTTTTAGATCCGGAATTTAAAGCAAAACATCATTTAGAAGTTTGGAAGGCGGCAAGAGAGAGTACCGGACATCTAGCGAATGGATTGTTGAAAGGTAATATTGATGTTGTCTTTATATTTGGCAACACCATTTTTTCAGAGGAACAAGTAAAAGATGTTAGAAAAAATATCGAGTCTATGAATGTAGCGTTTTACCATATCACACTTGCCCCAACTCGAGATACACTTGCTAAAAGACTAGTAAAAAGACAATCGACAGTCCCAGATTGGTTAGACAGTCATTTAGCTGAAAGGCAGCCTTATGTAGAAGCGAATTGGACTAACGTTATTGATAACTCGAACCTCACACCTGAGGAGACCGTCCAGGCAATTTATGAGTTGATGATAGTAGGAAAAGAGATGAGAGGAAAAGCTAGCACTACGAAGAAATGGCAGTGGCTTCATAAGTTGTTTAAAAGAAATAGATAAAGGAAGGGCAAATCCTCTTTGTTTGATTATCCTTATTAAAGAAAGGGCCTGCAGCCTAGCAAGCTCCCTCCTAGCCAATGCTAGAGAGAGAATGAGCTGGTTACAGGCCCTATTTTTTGTTTTTAAAACAATTATACGTTTGGTATAACAATCGTCCCAATCGTTTTTAGACGATCAAGCCCAGGCCGATCCCCAGTGCTTCATTTCCTTAATAATCTTATGAAGAGCTTGACCTTTTTCAGTTAAACAGTATTCAACTGTTACCGGAACGGTTGGATAAACGGTGCGGGTTAACACCTCATTCTCTTCTAAGTGTCTGAGTGTATCTGTTAATGCTTTTGGGCTTACTTTCGAAATCGCTTTCTGTAGTTCGCCAAAGCGTTTCGTTCCGCAAAATAACTCTCTTAAAACAAGGAACGACCATTTTCCGCCGATCACACTAAGAGCTTTTTCAATGGAACATTCAATTTGCACTTGTTCTACTTCCATTTCTTGTTTCATAGAGCACCTCTTTTTCTAGAATAGAAACTATAAAAAATATAGTAATTCACTTTGATGTAATTATATCAAATATATTTCAGTAATTGTGATTCCATTTTAGAAAACGTATACTTTTTATGAAAGCGTTTTTGCTCGATTGACTTGATTTAGAGTTCAGATATGAAAAGGAGTGGGATTATGAAATACCGTAAGCTTGGAAGATCTGGTTTAAACGTGTCTGTCGTCGGTGTTGGTACGTGGCAGTTTGGCGGTGAATGGGGCAAAGATTTCACTCAAAAAGAGGTAGATGGAATTTTACATACAGCCAAAGAAGTGGGCATTAATTTAATTGATACAGCTGAGTGTTACGGCGATCATCTTTCTGAGAAGTTTATTGGGAATTATCTGGCGCAAGATAATCGGGAAGATTGGATTGTGGCGACGAAATTTGGGCATCATTTTCACGATCGTTTTGAGCGGACGAATCATTGGTCTGCTGAGGAAGTGGTAAAGCAATTAGATGATTCATTAAAGGCGTTACAAACCGAGTATATTGATTTATATCAATTTCACTCTGGCAGTGATGAAGCATTCCGAAATGATGATTTGTGGACCGCTTTAGATAAGCAAATTCAAGCAGGGAAAGTCCGTCATCTTGGGATTTCGATCGGCTCAAATGACAATCTTTTTCAAACGGAATTAGCAACTGAGTATAACGCGAGCGTCATTCAAGTCGTTTATAATCGCTTGGACCAAGTTCCGGAAGAACGCGTTTTCCCGTCGTGTGAACAACAAGATTTAGGCGTGTTAGCACGTGTACCACTGGCTAGCGGATATTTAAGTGGAAAATACAAGCCAGGGGCTGTGTTTGAAGCGAGTGATGTTCGCAATAAGCATGAGCAAGCAGAAGTAACGAAAAATTTAAAATTAGTTCAGGAAATTTTACATGAGGAAGTTCCTGTAGGCGTCAACATGGCACAGTGGGCGTTAGCTTGGTGCTTGCAGCATCCAGCCGTGACAAGCGTGATTCCAGGCTGTAAAACAGTCGATCAAGTGATCTCAAATGCGAGAGCGGCTGATTTAGAATTGGTATCCATTAATCATCGACAAGCTGTCGAGAAACGATAAGGAGAATTCATATGAAAAAAGTAGTTGTAACAGGTGGAAGTGGCTTATTAGGTTCAGCCGTTATTCAAGAATTTTTAGATCACGGTTATCAGGTTGTAAATGCGGACATCAAGCACCCGAAAGAAGCTCTTTGTCCAACGGTTATTACCGATTTAACGAATCTTGGCGAAGTATATGGTGTGTTAGCTGGTGCGGTTGCGGTAGTTCATTTAGCAGCGATTCCAGTCGCATACTCGCATCCAAATGAAGTGACGTTCCAAAACAACGTCATGTCAACATATAACATTTTAGAGGCTGCTGCAACTTAGGGATTAAAAAAGCAGTCATTTCTTCAAGTGAGTCTTCTTATGGCATTTGTTTTTCAAAGCAAAACTTACAGCCGAAATATGTGCCAATTGATGAGGACCACCCGCAATTGCCAGAGGAAAGCTACGGCTTATCTAAAATTGTAAATGAAAAAACAGCTGATATGATGCATGAAAGAACGGGGATGCAAGTCGTATCGATGCGACTTGGAAATGTGATCTCACCTGAGATGTACGAGCGTTTTCCAAGCTTCATCCATGATCCTGAACAACGTAAAACAATTTTGTGGAGCTATATTGATACGAGAGATGCAGCGACAGCGTACCGTTTAGCGGTTGAGACGGATGGACTTGGTTCAGTTGCATTAAATATAGGCGCCGATGATACGAGTATGGATATTGAAAGTAAAACGTTGATGGAAACGATCTACCCAGAGGTGACCGATTTCCGTAAAGAGTTAACAGGTTATGAGAGCTTGTTAAACAATGAAAAAGCTAAAAAATTATTAAATTGGCAACCAGTTCATAAATGGAGAGACAATGTAAAACTGTAGAAAGAGGAGTTGGGAATTATGGCGACTAGTTTACAAAGTACGACTACCTTACATAATGGGGTGAAAATGCCGTGGTTAGGACTAGGTGTTTTCTTAGTAGAAGAAGGGCAAGAAGTTGTTTCATCAGTCAAGGCAGCGATTGAAGCTGGTTATAGAAGCATTGATACAGCTGAACTTTACGCAAATGAAGAAGGTGTCGGCCAAGCGATCGCCGAATCGAATGTTCCACGGGAAGAACTGTTCCTTACATCAAAAGTATGGAATAACCACCAAGGCTATGAGTCGACGATTGAAGCATTTGAAGAAAGTTTGAGAAAACTAGGAACAGACTATCTAGATTTGTATTTAATTCACTGGCCATGCCCTGGAATCGGGAAATACGTGGAAACGTGGAAGGCACTTGAACAGCTTTATAAAGACGGCCGTGTTCGCGCAATAGGTGTAAGTAATTTTAACGTTTCTCATCTTGAAGATATTATCAATCAATGTGAGATCGTACCGATGGTCAATCAGGTAGAATATCACCCTCGTTTGACGCAAACGGAACTTCATGAATTTTGTAAGAAACATCAAATTCAGCTAGAAGCGTGGTCCCCGTTAATGCGTGGCGGTCTTTTAGAAGATCCGACGATTAATGAGATTGCGAATAAATACGGAAAATCGACTGCTCAGGTAATCCTTCGCTGGGATTTACAAAATGAAGTAGTGACGATTCCGAAATCGATTAAAGCTCATCGCATTCAAGAAAACGCGGATGTGTTCGATTTTGAGTTAACAGAAGAAGAGATGGGTAAGATTAGTGCATTAAATCAAGATGAGCGAATTGGGCCAGATCCAGATGAGTTTAATCGTCTTTAGGGCCAACTAACAGTCTCTCGTAAAGTTGTTTTTATGGGGCATGCGTTCTCCCGTTTATTCGTTGCATTGCGCTCGAGCGACTCGCTTTAGAGAGCAGTGAAAAAGGTGGAAAACACACCTTTCTCAGTGGCTTCCGCTCCATTTCACTAAGAGGAAAACTAATGCAACAGACTTTCTGAAAACAGTCATTAAAAGGAGTTTGTCATATGGTGTATCAAGCAAGTGAGAACCGTTATGAAAAAATGAAATACAATCGAACAGGGAACTCAGGATTACTACTTCCGGCTATTTCACTAGGTTTGTGGCATAACTTCGGTGGAGTAGATTCGTTTGAAAGCGGTCGTGCGATGCTAAGAAAAGCTTTTGATCTTGGGATTACGCATTTTGATTTAGCAAATAATTACGGACCTCCTGCAGGGTCAGCTGAAGAAATGTTTGGGAAAATGCTGAAAACTGATTTTGCACCGTACCGTGATGAGCTTGTCGTTTCTACGAAAGCTGGTTATTATATGTGGCCAGGGCCATACGGAGAATGGGGTTCAAAGAAAAATATAATCTCGAGTCTTGACCAAAGTTTAAAACGGATGGGCTTAGATTACGTTGATATTTTTTATTCACATCGACCAGACCCGAACACACCACTTGAGGAAACGATGGGAGCACTTGATCAAATTGTACGTCAAGGAAAAGCTCTGTATGTCGGCATTTCAAGCTATAGTCCAGAGCAGACAGTAGAAGCCGTTTCGATATTAAAAGATCTCGGAACACCGATGCTGATTCACCAGCCGAGTTATTCTATGTTTAACCGCTGGATTGAAGACGGCTTACAAGATGTGTTACAAGAAAATGGCGTAGGTTCGATCGCCTTTTGTCCACTAGCACAAGGCTTACTCACAAATAAATATGTGAATGGCGTTCCAACTGACTCACGAGCAGCTAGTGCCTCTCAATTTTTAGGGGAAGATCAAGTCACAGAAGAAGTCATTCATAAAGTGAAGCAATTAAATGAAGTCGCTACTGAAAGAGGACAAAACTTAGCGCAGATGGCACTTGCGTGGGTGTTACGAGAAGGCCGAGTCACTTCAGCTTTAATTGGCGCAAGCAAAGTCAGTCAAATCGAAGAAAACGTCGCCGCCCTCGAAAACCTCGAATTTTCAAATGAAGAACTACAACGAATCGAAGACATTTTAAAATAGTCAACAGACTCTACTTTCTATTTTGATGAAAGTAGAGTCTTTGCCTTTTTTAAAAGGGGATTAGGTAGGGTTGGTGTTAAAGGTGTCGAGCTATAGTGAAATGAAGCGGAAGTCACTCGACTCCTGCGGGATTTAGAGGTAGGGTCAAGACACCACAGGCGCAGCCGAGGAGGCTTGACACCTCCCCGCGGAAAGCGAGTGGATGGAGCGTAATGAACGAACCCATTCAGGAAGACTAACCGAAAACAGTCTCAAAAAGAAGTATTTTGGCAGAAAAAATCATGAATCTCTCTGAAAAATCACAAACTACAAAATAGAGCTGTTAAACGTTTTATAACGAACTACTTTCTTCTAATATAAAACGTGCTAAAATGGAAAACGTACTTACTATAATTGTGATTAATTTTTTCAACCATAGAGATCACGAAGGTGGGATAAGAAGTGGCAAAAGTTACTGCAAATGATTTACTAGAGCGATTTAATTTAGAGTTAATCGCCGGAGAAGAAGGAATCTATCGCCCGATTACAACGAGTGATATTTCCAGACCCGGAATTGAGATGGCAGGGTATTTTACGTACTATCCAGCGAAGCGCCTTCAATTATTAGGAAGAACAGAACTTTCGTTTTTCGAACATTTAAAACAACATGAAAAAGAAGAAAGAATGTTGAAGCTGTGTACATATGATACACCTGGAATTGTCTTATCACGTGGTTTACAAGTGCCACCTGAGTTAATTGATGCTGCTAATAAAGTTGGTGTGCCGATTTTACGTTCTAGCATGCCGACAACGAGATTGAGTAGTAGTATTACGACTTTCTTAGAAAGTGAACTAGCACCAATGACAGCTGTTCATGGGGTATTGGTCGACATTTACGGCATTGGTGTATTAATCACTGGGAACAGCGGCGTAGGTAAAAGTGAGACAGCACTAGACCTTGTTCGTCGTGGACATCGTCTGATTGCCGATGATTCTGTTGAGATCCGTCAAGAAAGCGAAGGAACACTTGTTGGTCGTTCGCCAGATTTGATTCAGCATTTACTTGAAATTCGTGGTTTAGGAATCATCAACGTGATGACGTTGTTTGGTGCAGGAGCTGTTCGTCCGTTTAAACGGATTGTCCTTTGTATTCATCTAGAGCTTTGGGATCAGAAAAAAGCGTATGATCGTTTAGGTTTAGAAGAAGAAAAGATGCGTATTATTGATACAGATATCACGAAGCTAACGGTTCCGGTTCGACCAGGTCGTAACTTAGCTGTTATTATTGAAGTGGCAGCGATGAATTTTCGCTTAAAGCGCCTTGGTTACGATGCCGCTCAAGAATTTTCGGCCCGTTTAACAGATGTGATCGAAGAAGGAGATCACGAGGAATTCCGCTAAAAAGTGAGATTGGTTGCTAGAGAGATAAGGTGAGGTGGAACAATGGAGGAAACAATTCAACCTTTAAGTAGGATCTTCTTAGAAATAGGTCCTTTTAAAATTTATTGGTATGGAGCTTTAATTGGTTTAGGCGTTTTTATTGGGTACATTATAGCGACAAAGGAAGCAGTGAAACGAGGTTTTCCAAAGGATACATACGCGGATTTACTTTTGTTTGCTCTTCCAATCGCAATTATTTCTGCGCGAATTTATTATGTGATTTTTAGGTGGGAACAGTTTGCGGACGATCCAATCCGCGCTTTCTACATTTGGGAGGGCGGCTTAGCGATCCACGGTGGTGTCATAGGTGGGATGCTTACTGCATATTTCTTTTGTAAAAAACGAGGCTACTCTTTTTGGCAAATTGCGGATATTACAGCACCAAGTTTAATTCTTGCGCAGGCGATTGGTCGTTGGGGCAATTTCATGAACCAGGAAGTGTATGGTGGTCCTGTTACGAGAGCTTATTTAGAAGGGTTAATGCTACCTGAATTCATCATTAATCAAATGTACATTAACGGAACTTATTATCACCCGACCTTCTTATATGAGTCGATTTGGAATTTACTAGGTTTCTTTATTTTAATCTATCTTCGAAAATTAAACCTGAAACAAGGTGAGATTTTCATGACGTATATGATCTACTATTCAATCGGACGATTCTTCCTCGAAATGGTTCGACTTGATTACTTGCTTATTGGTGGAGTGTTGAAAACGGCACAAGTTGCGTCAATCGTCGCCATTGTGGCCGCGATTATTTTAATCGTTTATCGCCGGATGCAGCCGAACACACCGCATTACAATGCGCCAGCATTACCTGTTACAGAGAAAAAAACAAAAACAAAGAAAAAAAAGAAAAAATAAAGAGATAGAGTGGAGGAGAAAGCATGGGGATGCTTAAACGCGGGCTTCTTGTCGGATTGAAGACAACGTGGATGCTCGGAAAGATCATTTTTCCGATTACCCTTATAGTTACAATCCTCGGATACACACCGGTTTTACAGTGGATCGCAGGAATACTTGCACCGTTAATGAGCTGGATTGGTTTGCCGGGAGAAGCAGCCATTCCACTCGTTCTTGGAAATGCCCTGAACTTATACGCAGCAATCGGAGCCATTCTTACGCTTGAGTTGACCGTGAAAGAAGTGTTTATATTAGCCGTGATGCTGTCTTTCTCACATGCGATCATATTAGAATCGGCTGTGGCTCATAAAGTTGGGATTCGCATTTGGGTTGTTCTTGTTGTTCGGTGTGGACTGGCGATTGTGTCAGCCTTGCTAATCAATTGGCTTTGGGATGGCGGCCAAGAAATTGCGCAATATGGATTTGTGTCGAATAGTGGAAATGAAGTAATTGAAGGTTGGCTAGCGATTGCTTGGCAGGGAGTTATGAGTGCTTCGCTTGGAATTATTCAACTAGCCATTATCGTTATCCCGTTAATGATGTTCATTCAAATTATGAAAGAGAAAAACTGGCTTGCCTTTTTATCAAAAGCAATGAGACCTCTTACGAAAATGCTTGGAATTAAAGAAAATACGTCAACAACGCTTGCATCAGGGTTATTTTTCGGTCTATCTTTCGGGGCAGGAGTTATGATTCAAGCTGTTAAAGAAGATGGAGTGAAAAAGAAAGATTTGTATTTGGCTTTTATTTTTCTCGTAGCTTGTCACGCAGTCGTTGAGGACACACTGATTTTCATTCCATTAGGTATTCCGATTTTGCCTTTGTTAATCATTCGAGTGGTCACAGCGATTTTACTAACAGTTGCGATTGCCTATGTTTGGAGACGAGTTGAAAAGAAACAACAGTTAGAAGAAGGAAAGGAAGCATCTTATGAACATTGATACCCTTTTATTTGACCTAGATGGAACATTAATTAATACAAATGAATTAATAATAGCCTCTTTTCTTCATACGCTTGAGCATTATAAGCCAGGAGAGTACACGAGAGAGCATGCGATTGAATTTATTGGACCACCGTTAACGGATAGTTTCGAGTCGGTTGATCCAGAGCGTGTTGAGGATATGATTCAAACGTATCGCACGTTTAATCATGCTAAGCACGATGAGCTCGTAACGGAGTATGAAGGTGTGTATGAAACAATTGAACAGCTTCATCAAAAAGGTTATAAGCTAGCGATTGTGACAACAAAAATTCGTAAAACGGCTTTAATGGGATTAGAATTAACGGGATTAGCGAAATTCTTTGATGTTGTTGTTGGTTTAGATGATGTTGAAAAAGCGAAGCCAGACCCAGAACCGTTAGAGAAAGCGCTGAAAGCATTAGGTTCTTCTAAAGAAACGGCGATGATGATTGGAGACAGTCATTTTGATGTTTTAGCAGGTAAAAACTTAGGCGTTCCAACAGCGGTTGTTGGCTGGTCAATTAAAGGTGAGGAAAAGATTCGCACATATGAAGCGGACTACACGCTTTCGAATATGCGTGACTTACTCGCCATCGTTGGAGCGGATCAGTCGTGAAAAGAAAAACAGAGCGATATCCAGTAGAAGCAGCAAATTCGCTCTGGCAAATTTATAAAACGGTTCCTTTCTGGAAAGTCGTTAAAAACTTCATCGTCATTCAAATTGCCAGATATACTCCTTTTATTGGTGTCAAAAATTGGCTATATCGTACATTTCTACGCATGAAGGTCGGTGACGAAACAGCGGTTGCGCTCATGGTGATGATGGATGTCATGTTCCCAGAGCGCATTCAAATTGGTCGTAACTCGATCATCGGATATAACACAACCATTTTAGCTCATGAATACTTGATTAAGGAGTATCGCTTGGGCGACGTGATTATAGGAGATGAAGTGATGATTGGAGCCAATACGACGATCCTCCCTGGAGTTACAATTGGTGACGGCGCAATCGTCTCAGCAGGGACGCTCGTCCACCGCGACGTCCCAGCCGGCGCGTTTGTCGGCGGCAACCCAATGAGAGTGATCAGGGCAGGGGTTTGATGGGGTCTGACCCCCAGTCGTTTAACGCGTTACTGTGTGTTAGCGTGCCTGACCCCCATTAGGGTAATGCGTTACTGTGCTAAAGAGCGAGAGTTAATGAGAAGAATCAAGAAGAACCGAGTACACACCTATTCAAGGTTGGTACTCGGTTTTTTTGTATGACTTTATAAGGTAACTAGTGTTATCTCATTTTTTTACGTTTCATTGCCCAGATACCCATGCTAATACATAAGACTAAGAAGATGCCAAAGGTAATCAAAAGTATAAGGTTCGTCGCATTCATAAGTTTAAACAGCCTCCTAAGTAGAGCTAGCTATATATTCTATTTTCTGAAAACCTTTTAAAAATATACGTGTTATGTGAAAGCACCTCTGACAATTGCATTGTCGTCTTACAACAAGTAATAGTGATTTCTTGTATGTTATTGAATTTTAAAATTACTAAGGTTGGTGCAAAATGAAGTAGAAAGTTAAAAAAGAAGAAAAAGGAGTCGGGGTAATGGCTGTTGATGTTTATCTAACCTTTAATGGAAACTGTCGCGAAGCAGTAGAGTATTATGCTGAGGTATTTAGAACAGAAGCTCCACAAATTATGACATATGGAGAAACACCGTCAGATCCAAGTTTCAAGATGCCAGAGGAAGCAAAAAATCTTGTCTTACATACAAGGCTATCAATTGAGGGAAGCAACGTGATGTTCTCAGATACATTCCCTGGAACACCATATGTAGCAGGTAATAACATTAGCTTAGCTGTAATCAGTCAAAATCAAGACAACATCACTCACTACTTCAACCAGTTAAAGAACGGTGGGAAAGTAGGCTTAGAGCTGCAAGAAACGTTTTGGAGCAAGTGTTACGGCAAGGTAACTGATAAGTTTGGGATAGAATGGCAGTTAAGCTATGATAACGGTGAAATGGGAAGTTAGTTATTAGGGGTGTTAGGGGTCAGCTGTTTAGTCTTGAGACGTACCTTGTTTACAAGGTAGGTACTCTATAAGTGAGTGGACACAGAAGACCTTATATAACCAAAAAACAAGTGTATTTCGACTTTAGCGGACTCAGGTGACCTTATATGGCAAAATGAAGCTGGTTTTAATGTGAATTTTCTCAAATAGCGAACCTAGTGACCGTTTGAAGCTGAAAATAAACTAAATCGGCACCAATAAAGACCTCTCTGTCCGCGTAGTTCAAATGCGGTTGAGGGGTCTGACCCCCAGCCTATTAACGCATTAACGCGCTGGGGGTCAGACCCCCACATTTGTGGATAACTACCAACAATACACACACTTATCAACAAGTTATGCACATTTACCCCTTTTATCCACAGTTAAACGCTTACAAACTTCCTGAATATAACAATTCCTCCTCCTACCACAACTAATCACCTGAATTTTTGCAAAACGGTTGACGCTAATTGCGGGTCATTGTAAACTAAACACTATACTTTATCTTATTAGCACATTAGCGAACTAAAGCAAAGAGTGAAATAATCAATCTAACTCAAACAACAACATTAACAAACACCTCACATATTAAAACGCGCGCGAAAAAACAGGTATTTTGACAGTAATCGCGAATGATATGTAAAGATAGAAAAAGAATTGGGGATCTGCAGCAGATAGCTGACAGACAAACGGAGAAAAGATAAGGGAGTGACGTTCGGTGGCTAAGCCATTTATGTTTGAAAAACCGCTTGGAATGCGGGATACATTACCTGGAATGTACGAAATGAAAAAGCAAGTGAGAGAGCAGATCGAAGAAGAAATGAGTGGTTGGGGCTATCAAATGATTGAGACTCCGACATTAGAATATTACGAAACGGTTGGTGTAGCGTCAGCGATTTTAGATCAACAACTCTTCAAATTGTTAGATCAACAAGGAAACACGTTAGTGCTTCGTCCTGATATGACCGCACCAATCGCACGTTTAGTGGCTTCTAGCATGAAGGGTGAAGCCTATCCTTTGAGACTCTCTTATCAATCAAATGTTTACCGCGCTCAGCAGCATGAAGGTGGAAAGCCAGCTGAGTTTGAACAAATTGGGGTAGAGCTGATTGGTGATGGAACTGTTAGTGCTGATGGTGAGGTTATTGCACTTATGGTGTCTTCATTAAAACGAGCGGGCCTAACAAATTTCAAAGTGGCAATTGGTCACATAGGCTATGTGAACGCGTTATTAGATGATATCGTCGGAGAACGCGCAGATGCGTTAAGACGTTTTCTATATGAAAAAAATTACGTTGGCTTCCGTGAGCATGTGAAGAACTTGCCTTTGTCTTCGATTGATAAAGGAAGACTTCTTGGTCTCCTGAAACTTCGAGGCGGGAAAAATACACTTGAAGAAGCGTCAAAATTAATCTCAAACGAAAAAGGCACGAAAGCATTAACGGAATTAGAAGAGTTATGGCAAGTGCTTGAAAGCTATGGAATTGAAGAATACGTTAAGCTTGATTTAAATCTTGTTTTACACATGAGCTACTATACAGGTGCTGTCTTTGAAGGGTATGGTGGCAACCTAGGAGTCCCACTTTGTAGTGGCGGCCGTTATGATGAATTGCTTGGTAAGTTTGAGCGTCCAGGGCAAGCAACAGGATTTGGACTGCGCTTAGATCTTCTAGTTGAAGCAATTGGTGAAACGCAAGAAAAGCGAAAGAAAACGTGTATTATTTTTAGTAAGGAAAGACGTGCGGAAGCTTTCCAAGAGGCTGCTAGTCTAAGAGCAGCTGGAGAAGCGGTTGTTGTTCAAGACATTGCAGGCGTAACCGATGTGGACGGCATGTCCGAACAGTTTACAGAAGTGTACTACTACATTGGTCAAAAGAAAGGAGAAGCGTAAAATGACAGATTGGTTAACGGTTGCGATGCCGAAAGGGCGAATTTTTGAAGAAGCACTTGAGTTATTACGCAAAGCTGGCTACAATCTGCCAGCGGAATTTGATGATTCGCGCAAGTTGATTATAGATGTTCCTGAAGAAAAAATGCGCTTTATCCTTGCTAAACCAATGGATGTACCGACTTATGTCGAACATGGTGTTGCTGATGTAGGAGTGGCAGGTAAGGACACGATGATCGAAGAAGAGCGCGTCGTCTACGAAGTACTTGACTTGAAAATTAGCGAGTGTTACTTAGCAGTTGCTGGTCTTCCGGGCTATGAAAAGAAAGACATCAACCCGAAAGTGGCGTCTAAATATCCGAACTTAGCGACTCAATATTTTAAAGAGCAAGGCGAGCAAGTGGAGATCATTAAGTTAAACGGCTCCATTGAATTAGCGCCGTTAATCGGGCTTGCTGACCGGATTGTCGATATTGTATCAACAGGAAGAACGCTAAAGGAAAATGGTCTTGTTGAACTCGAAACGATAGTACCAATTACATCACGTTTGATTGTGAACCCAGTCAGTTACCGGATGCAAGATGAACGAATTGACCAAATGGTTGAGCGCTTGTCACGGGTCGTTGAGGGGGAAGAAGCATGAGAATTGTTCCAGTAACAGCGGATGTAAGCATTAAACGCGACATAGACACAGGAACCGAAACACAGCGTGAAGCGGTTGAAGCAATCATTCAACAAGTTCGAGATCAAGGTGATCAAGCCATCCGTGAATTAACGAAAAAGTTTGATGGCGCAGACATCGAAAACTTTCGCGTAACAAAACAAGAGCTAGAAGGTGCTTATGCAGAAATGGATCAAAGCCTGATCGAGGCACTGAGAGAAGCGATTACTAACATCCGTGATTTCCACGAACGGCAAAAACGCCAGTCTTGGTTAACAACAAAAGAAGACGGAACAATTCTAGGTCAAAAAATAACGCCACTTGATTCAGTTGGGGTATATGTGCCAGGTGGAAAAGCGGCGTATCCGTCTTCGATTATGATGAATGTTATCCCAGCCCAAGTGGCGGGAGTGGAGCGGATTGTGATGGTGTCACCAGCCGGAGCGGATGGCAAGCTTCCAGCGAGTGTTCTTGTAACAGCAAGTGAGCTTAATGTAAAAGAGATTTATAAAATCGGCGGGGCACAAGCCGTTGCGGCACTGGCCTATGGGACTGAATCCATTCAAGCTGTTGATAAAATAACAGGACCAGGAAATATCTATGTCGCTTTAGCGAAAAGAGCGGTTTTTGGTAAAGTGGATATTGATATGATTGCAGGACCAAGTGAAATTGTCGTGTTAGCGGATGAACAGGCGGATGCACGTTTTATTGCAGCCGATTTACTTTCGCAAGCCGAACATGATGAACAAGCGTCAGCTGTATTAGTGACCACTTCACAAAAACTTGCAGAACAAGTGGCAGTGGAAGTCGAGACACAGCTCGCACCGCTTCCGAAAAAAGCGATTGCTGAAGCTTCGATCAGAGACTATGGCGTCATTTATGTTGCTCGTGATCTTGTTGAAGCGATTGATGTCGTGAATCAACTTGCCCCGGAGCATTTAGAAATTTTAACAGAAGAACCGATGAACCTTGTTGGTCGCATTCGTCATGCGGGAGCTATTTTTGTCGGACCTTATAGTTCAGAGCCTGTTGGCGATTATTTTGCAGGACCGAACCACGTGTTGCCAACAAACGGAACGGCAAGATTCTCAAGCCCACTTAATGTCGATGATTTTACGAAAAAATCAAGCATTATCTCTTATAGCAAACAAGCATTACAAACAAACGGACATAAAATCTCAGCATTGGCTCGTTTAGAAGCTTAGAAGCCCACGCCAGAGCAATTGATATAAGGTTGGAGGATAAATAAGATGACAGAAAGACGCGCACAAATTGAACGATTAACTGGAGAAACACAAATCAAACTAGACTTCGCGATAGATGGAGAGGGGCAGTCTAACCTTGAAACAGGAGTTCCTTTTTTAACACACATGCTCGACCTTTTCACAAAGCACGGTCACTTTAATCTAACAGTTGATGCTAAAGGAGATACAGAGGTCGATGATCATCATACGACTGAAGATATCGGTATTTGCCTAGGTCACGTGTTAAAGGAAGCGCTAGGAGATAAAAAAGGAATTCGTCGTTACGGTAATGCCTTTGTGCCAATGGATGAAACATTAGCTCAAGTGGTCGTTGATTTAAGCAATCGTCCTCATCTTGAATTCCGAGCTGAATTTCCAAGTCAAAAGGTTGGGACGTTCGATGTTGAACTTGTTCATGAATTCATGTGGAAACTTGCTCTTGAAGCGCGCATGAATCTTCACATTATCGTTCATTATGGTTCTAACACTCATCATATGATTGAGGCTGTGTTCAAAGCGCTAGCGCGTGCTTTAGACGAGGCGACAAGTATTGATGAGCGTGTTAAAGGAGTTCCGTCAACGAAGGGGATGTTATAAGATGATCGGCATCGTAGATTATGGGATGGGGAACTTGCACAGTGTGAGTAAGGCACTGGAGCGTTTAGAGTTGGATTATATTTTAACAGATAACATAGAAGAGTTGAAAAAAGTAGATGGGCTTTTGCTTCCTGGTGTTGGTGCGTTTCCAGATGCGATGAAAACGTTAAACGAAATGGGTTTAAGTGATTTTTTGCGTGAATGGGCTGAATCAGGTAAACCGCTTTTAGGCATTTGCTTAGGGATGCAACTGTTGTTTGAAGAGAGTACCGAACATGGTGAAACAACCGGATTAGGCTTGCTTCCAGGACGCGTTGAGCGCTTTGTCGGTCATGATGCGAACGGTGTGAAATACAAAGTGCCACATATGGGTTGGAATAAGCTTGAGTTTCATCAACCAGACCAGCCTCTTTTGCAAGATGTTGAAGAAGGTCATGTTTATTTTGTTCATTCGTATGTAGTCAAAACAGAGGCTGAGGATGTATTACTTGCGACAAGTGAGTATGATGTGACAGTCCCGGCAGTCGTTGGTCGGAATAATGTTCTTGGTACTCAGTTTCACCCAGAGAAAAGCAGTCATGTCGGAATGGCGATCTTAAGAAATTTCGGAGAGCTCGTGACACAAGGAGGAGAAGTTCGTGAGTGAGTTTGTGATTTATCCAGCAATTGATATGAGAGACGGCAAATGCGTTCGACTAGTACAAGGAGATTATGATCAGGAAACGGTTTATGGTGACTCTCCATTTGATATGGCCAAACAATTTGCGGATGCAGGAGCAGAGTGGATTCACATGGTCGACTTAGACGGGGCAAAAGCAAAAAAACGTGTCAACCATGAGCATGTTCTACGTGTGGCCAAAGAGCTAGACGCAAAAGTTCAAGTTGGCGGAGGCATTCGCACAAAAGAAGATGTAGCCTTTTACCTTGAGCAAGGCGTCGACCGTGTTATTTTAGGGAGTGTAGCTGTTAACAACCCTGAGTTTACAAAGGAAATGTTAGCTACATACGGTGGAGAAAGAATTGCGATTGGCTTAGATGCACGTGATGGATTCGTAGCAACAGAAGGCTGGCTTGAGACAAGCTCGGTGAAAGCAGAAACACTTGCTCAAGAGTTAGCACGTCACGGGGCAGAGGTATTTATTTTTACCGATATTTCCCGCGATGGCATGCTTTCAGGTCCTAATACGGTGGCTATTACGGCTTTGGCTGAAGCAACAGGAAAACAGGTAATTGCTTCTGGTGGAGTTAGCTCATTAGCTGACTTAACTGAGCTTCGTGAACGTAAAAACAGAGGTGTGAGTGGAGCGATCGTCGGCAAAGCCTTGTACACAAATCAATTCACGTTAGCTGAAGCGTTACAAGGAGGAGAATAACATGCTGACTAAACGCATTGTTCCATGCCTTGATGTAAAAGAAGGTCGTGTTGTCAAAGGCGTGCAATTCGTTGATCTACGTGACGCGGGTGACCCAGTAGAACTGGCAGCTTTTTATGATGAACAAGGAGCTGATGAGCTTGTTTTTCTAGACATCTCAGCCTCTCATGAGGGGCGTGAGACGATGGTGGAAGTCATTGAACAAGTGGCTGGTACACTTTCCATTCCTTTTACGGTTGGTGGAGGCATTAACGCACTTGAAGATATGAAACGCGTGCTACGTGCTGGAGCGGATAAAGTTTCATTGAACACAGCCGCAGTTAATCGACCGGAGTTAATTAAAGAAGGAGCTGACTTCTTTGGCTCACAATGCATCGTTGTCGCGATTGATGCCAAGTACGATGAAGAACTAGGTTCTTGGCGGATTTACACTCACGGTGGACGGAAAGCAACGGATTGGGAAGTGACAGCTTGGGCGAAGGAAGCGGTGCGTCTTGGTGCGGGAGAAATTTTACTAACGAGTATGGATCAAGACGGAGCGAAAACAGGCTTTGATCTTGCATTAACAAAAGCCGTAAATGACGCGGTTACTGTACCTGTAATTGCTTCAGGTGGAGCTGGGAAAAAAGAAGACTTCGCTGACGTGTTTGAAGAAGCCAAAGCTGATGCAGCGCTTGCCGCTTCGATTTTTCACTATAAAGAAACCTCGGTCGCAGAAGTAAAAACGTATTTAAAAGAAAAGGGTGTGGCCGTACGATGACAAACGATCAAATTAAATTTGATGAAAAAGGGTTAATCCCAGCCATTGTTCAAGATGCAACGAGTAAAGAAGTATTAACTCTTGCTTATATGAATAAGGAATCACTAGAAAAGTCGATTGAAACGAGAGAAACGTGGTTTTACTCGCGTTCTCGTCAAGAGCTTTGGCATAAAGGAGCTACTTCTGGCAATACACAGAAGATTGTAGACATGCGTTATGACTGCGATTCCGATGCTTTAGTTGTTCTTGTTTTGCCTGCAGGACCAGCTTGTCATAAAGGCTCTTATACTTGTTTTTCCGATTCGCTTTTACAAGATGAAGCTATTAGGGTAAATCCAACCCGCTTTGCCATTTTAGATGAACTTGAGCGCACGATTGCCGAGCGCGAAGCAGAAATGCCTGATGGTGCTTACACAACATACCTTTTTGAAAAAGGCGTTGATAAAATCTTGAAAAAAGTCGGAGAAGAAGCAGGAGAAGTGATCATCGCTGCCAAAAACCGTGACCCAGAAGAATTAAAATGGGAAGTCGCCGACCTGCTCTATCACGTACTAGTCCTCCTGCGCGAGCAAAAGCTGCCGCTTGATGAAGTGTTAGCAGTGCTTGAGGAAAGACATAAGTAAGAGATTAGAATACAACAACTATCGAAACTTGACTGATAACTAGCACAACCTTAGCGGAGGAAATATACGTAGACTCCTGCGGGATTAAAGGCAAGGGTGAGACCCCGCAGTGCGTTTGCACGAGGAGGCTCACCAGCCGCCCGCGGAAAGCGAAGTATATTTCCGAAGCGAATGCGATACAGTAACTATCATTACACTCATATCTTAATTGAATATTTTTTTCGCTAATCAATCCGCCGCTTAAAAATCAATTCAAAATAAGAAGCCGCGCCGTAACCCGAAGTGCAGGGGCGAAAATCTGCACTAACTCCCATCCCTCTTTTTCAAAATCAAACACAATTTGCTGATAATCTTCTTTCGGTTTTTTATTAAATGCGCTTAATTCAACTCTTCTAAAAGTATGTTCATACATAGACTCACTTCCCTTGTTAGTATTATTCATTATACGAATAGAAAAAAAGATAAGTTTCATTTCGCCCATCAGAGCTTTAGTGGCAGGTAACCTCCAAAAAACATAGCCCATTCTACCTAAAATGTTGTATACTGATAGTTATGAAGAGAAGCTGGAGGTACCAAATTTAATGGGAATATCACCTAAAGATGAACATGAAAAAAGCAAAGTTGTCCCGATGTTTCAAAGTGGAGATTACTTTTTCCATCGCGGCATAGAAGCTTACCGTAAGAATCATTTACATCGTGCGATTAAGCTCTTTGAACGAGCTGTGAAAATCACAAATACGGAACCTGTTTTTCATGTTCAATTGGCAGCGGTACTCTCGGAGATCGGTGAGTATGAGCGTTCCAATGAGATTTTACAGAACGTTTTACATGAAAAAGAAGGAAACGTAGACGAATGTTTCTTCTTTATGGCAAATAATTATGCATACTTAGGAATGTTTGAAAAAGCGGAACGGATGGCTTTGCGCTATTTAGAAACATCTCCTAATGAACGTTTTTCAACAGATGCTAAAGATTTATTAGACTTACTACAATTTGAGCGGGAAGAAGAAGATTGGGATTCGTTAGCTGAGGATGAAGATGAACTAATAGCCGAACACGAACGTGCGCACACGATGCTGCGTGAAGGTAATGTCGAAGCCTCGATTCCAATTCTGAAGAAGATTATCGCGGAACATCCTTCTTATTGGGCTGCACATAATCATTTGGCTGAAGCACTTTATCGTCTTGGCGACGATTCGGCTTTCTCTATTTGTGAAGCCATTCTTGAAAAAGATGAAGGTAACTTGTTTGCAATTGCTAATTTAGCTTTGTTTTATCAAAAAAATGGAGATGCTAAAAAGGCAGAGCCCTTTATTCATTCATTGAAACGTGTGTACCCGCTTGATGGTGATCACTTTGTAAAAGTGGCTGAAACTCTTTGTGCCGTTGGAGAATTTAAATTAGCGTACGAACGCCTTAAAGATTTAGGACAGTGGGAGCTTGAATTGCGTCCTGAGTTGCTTTTTAGCTTTGGTGTCGCTCTTTATCATATCGGAGAAGAGAAAAAGGCGATTTCTACTATAACGAAAGCGGCTAAGATGGGGTCAATACAAGCAAAAAAATTGGTTAAAAAATTAAATGCTGGTGAGGTTGATCGAAGCAATATTTTTTATGATATTTGGGTTGAGTAGCTGAGCAGATTTATAGACAATCATCAGACGATTCGCTACGATAAGGGTAATAAAGCTTATCTATGATATAGCAATGGATTCTGATCATTGCGCTCATATAAAGGAGTGGAATTAAATGAGTGAGGAAAAAATTTATGATGTAGTCATTGCTGGAGCAGGTCCAGCTGGTATGACGGCAGCTGTCTATACATCACGTGCTAACCTATCCACGATCATGGTTGAACGTGGAATTCCAGGTGGTCAGATGGCTAATACAGAAGATGTCGAAAACTACCCTGGCTTTGATCATATTTTAGGCCCGGAACTTTCAACAAAAATGTTTGAACATGCGAAGAAATTTGGAGCTGAATACGGTTACGGTGATATTAAAGAAATCATTGATGAAGGTGAATTTAAAATCGTCAAAGCCGGAAGCAAGGAATTCAAGGCGCGCGCTGTTATTGTGGCGACTGGAGCTGAGTATAAGAAACTTGGCGTACCAGGTGAAAAGGAATTAGGCGGCCGTGGAGTTTCTTATTGTGCGGTATGTGACGGAGCATTCTTTAAAAATAAAGAACTTGTTGTTGTTGGTGGCGGGGACTCTGCGGTGGAAGAAGCCGTTTATCTAACTCGATTTGCATCAAAAGTAACGGTTGTTCATCGTCGTGACGAACTACGTGCTCAAAAAATTCTGCAGCAACGCGCGTTTGATAACGAGAAAATTGAATTTATCTGGAATCACACAGTAAAAGAAATCAACGGCGAAAACAACAAAGTAAGTAGTTTAACTCTTGTGAGTACAGAAACAGGAGAAGAAAAAGAGTTTAAAACAGACGGAGTTTTCATCTATATTGGAATGCTTCCTCTTAATGAAAGTGTTAAAAATTTAGGCATTACAAATGAAGATGGCTATGTTGAAACAAATGAAGAGATGGAAACAAAAGTACCTGGTATTTTTGCAGCAGGAGATATCCGTGAAAAATCACTTCGTCAAATTGTCACAGCAACAGGTGACGGAAGCCTAGCCGCACAAAACGTCCAACACTACCTAGAATCTTTAACAGATAAACAAAAAGCATAACCAAGATTTATGCTAGGACAAAAATTCGAACAAATGATGGATGGTGCAAATACACCGCTCCTGAAATATACTCCGCTTTCCGCGGGAAGCTGGTGAGCCTCCTCGTGCTACGCACTGTGGGGTCTCACCTTTGCTTTTCATCCCGCAGGAGTCTACGTATATTTCATCCGCTAAGTTAGAGCCTAGCTTTATTTCTCAGTTCAATATTATTGCTATGTCCTAGTCTCTTTTTTTGCTTAATTAAAACTAGTGAAATGAAGCGGAAGGCACTTGACTCCTGCGGGAAAAGAGGAAAAGGCAAGACACCACAGACGAAGTCGTGGAGGCTTGGCTTCCTCCCCGCGGAAAGCAAGTGCCTGAAGCGCAATGCAACGGAGCCGGTAGGGAAGAATGATGTGCAACCCCGAAATTAGTTTTATTGAAAAAGGTGTTCAGCCTAAGCCATGACTAGTCTCGTCCCACTTTCAAACGTCATTCGTTTTTAATCCTTTTGTAACACGGATGAAATATAAAAAGGGTAAGATATAAATAAGTAATTGACCCCCTTTTTTATATATTTTAAAGCACGGACTTAGGTCCGTGCCCTTTTTTTAGCTTTTTTCCATTCACAAAACATCCATAAATAAAGTAAAATCCGCTTTTTCCCTATTTCTAGCAATTGTGAGACCTTTCAATTAATTGTATAATAATATAATAGACCGTGTTATATATTATTTTAAGGGTTAAAAAGCATTAAATAACATGGACTAGGTGACGTGGGGTGAAGCTGTTGCAACGGATAACAAACTGTGTACTTACAATAGGTGATCAAACATTACTATTACAAAAGCCAAGTCGGGGCTGGTGGGTAGCGCCAGGTGGGAAAATGGAACCTGGTGAAACAATTAAAGAGTCAGCCGAAAGAGAATTTCGTGAAGAAACAGGACTCGAGGTTTCAGCTGAATTGCGAGCCATTTCAACGATTGTCATTCTTGAAAACGATCAAATGGTTGATGAATGGATGATGTTTACCTTTCAAGCAAAGAGTTATCAAGGTCAGTTATTTGACCAATCTCCTGAAGGGGACTTGGAGTGGAAACCGATAAAAGAAGTGTCTCAACTTCCAATGGCAGAAGGAGATTTATACATGTTTCGCCATGTATTAAGTCGCCAAGGATTAATGTATGGGACTTTTTACTATACAAAAGATTTTAAATTAATATCTTATCGTTTAACACCAGAATTTTAGTAAGAGAGGTGAAGAGGTTGACACTCGAGCATGAAGAAATTCAAATTGTGATTATTACCGGAATGTCAGGAGCGGGAAAGACTGTTGCAGTCCAAAGCTTTGAGGATCTGGGTTATTTTTGCGTCGATAACTTACCTCCTGCCCTTATTCCAAAATTTGTTGAGTTAATTGAGGGTTCTAACGGTAAGTTGAATAAAGTAGCTCTCGTTATTGACCTACGTGGTCGTGAGTTTTTTGAACATATGTTTGACGCAATTGATTCAATTAGCCTCTCACTTAATTTAAACTACAAACTTCAAATCCTCTTTTTAGATGCGAAGGACGCGAAGCTTGTTCAACGCTATAAAGAAACGAGAAGATCGCATCCACTTGCTCCTAATGGATTGCCATTAGAAGGCATTCGTTTAGAACGCGAAATGCTTGAAGAAATGAAGGGTCGATCGCAACAAATTATTGATACTACAGACATGAAGCCGATTCAATTAAGAGAGAAGATCATCCAACGATTTTCATCTAATGAAAAGCATCCTTTTACGGTAAATGTCATGTCTTTCGGTTTTAAATATGGAATGCCGATTGATGCTGATCTTGTTTTTGACGTTCGATTCTTACCGAACCCCCATTATATTGATCATATGAGACCGAAAACAGGTCTCCAAGAAGAAGTATCGAACTATGTATTAAAATGGTCTGAAACTCAGCAGTTTATTGAGAAATTAACCGATCTGTTGAAATTCATGCTTCCGCAGTATAAACGAGAAGGAAAAAGTCAAGTTGTAATCGGGATAGGTTGTACTGGTGGTAAGCACCGTTCTGTTACTCTCGCTGAGTATTTTGGTAAATCCTTCGCTGATGAATATGCCTTACACGTAAGTCATCGGGATATTGAAAAAGGCAAGGAAGCCCATTAATGAAAAGAAAAAATGTAGTGGTAATCGGAGGGGGAACCGGTTTATCTGTTTTACTCAGAGGGTTAAAAACATTCTCTGTTGATATTTCTGCCATTGTAACAGTGGCAGATGACGGAGGAAGCTCAGGCAGACTTCGAAAAGAATTAGACATACCTCCACCAGGGGATGTCAGAAATGTTTTGATAGCGCTAGCAGAGGTTGAACCTTTAGTGGAAGAGTTATTTCAGCACCGTTTTGCAAACGGCAATGGCTTATCTGGACATTCTTTAGGGAATTTATTGTTAGCTGGGATGACGTCGATCACGGGGGATTTTGCTAGAGGCATCACAGAATTAAGCAAAGTTCTAAATGTTAGAGGAAATGTTTATCCAGCTTCTAATCAAAGTATCGTTTTGCACGCAGAAATGACGGATGGCACGGTTGTAACGGGTGAATCACTTATTCCGCTTAAGAAAAAACAAATTAAGCGAGTGTTTTTAACACCAGAGGAAATTCAGCCGCTTCAAGCGGGCATTCGAGCCATTGAAGAAGCCGATTTGATTGTACTCGGTCCAGGAAGTCTTTATACGAGTGTGATTCCTAATTTGCTCGTCCCTGGTATTGCAAATGCCATTAAGCAGTCGAAAGCTAAAAAAGTGTATATCTGTAATGTTATGACTCAAGTTGGTGAAACCGATCATTACACAGCGGCTGACCATATTCAAGCAATTGTTGATCATTGTGGATGCAAGTTAGTTGATGACATTCTAGTAAATGGCTCGCCTGTTTCTTCAACTATTCAAGCTCGTTACGCGAAAGAAGGGGCTGTTCCTGTTATTGTTGATGAACAGCGCCTGATGAGACTCGGAATCTCTATTATTCGAGATCATTTTGTTCTAGAACGAAATGATATTTTAAGACATGATGCGGTAAAAGTGTCTGAAGCCATTTTACGAGCAAGCGAGATTAAATAAACGTGTAGTTCAACGAATGAAGATTCACTACACGGCTGAAAGGAGGAGGACGATGTCCTTTGCAGCCAAAACGAAAAAAGAATTAACACAGCTTGAATCTGAAGACTGCTGTGCGCAAGCTGAACTTGCTGCTTTAATTCGGATGAATGGGTCGGTCTCGTTTAATCAAATGAAATTAGGGTTAGATGTGACGACTGAAAATGCAGCGATTGCAAGACGGATTTATACACTTATTAAAAGAGTGTATCCGACGATGTTCGTTGAACTGCTCGTTCAGAAAAAGATGCGTTTGAAAAAAAACAATGTGTATCTCGTTCGAATGCAACATGAAGTGAAAGAATTATTAATGCAGTTAGAGATTATGGGAGAAGGACTCATCTTTATGAGAACGATTTCTAAAAAACTAACAAAAGGTTCATGTTGTAAACGAGCTTACTTAAGAGGGGCATTTTTAGCTGGAGGGTCGATTAACCATCCCGAAACGTCTTCTTATCATTTGGAGATTTTTTCGCTTTATGAAGAACATAATGATTCCTTATGTGAACTGATGAACGAATATCAATTAAGAGCCAAAACATTGGAACGCAAAAAGGGGTTCATTACGTATTTAAAAGAGAGTGAGAAAATCACTGAGTTTTTAAATGTCATTGGAGCTCACCAAGCTTTATTATATTTTGAAGATGTCCGAATTATGAAGGACATGCGTAACTCGGTAAATCGGCTCGTCAATTGTGAAACTGCTAACCTAAATAAAACAGTTGGAGCTGCACTAAGACAGGTTGAAAACATTCGTTTGATTGATCGGGTCATGGGACTTGACCAACTTCCACCTAAATTAAAGGAGATTGCTGAATTACGAGTACTTCATCAAGACGTAACCCTTAAAGAATTAGGAGAAATGGTCGGTTCTGGCCCCGTAAGTAAATCAGGTGTTAATCACCGTCTCAGAAAATTAGACCAAATTGCCGATAAACTAAGAAACGGTCAACCATTTGATGTAGAAACTAAAAAATAAAAGAACTTATAGAGGAGAAATGATTGATATGTTGAAAAAAGAAGTTACAATCAAAAGAAAAACAGGTTTACAAGCAAGACCAGCCGCATTATTTGTTCAAGAAGCGTCTCGCTTCCTAGCCGATGTTTACATCGAAAAGGACGAGAAAAAAGTAAATGCGAAAAGCATTATGGGATTAATGAGCTTAGCGCTTGGTCAAGGCACTGTGATTACGCTAATTACAGAAGGTAAAGACGAAGCTGAAGCTCTTGAAACATTAAGTGCTTTCATTGAAACTGAATAAAAGCAAACACCGTTGCCTGTTTAGGAAACGGTGTTTTTTATTTGTCTCTCTCAGTAACTTTCTCCTTCGGCTCCGTTGCATTGCGCTTCAGGCACTTGCTTTCCGGGGTAAGCCAAGTACGACTTCGTCTGTGGTGTCTTGCCCTTTCCTCTTTTCCCGCAGGAGTCAAGTGCCTTCCGCTCTGCAAAAAAACAAGCCAGAACAAATCGTTCTAGCTTGTTAGTCAAATTATTTAGATGCAGGAATGACTTTGTCGATCAAACCGTATTCTTGCGCTTTAGCTGCAATCATAAAGTTATCGCGGTCTGTGTCGCGCTCAATTACTTCAAGAGGTTGACCCGTACGCTCTGATAAAATTTTGTTTAAGCTCTCACGCATTTCGATAATACGTTTTGCGTGAATTTGAATATCAGAAGCTTGACCTTGTGTTCCACCAAGTGGTTGGTGAATCATTACTTCACTGTTTGGAAGAGCAAAACGCTTGCCTTTTTCCCCAGCAGCTAATAAGAAGGCACCCATAGATGCAGCCATACCGATACAAATAGTTGATACTTTTGGCTTTATGTACTGCATTGTGTCATAGATTGCCATACCAGCTGTGATTGATCCACCAGGGCTATTGATGTAGATTGAGATGTCTTTCTCTGGATCTTCTGCTTGTAAGAATAAAAGTTGAGCTACGATAGAGTTTGCAACATTATCATCGATCGCGCTACCAAGCATGATGATACGATCTTTTAATAAACGAGAGTAAATGTCATAAGCGCGTTCGCCTCGGTTTGTTTGTTCAATTACTGTAGGGATTAGATTCATTGAAATTCCTCCTTCAAAATGGTAGTGACTTTAAAAGCTTGCATGGTTACTACGACCATGCTTTTAATGAGTGCCTGTTAGAAACATGCATTCATTATAAGTTATGTACATCATACAAAAATGGTCAAAGAAGGTCAAATGATTTACCTTCTCTTTTTTTAGAGGTGCCCTAAAATAACCTCTTATACATACTATTCCATACTAAGATCTTTAAACCCTCCTTTCATAATATCCGTTTTTAAAATATCTAAACGGTATAGGTAAGCTTTAACATAGTTTTAGCAACTTAAATCCTTTATAATAGGAATAGGAATGAAATAAACATTGAGTAGCATACATATCAGTAAGCGCTTACAATATATAAGAACCGTTGGACTGTTATGAACATGAACGGAGGGGAAGATCTTTGCAGTTTGGTTTATATCAACAACAAACAACGAGTTTAGTCATGACACAGGAATTACGTCAAGCGATTCACCTTTTACAATACTCAGCTGTAGAGCTTGTGAATTATCTGAATGAGCAATCTCTTGATAACCCGTTACTCGATGTAAAGGAATCCAAGAAAAATGAGGATTATTCCTTTTTGACCTCAAACCGAAGAACTCAGCAGGAAAGCCAGCCCTCAATTATTGATTATGCTCATATCAACCGGAAAACGCTAAATGATCATCTACTAGCACAAGTTCAAGAATTAAAGCTATCAAAAAAACAGAAAAAAGAGATGAATTATTTAATTTACAGTTTAAGAGAGGATGGATATTTAGCGAGACCTCTTTCTGAAGTTTGTGAAGAACTGCAATTGGATCTTGAAGAGGGCGAAGAACTACTTTTTACGCTACAAAGTTTTGAACCTGCAGGTGTCGGAGCACGTGACTTGCAAGAATGTCTGCTTTTACAGTTGGAAAGGTTAGAAAATAGAAATTTCCTAGCTGAACAAATCATCACGCATTACATGGAGCCTTTCGCAAAAAGAAAGTGGAAAAACATCTCTTTAGTTTTAAAAGTCACTCTTGCTGAAATTCAAGAAGTAAAAGATCTGATCCAAACACTTGACCCTAGACCAGGCACCCAATTTATATCCGAGCCGGTTCAGTTTGTAAAACCTGAACTCAGGATTGTCCCATATGAAGGAGATTTGCTTGTCCATATAGAAGATGACCTCATTCCGAATGTAGGATTAAATCATCATTATGAGCAATTGCTTCAGCAAGAAGGAGATTCTGAATCAACTCAATATGCCAAGCAAAAAGTTCAGCAAGTACAATGGTTAGTAAAAACGATTCAACAACGAAAACAAACAATCTTAAAAGTCGCTGAAGCAATAGCCAGACACCAGAAAGAATACTTCTTGAATAAAACCGGAGTGTTAAAACCATTGACACTTAGAGAAATAGCAGATGAAATCGAAGTGCACGAATCAACGGTCAGCCGTGCTACATCGAATAAATATGCTGATACCCCAAGAGGTGTGATTGAACTTAAGTCATTATTCACTTCATCATTGCAAAATGAGTCAGGTGATACGACATCAAGCCAATCCATAAAAAACTGGATGAAAGAACTGATCGCAACCGAAAATAAACAAAAACCATTATCAGACGCCAAAATCGCAACCTGGCTCCAAACCGAAAAACAAACAAACGTATCAAGAAGAGCTATCGCCAAATACCGAGACGAACTAGGCATCCCCGCCTCAAGTAAGAGAAAACGGTATGAGAGTTAATCCCAAAAGGCTGTTTGCGTTTTGGGATTAACTCAGTAATGAGCGAAACCACTGCCAAGAATCATCAGATGCAAAAACCTAAGAGGACACAGATGCCTCTATTACAAGAAAAAAGCAGAATTATAACAACAAACGGACCCAGGAGCTCTTATCTAGGGAAAAAGCGGCTCAGATCTACTTGATTCAAGGGAATAAGGAACCATTAGTCCGCTAACCGTCCACAACTAGCGGTTTCTAGCTAAATAAGAGCCTCTGAGTCCGCTAAAAAAACCTAAGAGGACACAGAGGCCTCTATTACAAAGAAAAAAGCAGAATTATAGTAACAAACGGACCCAGGAGCCCTTATCTAGGAAAAAAGCGGTTCAGATCTACTTGATTCAAGGGAATTAAGGAACCAGTAGTCCGCTAAACACCCACAACTAGCGATTTTTACCCAAATAAGAGCACCTGAGTCCGCTCAATAATTTGTGGGACTCAACTTCACTAGGATATTGCTGAGCACAAGTGAAATGAAGCGGTGAAGACCTTTGACTCGTGCGAGAAAAGAGGAAAGGGCAAGACACCACAGACGAACGTCGTGGGGCTTGGCATCCTCCCCGCTGAAAGCAAGTGCCTGCAACTGCAGCGCAATGGTGCAAATCGATATAGCTTAATACGAACTACCAACATTATAGTATAGAAACGAGTGATCAACCCCATGCTACAAGTAACAGTCATGTCAAAAATCGACTGCCCCCTATGTGACAAAGGCATCGAAGTAATCAAACCATTAGCTGAAGAATTTCAATTTGAGATAAAAGTAGTTGACATCTACCAAGATGATGCCCTCTTGGAGAAATATCAAATTATGATTCCAGTCGTGTTAATTAACAACGAAGAGGTTGATTTCGGTATCCTCTCTAGGGAAAAAATAAGAAAGCGTTTACTTGAATTAAATGGGCAAATTTAACTTGTGTTTAGACCTAATCTTTTGTAAGATGAACTTGTAGGAAGGATTTGGTCTTTTTTTGATTAGATCGGGACACGAAAAGTCTATGCGGGACATATTGAGTCCTACCTTGAAAAGGAGTAAGGCTCTATGCAACTATTGTTAGACATTCAGAAAAAATTATTACCTGATTTGCTAGATGTTATGGTAAAACGGTATCGAATCCTACACTACATTAAGCTCATGCAACCGATAGGTCGTAGAAGTTTATCTGCAAACTTACAGCTATCAGAGCGTGTTCTTAGAGGAGAAGTAACCTTTTTAAAAGAACAAGGGCTTGTGCATTTTGCGACGGCTGGAATGAGTATTACCGAAGAAGGAGAACAGCTTTTTCTTAAATTAGAAGAAGTGATGAAAGACCTACTTGGACTCAGAGAGCTGGAAAACAAGCTAGAAACGGAACTTGGGGTTAAACAAGTGATCGTGGTTGCTGGCAACAGTGATCAGGATACTTGGGTAAAACGCGAGATGGGCCGGGCTTGTATCAAGGAATTAAAAAGAATCCTCGAGCCAAAAGATGTTGTCGCTGTAATGGGTGGAACTACTTTAGCAGCAGTTGCAGAAATGATGCAGCCGGATTCAAGAACGAGAGAAGTTGTTTTTGTACCAGCAAGGGGTGGTCTTGGCGAGCAGGTTGAGAACCAAGCTAATACAATTAGCTCTCAATTAGCAAGAAGAGCTGGAGCTCAATATCGACTTTTACATGTTCCAGATCAAATTAGTCAAGAAGCTTACGCATCACTCGTATTAGAACCATCCGTTAAGGATATCCTAAATTTGATCCAATCAGCATGTACCGTTATTCATGGGATTGGAGATGCGACTACAATGGCATCCAGACGAGATTCTAAAGATTCATTTCTTGATAAATTAAAAAGTGAAGAAGCTGTTGCAGAAGCATTCGGTTACTATTTTAACCGAAGCGGAGAGCCGATTCACAAGCAAAGAACCATTGGGTTGCAGCTCGATGACCTTGAAGAAGACAAGTATGTAATTTCCGTTGCTGGAGGAAGCTCAAAGGCGGAAGCCATTGCTGCTTATATGAAATACCGTCCAAGCGATGTGTTAATTACAGATGAAGCAGCTGCAGAATCTTTATTACATCTTTTTGATCATTCGTAGATAAAAGGGCAATGCTCTTTTTGATAAATCTAAAACAGAAGCACTAGGAGGAGATTTGAACATGGCAACAAAAATTGGTATTAATGGTTTTGGACGTATTGGACGTAACGTATTCCGTGCAGCGCTTAACAACCCTGCAGTAGAGGTAGTAGCAATCAACGATTTAACGGATGCTAACATGCTTGCTCACCTTCTTAAATATGACACAGTACACGGCAACTTAGATGCTGAAGTAACTGTAAACGGCAGCACATTAGTTGTTAACGGACAAGAAGTTAACATCTCTGCTGAGCGTGACCCTGCGAAACTTGACTGGGCTGGACGTGGAGTAGAAGTAGTTGTTGAATCAACTGGTTTCTTCACTAAGCGTGAAGACGCTGCAAAACACATCGAAGCTGGTGCAAAGAAAGTAATCATCTCAGCTCCTGCTTCTGACGAAGATATCACAATCGTAATGGGTGTTAACGAAGACAAATATGATGCAGGAAGCCACCATGTAATCTCAAACGCTTCTTGTACGACTAACTGTCTTGCACCTTTCGCAAAAGTTCTTAACGATAAGTTCGGAATCAAGCGTGGTATGATGACAACTGTTCACTCGTACACAAATGACCAACAAATCCTTGACCTTCCACACAAGGACTACCGTCGTGCTCGTGCTGCTGCTGAGAACATCATCCCAACTTCTACAGGAGCTGCAAAAGCAGTTGCTCTTGTTCTTCCTGAACTTAAAGGTAAATTAAATGGTGGAGCTATGCGTGTTCCAACTCCAAACGTTTCTTTAGTTGACTTAGTTGCTGAGTTAAACCAAGACGTAACAGTTGAAGATGTGAACAATGCTCTTAAAGAAGCTGCTGAAGGTCCATTAAAAGGAATTCTTCACTACAGCGAAGAGCCACTAGTATCTAGTGATTACAACGGCAACCCGCATTCTTCTTCAATCGATGCTCTTTCTACAATGGTTATGGAAGGCAGCATGGTAAAAGTAATCTCTTGGTACGATAACGAGTCTGGTTACTCTCACCGTGTTGTAGACCTTGTTGATTACATCGCGAAGCAAGGACTATAATAGGTAACAGTTGGTAAGAGGAGGAAGAAGGTTTGCTTCTCCTCCTTTTTATTCTGAAAAAAACAATCGCCGATACAGGAGGTCCTAGCAATGAACAAACAAACAATCCGTGATATTGACCTAAAAGGAAAAAAGGTATTTTGTCGTGTTGATTTCAACGTTCCAATGAAAGACGGCCAAGTAACAGACGAAACTCGTATTCGTGCGGCTATTCCGACGATTCAAGCGTTAGTGGAACAAGGCGCAAAAGTAATTTTAGCTTCTCACCTTGGTCGTCCAAAAGGGGAAGTAGTGGAAGAGCTTCGTTTAACTCCAGTAGCTGCTCGCCTAAGCGAACTTCTTGGCAAAGATGTTCAAAAAGTCGATGAAGCTTACGGACCACAAGCAGAAGCAGCAGCAAACGCGCTTTCTGAAGGCGACGTCCTTTTACTTGAAAACGTTCGTTTTTATGCAGGTGAAGAAAAGAATGATCCTGAACTAGCAAAAGCATTTGCTGCTCTTGCTGATGTTTATGTAAATGACGCTTTCGGTGCGGCTCACCGTGCGCATGCGTCAACTGAAGGTATTGCTCATCACTTACCAGCAGTTGCCGGCCTTTTAATGGAAAAAGAACTAGATGTTCTAGGAAAAGCACTTTCGAATCCAGAGCGTCCTTTCACGGCAATCATCGGTGGAGCAAAAGTAAAAGACAAAATCGGTGTGATCGACAACCTTTTAGACAAAGTTGATAATTTAATTATCGGTGGCGGACTTGCTTACACGTTTGTGAAAGCATTAGGTCATGAGGTTGGGAAATCTTTACTTGAAGAAGATAAGATTGATCTTGCTAAACAATTCATGGAAAAAGCGAAGGCAAACAATGTTAATTTCTATATGCCATTAGATGTAACAGTTGCCGATGATTTTTCAAATGATGCGAACATTAAAGTCGTTAATATCAACGAAATTCCAGCTGATTGGGAAGCTCTTGATATCGGACCAAAAACTATTGATACATATCGTAAGGTGATCTCTGAATCAAAGCTTGTGATTTGGAATGGACCAATGGGTGTGTTTGAATTAGAAGCATTTTCAAAAGGAACTCGCGGTGTAGGTGAAGCTCTTGCTGACAGTACAGATACGTACTCAGTAATCGGTGGTGGAGATTCAGCTGCAGCAGTTGAGAAGTTTGGTATCGCAGATAAAATGAGCCATATCTCAACAGGTGGCGGTGCATCCCTTGAATTCATGGAAGGGAAAGAACTTCCTGGACTTAAAGCATTAAACGATAAATAAGACTTGAAACGGAGAGGTGTTTACTTATGCGTAAGCCTATTATTGCAGGTAACTGGAAAATGAATAAAACACTTGGCGAAGCAAAGCAATTTGTTGAAGCAGTGAAAACAGCGATTCCAGCAAATAGTGAAGTGGATGCAGTCGTTTGTGCTCCAGCTCTATTTTTAGAAAGCTTAGTATCGGCTGCAGAAGGCACAGACCTTAAAGTCGGAGCTCAAAATGTACATTTTGAAGAAAATGGTGCATTTACGGGTGAAATTAGTCCAGTTGCTTTAGCGGACATGAAAGTGGATTATGTCATTATCGGACACTCTGAGCGTCGTGAAATGTTTGCTGAAACAGATGAAACAGTGAACAAAAAAGTTCATGCTTCGTTCAAACACAATCTAGTGCCAATCATGTGCTGCGGTGAAACAGATGCAGAACGTGAAGCTGGCAAAACAAATGATGTGGTTAAAGTTCAAGTAGAAGCTGGTCTTGCAGGTCTTACAGATGAGCAAGTGAAAAACACAGTGATCGCTTATGAGCCAATCTGGGCAATTGGAACAGGTAAATCTTCTTCTGCAACAGATGCAAATGAAGTATGTTCTTACATCCGTAAAGTCGTTGCTGAAGCTTTTTCTACAGAAGCCGCTGAAGCTGTTCGTATTCAGTACGGCGGTAGCGTAAAGCCTGCTAACATTAAAGAATACATGGCGCAATCTGATATTGACGGAGCTTTAGTTGGTGGTGCAAGTCTTGAAACTGATTCATTCCTTTCACTTTTGGAGGAAGGCAAATGAGTAAAAAGCCAGTCGCTCTCATAATCCTAGACGGATTTGCAATGAGAGAGGAAGTAAAAGGAAATGCCGTTGCTCAAGCCAACAAGCCGAACTTTGATCGTTACTGGAACCAATACCCTCATGCAACGCTTGAAGCGCAAGGGGAAGCAGTAGGTTTGCCTGAAGGTCAAATGGGGAATTCTGAAGTAGGGCACTTAAACATTGGTGCTGGACGTGTTGTGTATCAAAGCTTAACTCGCGTGAATTTATCGATTCGCGAAGGTGATTTCTTTGAAAATCAAACGTTCCTTGATGCAATGAACCATGCAAAAGAAAAGAAAAGCGCGTTGCATGTCTATGGCTTGCTTTCTGATGGAGGCATTCATAGTCACATTGATCACCTTTTTGCTTTACTTGAACTTGCGAAACGTGAACAAGTAGAAAAAGTGTATATTCACGGTTTCCTTGATGGACGCGATGTTGGACAAACATCAGCTGAAGTTTACGTGCGTGGGTTACAAAGTAAATTAGAAGATTTGGGTGTAGGTGAACTTGCTTCCCTTCACGGCCGTTATTACGCGATGGATCGCGACCGTCGCTGGGAACGTGTCGAGAAGTCTTACCGTGCGATGGTATACGGAGAAGGCCCAACTTACACAAATCCGATTGATGTTGTAACGGACAGCTATAAAAATGACATTTTTGATGAGTTCATCATTCCTTCTGTTATAACAAAAGAAGATGGAACACCAGTTGGAACGGTAAAAGACGATGACGCGGTTATCTTCTTTAACTTCCGTCCTGACCGTGCGATTCAAATGTCACAAGTATTCACGAACGAAGACTTCCGTGGCTTTGATCGTGGTGAACAACATCCAGAGCGTCTTCACTATGTTTGTTTAACTCATTTCAGTGAGACGGTTGATGGGTTTGTTGCATTCAAACCAACCAACTTAGACAATACGCTCGGTGAAGTATTAGCTCAACAAAACTTTAAACAGCTTCGTATCGCGGAAACAGAAAAGTATCCGCATGTAACGTTCTTCTTTAGTGGAGGTCGTGAGGAGCCGTTTCCTGGTGAAGAGCGCATCTTAATTGATTCGCCAAAAGTAGCAACTTATGACTTACAGCCAGAAATGAGTGCTTACGAAGTAACGGACGCGTTACTAGCAGACATTGCAGCTGATAAGCATGATGCGATTATTTTAAATTTTGCTAACCCTGACATGGTTGGACACTCAGGCATGCTTGAGCCAACAATTAAAGCAGTTGAAACGGTTGATGAGTGCTTAGGTAAAATTGTCGATGCGATTGTCGCAAAAGGAGGAGCTGCAGTTATTACCGCTGATCACGGAAATGCTGATGAAGTGCTCACACCTGAGAACAAGCCAATGACCGCACATACAACGAACCGTGTACCAGTGATTGTAACGGAAAATGGCGTAACATTACGTCAAGATGGAAAGCTTGCTGACTTAGCACCAACTGTTTTATCCTTACTTGGTGGCAAACAACCTGAAGAAATGACAGGTGTTACATTAATTCAAAAATAATTTTTAAAAAGAAGGAATGAGATCGTTAAAGTCGAACGATAATACGGTTGACATGATTTTGCTGATTTTTCCTAACACTAAAATAAAATGATGAAAAATTTAAGGAGTGACTTAACAATGACAATGATTACAGATGTTTATGCTCGCGAAGTATTAGATTCTCGTGGTAATCCTACAGTTGAAGTTGAAGTATACCTAGAATCTGGCGCAATGGGACGCGCTTTAGTTCCAAGTGGTGCTTCTACTGGTGAATACGAAGCAGTTGAGCTTCGTGATGGTGGAGAGCGTTATATGGGTAAAGGAGTTCTTCAAGCAGTTGATAACGTAAACGAAGTTATCGCTCCTGAGCTAATCGGTTTCGATGCTCTTGATCAACTTGGAATTGACCAATTAATGATCGAGCTTGACGGAACAGAAAACAAAAGCAAGCTAGGTGCTAACGCAATCCTTGGTGTATCTATGGCTGTTGCTCACGCTGCTGCTGACGCTCTTGGTGTTCCTTTATACGTGTATCTTGGCGGATTCAACGCTAAGCAACTTCCAGTACCAATGATGAACATCATCAACGGTGGAGAGCACGCTGACAACAACGTTGACATTCAAGAATTCATGGTTATGCCTGTTGGCGCTGAAAACTTCCACGAAGCACTTCGCATGGGTGCGGAAATTTTCCACAACCTGAAGTCTGTTCTTAAAGGCAAAGGCTACAACACAGCTGTAGGTGATGAAGGTGGATTCGCTCCTAACCTTTCTTCAAATGAAGAAGCACTTTCAACAATAATTGAAGCAATCGAAAAAGCTGGTTACAAGCCAGGTGAAGAAGTTATGCTTGCAATGGACGTAGCTGCTTCTGAAATCTACAACAAAGAAGACAAAAAGTACCACTTAGCTGGTGAAGGCAAAAGCTTCACTTCTGAAGAAATGGTTGATTTCTACGAAGAGCTTGTTTCTAAATACCCAATCATCTCAATTGAAGATGGTTTAGACGAAAACGACTGGGATGGTTTCAAAATCCTAACTGAGCGTCTTGGCGGAAAAGTTCAACTTGTTGGTGATGACTTGTTTGTTACAAACACAGCGAAACTTTCTGAAGGTATTGAAAAAGGAATTGGTAACTCAATCCTAATCAAAGTTAACCAAATTGGTACATTAACTGAAACATTTGAAGCAATCGAAATGGCGAAGCGCGCTGGTTACACAGCAGTTATCTCTCACCGTTCTGGTGAAACAGAAGATGCAACAATCGCTGACATCGCAGTTGCAACAAATGCTGGCCAAATCAAAACAGGTGCTCCTTCACGTTCTGACCGTGTAGCGAAGTACAACCAACTTCTTCGCATCGAAGACGAGCTTGCTAACGTAGCAACTTACGGTGGCTTAAAAGCATTCTATAACTTGAAGAAGTAATCATATACGGAAGACGTGTGGTTTGGATTAAACCGCACGTCTTTTTTTGGTGTTGGGGGAGCTTGGAAAATGTGGGGGAATGTTATCATGAAGTGGATGAAGACCGAAAGTGGTTGAAAGAAACACAGAAAAGGTCATCATCAAGCTGATGAAGACCGAAAGCATCTGAAAGTTAAAGAAAAAAGGTCATCATCAAGCTGATGAAGACCGAAAGCATCTGAAAGTTAAAGAAAAAAGGTCATCATCAAGCTGATGAAGACCGAAAGCATCTGGAAAGCTGAGAAAAAAGGTCATCATCAAACTGATGAAGACCAAAAGCATTTGGAAGACTGAGAAAAAAGGTCATCATCAAACTGATGATGACTCAAAGCATCTGGAAGGCTGAGAAAAAAGGTCATCATCAAGCCAATGAAGACCAAAAGCATCTAGAAATCTCAGAAAAAAGGCCATCACAAAGCCACTAAAAGTCCAACAGCCCCTCCTCCCCGACAAATAACTTTTTCAATCTAACTCTTCCTAAAAACAGCTAAACCTAACTATGCTAATAAACAATAAACCAACACCATATCCTTCTATCTAAATAGTCCATTCATCATGAATCACCGATACTAAATACCACTTATCATTCTCTTCTATTAAAACAAGGCGTAAACTTCTCCAGTCCATTCCTTCATATTGTTCTTCAAACCCACTAAAGTGGTATTCAACGACCGTTCCATCCGGATAAATTTCTTTTGTGTTATCAAGAGTATTTCCGTGTCCTAAACGTTCATCAACAGCTTTTTCTTCTGCATGGACATAATCAGCATCATAAACAAATCGGTCATAGTAATCCGCAAACGTTTTTTCAATTGGATCCCCTTTACCATCAAAATATCCCCAGTGATAAACCTGTTCATTTTCCCATAAGCCGGCTACTTCCTCTTTTGAGAAAACCAAATCTTGATCAACATCAATATAACCGTATGGAGAAAAACGAACCCCGTGCTCTGGATGAACAAATGTCGCTACCTTTTTCATATTTTTGTCTTTCAAAAGCTGAACAACCTGATCGGCTGTTTCTTCTACCGTTAATTGAATCTTCTCCGGTTCCTCAGACTTTGCTTCTTCAACAACTTCTTCATCTAAAGTGGGCTCTGTAGTTGGTTGTTCCTCTACTTCTTCCTCTGCTGGTGCAGTTTGTTCATTATCCATAGGCTCTTCTGTAGATTGCATACAGCCCGTTAGGAATAATGAAAAAGCCAACATAAGCTTTATAAAGGTATTACTCATTTGAATCCCTCCTCTTTTTCACTATACCCAAATTTCCCTGTCTTTAACTAGCTTATGCGTGTTCTAAAAACTAGACATCATCTATGCAAAAGGAGTTTTCACTTCCTACTGGCTTCTACATATACTATAAAAGCGAAAAAGTTTGGAGGTAACCTTTATGTTTACCGAGGTTTTTTATCAGTTTTATCCTGAATCGAATCGACAGTTCCCACCTGTAAATATTTCCTCCTTTCAGCAATCATTAACTGCCTACCAGTCGCTTTTAGAGCAAGGAAGGGCAATCATTAACGGGTTACTCGGGTCAGAGGAACGAATGAGGCGTTTAATGGATGCTGCGCAACGAAGTGCAGATGAAGAGGTTGATCAAATTATTAGAGAGACGGGAGTCACTAAAACGGTTGAAACTGCTTATAATCCAACGGGAGTTACTTTCACTCTCCGTGAAGAAGGCTGTTGTACGTTAATGATGAATCTCCGCTGGGGATTTTAATGATTGGTGTCAAGAGGTGAGGTCACTCTTTTTGACACCGATTTTTTTATGAGCTGGACAAGCTGAGGAACTAGGAAAAGTTTGTTAGATTTGATCACTTAAATGACCAATATTTATGAGTTTTCCATTACTCTAAGGCTAGAATATTTCGATTAACGGTTTAATGCTGTGATTGTCAAATCTTTAGCTCATTTTGAAGAAGAAGTTTTGACCATCAAATAAGAAGGAGAGACCAATATGACATCAAAAATCGTTGATTTAACTCAAGAAATTTATCAGGGTATGCCAGTTTTGCCTGTTCAACAACAAACGGTTATATTTTCAAATGTCTCTCATGAGATGACAAAACGTAAATTAGGATTTGAATTTGCGACAAATAGTTTGATTATTAATGAGCACAGCCCGACTCATAGTGATGCGATTTTTGAATATGATCCAGATGGTCCAACGATAGATGAGATGAGTTTAGAATCATTTTATGGGCCAGCTATTTGTCTTGACGTTTCTCATGTTTTGCCTGATCAATACATTAAGAGACAAGACTTGAAAATGGCGTTGCAGCAGTCAGGACAGAAAATTGAAGAAGGTGACATTGTGTTGTTGTATACAGGTCACTATGAACGCGCTTACGGTAAGGAGGATTGGTTTAAGCGTCACCCAGGCTTGCACTATTTAGCGGCTAAATGGTTAGCTGACCTAGGAGTGAAAAACATCGGCATTGATGCACCGTCAATTGATCATCCGGAGGATTCCAAATTCTCAGGTCACCTTGTTTGTCGAGAATATCAAATTACCAATACGGAAAATTTATGTAATCTGCAGCAAGTGATAAATTTGCGATTTATTTACATGGGTTTACCGTTGAAAATAAGAAATGGAACCGGTTCTCCGATTCGTGCAGTCGCTTTACTAATTGATTAATGGAGAGTCAAAAACAATGAAAAAAATGGTTACAATAAACGTAAGGTTATCTTCCACCTAAACACACCTTTTTCATGACACCCTTGAAAAAGATGTGTTTAGGTGTTTTTACTTCAATTAAGAATGCGATTAGTTTGTAGTTTATTTTAGTTATTTTTCACAAAAACACGAAGATGACAGTATTTATTTAATTGAAACGTTCGTAAAAAGTCAGTCAGGAAATCTCACTAAAATGAACAAAACAGAGAAAAGTTCCATTAATCTAAGCCTATATTCATTCGAAGTGCATAAAAATAATTCGAAATATTGTGTTAATTAACCAACTATGAAATGAATGAAAGAAAGGGGTTGAGGGAATGGTAGATCACTTTTTTACGAAGCTTATAGAGTTAGCTCCTGAAGCTGTTGTCAAGGATACAGAGATAGTTGCAAAACTCTCAAAAGACTACTACTGGTATTCACCTATTTTAGAAAAGGATTTAGCGGGTAAGCAAGCTGAGTATGTCATAGTACCTGAAACCGAGAAAATCCTAAAGGATACTTTGCAACTAGCGGTTGAGGAAAAAATTCCTGTAACGTTACGTGGAGCTGGTACTGGGAATTACGGTCAGGCTGTTCCAATGACTGGCGGATTAGTTGTTGATCTTAGCAAACTGAACAAGGTCATTGAGATTGGAGACGGTTTTGTAAAGGTTCAAGCTGGAATGAGGATACGTGAACTTGAAAAGCAAATTTCAAACACGGGACAAGAGCTAACGATCTATCCATCTACTTTTGTTAAAGCAACTATTGGCGGGTTTATTGCTGGAGGATCTGGAGGGATTGGTTCCGTAACGTGGGGTAACCTTTGGGATGGAAATGTGTTATCGGCTAAAGTACTTACAATGGAAGAGGACATACAAGAGCTGATTATAGAAGGGGAAGAACTTATGGATTATATCCATAGTTACGGTACGACAGGAATTATTACCGAAGTCACCATCCCGATCAAGCCTGTGACAAGTTGGGTACAGGAGCTCATCAGCTTTACTCATTTACAAGAGGCTTTTCAGTTTTCCAAACAAATTGCTCAAGATAACAGTTTGAAAAAAAGGCTCGTTTCCGTTTGTGAGGATCCGATTCCAAGTTTTTTTAGACCTTTAAAAAAGATCGTAACAAACAAAGATCAACATCTTGTCTTAATCGAAATCGCTGAACAAGATCACGGACGTTTAGTGGAAATTGCCCATACACACAATGGAATAAGTATTCATACCGTTGAGGCAGAATTTTACCGGAAAGGAATTGGGATATCAGATTTCACTTGGAATCATACAACGCTATGGGCACTTAAAGCCGACAAGAGCTGGACGTACTTGCAAAATTTTTTCTCATTAGAATCCGTTCTTAGCCAAATTGCTCAAATAAAAGAACGCTTTGGTGATGAAGTGTTAATACACGTAGAATGGCTTCGCGACCGAGGTAAGTTGATTCCAGCTGGTTTGCCACTAGTAAAATATCAATCAAAAGAAAGACTATATGAGATTATTGATTTTTTTAACGAAATAGGGGCTTCTGTTAATGACCCTCACACTTACTTACTTGGGGCGGGAGGATGGAATCTTCAATTAGAGTCGATAGCAAAGAAAAAGAAAGAAAATGATCCGTTTAAATTACTCAATCAAGAGAAGCTACCAGCCTATGACTTAATAAAAGATTATTTATGAGTGGGGGAGAACATGATGAATGTTAAAGGACCAAAAGGTACAGGAGGCAACTGGGAGGTGTTTGTAAATGTCTAGACAAGTAGTCAATAGTTCTAGTGAGATTTCTGTACCGAACACAAGTAACTCGATATCTTTCATAAAAAAGAAAGGTTTTGAATGGATGGGGAAAGTGTTACCTCCAGTTATTGCTTTAATTGTCTTTGTGGCGATGTGGCAGATTATTGTCACGTTAATCGGAATTCCACATTATATTTTGCCGAAACCAACAGATATAGTAGAGGCAGCTGTTAAAAATTGGGCGAACCTATCAAGTGCACTCGTTACGACGATTGTTGAATCGGTGCTAGGTTTTGTTTTTAGTTTGATCGGTGGAATAGCGTTGCCGTATTAATGGCTAGTTCAAAATGGGTGGAAAGAAGTTTTTATCCTTATGCAATAATCTTACAAACTATTCCCGTTGTCGCTATTGCGCCGATCATTGTCATTTGGTTTGGCTCTGGGATGAGTGCAATTGTAATTATTGCGTTTACGATTGGTTTTTTTCCAATGCTTTCCAACACATTAATTGGCTTAAACGCAACAGATCATAATATGAAAAATTTATTCTATCTTTATAATGCGTCTAAATGGCAAGTCATGTGGAAGTTGCGTTTCCCAGCGGCTCTTCCTTATATTATTGCTGGTGCAAAAATTTCTTGTACATTAGCGGTAGTCGGTGCAATTGTTGGAGAATATATCGCCGGTGTTGGTGGTGGCGCAGGTGGGTTAGGTTATGCTATTACGGTTGCGGCATCTAGGCTGCAAACACCTTACTTATTTGCATTAGGCTTGTCAGCAGCCGTACTGGGTATCACTTTCTTCTTAGTTGTCAGTTATATCTCAAAATTCTTTTTAGGATCATGGCATGAATCAGAAATGGAACAAGAATAGAAGCAATCATTCAAGAAGTACAAACTAAAATTATATAAATAACGGGGGTAACGTCATGGTAAAAAGACTGTTCGCAAGCATCACTTTATTATTTGCTTTAACGGCATGTGGAGCATCGGAGGTAGAAGAAGCTACAACAGGAAATCTTGAAACAGAGGCTAGTGAGGAAGAAGAAGTGAGCGTTGACTTGTTTGAAATGAAGCAAATTACAAGCTGGTTCCCGCAGGTAGAAAATGCCGGTCAATACTATGCGCAGATGGAGGGTTTTTATGAAGAAGCTGGCATTGAAATGACCACAGAACCAGGTGGCCCTCAGGTTTCTTCGATCTCCATTGTATCATCAGGAAGTGCGCAAATTGGAATGGCTCAAGCGGATCAAGTATTATATGCCATCAATGAAGGCATTCCATTAGTAGCGGTGTTCGCTAATTTCCAAAAAACGCCGCAAGGGATTATGTTTCATAAAGACCAAGGAATTGAATCATTTGATGATTTAGGTAATGGCTATGAAATCTATACAGCAGCAGGAGCTGGTTATTGGGAATTTTTAGTTAATCAGTTTGACATTGACTCTTCGCAAAACCGAGTATACACAGGTGATAGCTCAGCTTTTGTTTCAAATAAAAAAGCAGCTTCGCAAATGTATGTCACCTCAGAGCCATTTTATTTACAACAAGAAGGAATTGAGACAGGTCACTTGCTAATTGCTGATTCAGGATACTCTCCGTACGGCGATGTCATTTTTACGACAAGAGCTTTTATGGAAGAGAATCCTGAGATCGTTCAAGCCTACGTGGATGCTATTACAAAAGGCTGGGAGTCATTCAAAGCGGAACCTGAGAAAGTTTATGATTATATAATTGAATTGAATCCAGATAAGACTGTGGAGCAGATGACTTATGCAACAGAGCAAATGACAGAACTTGTGTTTGGAGGAGATGCAGCGACTCATGGTGTTGGCTATATGACAGAAGAGCGTTGGCAAACATTAATTGATCAGCTGTATGAGCTTGAGCTAATTGATTCAGATATTTCTGTAGAAGATGTATTCACAACAGAGTTTTTAAATTAAGCCTGTTTACAAAGGAGAATGGTATGTTATATTCACGATTTGAAAGCAAGGCGTGGCAGGAATTATTCCTGCCACGCTTATCAACAAAACAAGTTACAGAGTTGCCAAAAGATAAAGGAGTCGTTGTGTTACCAATTGGGGCTATTGAACAGCACGGACCACATCTTCCTGTTTATACAGATACGTTAATTGCAGAAGGTCTGCTTACGACAGCGTTTGAGCAACTCTCACAAGAAGATCAAGTCTGGATGCTACCTCCTCTTCCTTATGGCAAAAGCACGGAACACGTCAACCATCCAGGAACGTTTACCTTGTCTAGTCAAACGCTTCAGCAAGTTATTCTGGATATTGGCTCAAGTGTAAAGGCAAGTGGTTTTCGTCGAATAGTTCTTTTTAATACGCATGGAGGCAACAATGACCTTTTAAATATGATCGCTCGTGAGTTACGAATTGAAACAGAATTAATGGTCTTTCGAATGAATGGAATGGATTTTAAAGCTGAAATTGCTTCTTTGTTTTCACCAGAAGAACTATCGTATGGAATTCATGGTGGTGATGTGGAAACTTCACTGATTCTGGCAATTGAGGAAAATTGGGTTGAGATGGCACTAGCTCCCAAAGAATTTTATGACTACGAACATGCACTTGATATAAAAGGTGGCCCGTATGTTGCCTGGGTGATGGATGATCTCTCTAATTCGGGAATATCAGGAAATGCAACAGAGGCTACAAAGGAAAAGGGCATAGAAATTCTTTTGCGACTGGGCAGTAAGATTGCGTCAACTTTACAGGTTATTAGTAGTTTTGAAATGAGAGATTTAAAGAAAATGGTGACAACAACCAACAGAAAGGAGTAGTAAGATGAAATCAGCTCTAGTAACAGAAGTCTCTCAGAAACCAATGCTTAAAATTAATGATGTTAGTAAAATATACGATCAGAAAATTGTAGCGCTTAGTGAGGTAAATCTTGAAATAGAAGAAGGAGAGTTTATGTCATTTGTTGGTCCTTCTGGTTGTGGGAAATCGACAATCTTTAAGATTATTGCGGGATTAAGCGAGCCTACAACAGGATCTATTGAAATGGTCACGGCAGAGAAAGTGGAAACAGCGATAAAACGCGATGAAGTAGGATTTGTTTTTCAACATGCGACACTGCTACCTTGGAAGCCTGTTATTGACAATGTTGCTTTACCTCTTGAACTAAAGGGGGTTTCAAAGAAAGAAAGACAAGAAAAGGCAATGGAAGTAATTGAGTTGGTCGGGTTGAAGGGGTATGAAAAAGCATTACCAAGGCAACTCTCAGGTGGGATGCAAATGAGGGTTTCGATTGCGCGATCGTTAATCGCAAAGCCGAAACTATTGTTAATGGATGAACCGTTTGGGGCTTTGGATGAGATGACGAGACAAAATCTTCATTATGAGCTTCTGCAAATCTGGCAACAAACAGGGATGACGGTTCTTTTTATTACTCATAATGTGTTTGAGTCTGTTTTTCTCTCAACGAAAATTGCTGTTATGAGTGCTCGTCCTGGCCGAATTACCCATGTATTTGATGTTCCTCCCTATGAGCGAAATGACTCTTTCCGAAGTACACATGAGTTTAGTAGTTTGGTTGGAGAAATTGAAAAAGGCTTAAAACATTAAAGAATCGTGCAGCTTGAATTTCTTTTAGCTGCACTCTTCTTATTTGAAGACCGGTTCTATTCTATTATCGTTATCATCAAAGGAGGATGTTAATGACTAGCATACAGAGTGATTGGAATCAGGAAATCGTTGATCATTTTGGCTCTGACATCGTCAAAACAAAAGAAGTTTATGTGAAGCGCATGTCTCAAGATTACTTTTGGTACTCTCCTGTTTTAAAGAAACAACTTGAAAATCGTTATGGAGATTGTGTGATAACTCCTCGAACTGAGCAGGAGTTAACAGAAGTCATTACATTTGCTGTCCAAAGAAGAATCCCAATTGTTCCAAGAGGGGGCGCAACTGGCAACTATGGGCAGATCATTCCATTACGTGGTGGAATTGTATTAGATACAACTAAGCTAAACAAGATAATCAAAATTGAAAGTGGAGCAGGAACGTTTCAAGCAGGTGTGAAGCTTGGCGTTATAGAGCGCACGCTACGAGAAACAAATCAAGAGCTTCGTTTTTTCCCTAGCACATATATGAAATCAACAATTGCAGGGTTCATTGCTGGCGGAACGGGGGGAATTGGCTCAATCGAATACGGCACGCTATGATGAAGGGAACGTACTTTCACTTACGATTTTGACGATGGAGGAAGTCCCGAAAAAGATATTGGTCAATACGAAAGAAGAGTTAGTGAAGTACATTCATAGCTATGGGATTTCCGGTATTATTCTTGAAGCTCGAATGGCATTAGCAAAGAAGACTGAATGGGTCGATGTTCTTGTGTCTTTTAATGAATTAGAGCACGCGCTATTATTTTCGGGTGAGGTAGCTAATTCAGAAATTATAAAAAAACGATTAGTTTCTGTTTGTGAAGCGCCACTTTCTTCCGTCTATCCTCCATTAACCTCTTTTACAAATGAGAAACAAGCAACAGTATTATTACAAATTGCACCTGAACATACTCATCATATACAAGAATTAGCTGCTACGTATGAAGGTGAAACATCGGACCTTTTTTCCGGTTATGTAAAGGAGAAACAATTAAGAATAACTGATTTTAGTTGGAACCACGTTACGCTTTGGTGGCTCAAGCAACATAGTGAAGATACGTACCTACAAGGTAGATTTAATCCGGTCACGTATCTCGATCAAGTTCGGCAATTAAAGAAGCGTTACTCGGATGAAGTGTTGATACATTTTGAGTGGATTAAAGTGGGTGGTGTCGTTGTGCCGAGTTCTCAACCAGTCATTCGCTTTACAACGATTGAACGTTTGCAAGAAATCATTTTGTCCTTTGAGGAGTTTGGAATTAAAGTGAGCAACCCACATACGTATTTACTTGAAGAAGGTGGCAAAGACGACTGGATTGATTTAATCTGTCAAGCGAAACAGGATAATGACCCTTTTGACCTTCTTAATCCGGGAAAAACAAATCGGTTCGTGAGACTTCTGCGAGCAGGTGATATTCATGTTTGACCTTCTAATCAAAAATGTACGTAAACTAAATAATCCTCACTCTGTTGATATTGGTATTAAAGATGGATTCATTACACAAATTGGCTCCATTAAGAGTCCTAGTAAGCAATTGATCGAAGGTGAGGGGCGCTTGGTCCTGCTCCTTACGTTGAATCTCATATTCATCTCGATACGGCTTTGACGAGCGGTAAACCAACATTTAATCAGTCAGGTGAACTATTTGAAGGGATTCAGCTTTGGAATCAATACCGGAAGACGATGTCAATGGAAGATGTGAAAGAACGCGCTCTTTCTGTCATAAAGATCATGGCTAGTCAAGGTGTGCTATTTATGAGAACGATGGTCGACACATCCGATCCAAAGCTTATAGCATTAAGAGCTTTGCTCGAAGTAAAGAGAGAAGTATCTGCTTTTATGACGATACAAATTGTTGGATTTCCCCAGAATGGTCTTAGTTCTGTTAAAGGTGTGGAACAGCTTGAACAAGCAATTGAACTAGGAGTGGATGGAATCAGTGCCGTTCCGCATCTGGAGCCCACTCGTGAACATGGAGTCAGATCGTTAGAAACCTGTTTTCAGTTAGCGATCAAGCATCAATGCTTTATCCATATCTTTTGTGATGAAACGGATGACCAAGCGTCTCGTTTTTTAGAAGTAGTGGCTTCTCTTGCCCTTGAAACGAATTTGAAAAATCAAGTAACGGTCAGCCACATTAATGCAATGAGTTACTATGATGAAGCGTATGTTAGGAAATTAATCGGCATTCTTCAAGCTTCGAAGATCAATGTGGTTACTGCACCACTTGTTAATAGTGCGATGCAAGGCCGATTTGACTCTTGGCCGAAAGGCCGTGGAATCACAAGAGTGAAAGATTTGCAAAAGGCCGGCATTAAAGTAGCGGTTGCACACGATGATTTTCTTAGTCCTTTTTACCCTTTGGGGACAGGGTCTCTGCTGGCAGCAGGGCACCTGCTATTACATGTAGCTCATATGACAGGAGCTGAAGATTTCGAAACTGTGATACAAATGATGACGAGAAATCCAGCAGAAATATTAGGGCTTACACATTATGGGATTGAAGAAGAAATGGAAGCAAATCTGTTGATCGTGTCTGCTGAAAATGCTCATGATTTATTAAGAAGACAGCCTGTCGCTGAATTGGTGATCGGAAAGGGGAGGTTGATTGCAGAAACCCCAGCTTTAAAAACAACTTTTCATATGCAAGCTAGAGAGGGAGTTTAAACGATGATGATGATGAAATTAATGAATGTCAGAATACCAATACTGCACGAAAATTACTATTTTGACCTTGTTATTAAGGATGGGTATGTGGCAGAGATTATTGCACATGAGGGGCTACGTAAAGTAGAACGTTTATTTTCTTTCTCGTTGAAAGATCATCAAGAAAGTGAAAGTGAATGGGACGCGCAAGGTCGAATCTTATTACCAGGAATGGTTGACGCTCATATGCATTTAGATAAATCGCACTCGCTATTTGTTGCACCGAACAAAAGTGGTACGTTGCTTGAGGCGATCCAAAGCTATACGCAAGCATCTGAACGGTTTACTGATGAGAATGTCAAGGAACGAATGAGGAAAACAGCTTTAACAGCTATGGCGCACGGCACAACAACGATTCGTACTCATATTGATTTTAGTACAAAAATGAGCGAGGATACGACGTTTAGAGGAGTCCGGATGGCTTTAGAGCTAAAAGAGGAATTGGCCCCTTATTTAGATCTTCAAGTGTATCCTATGCTACCTTATTACCCTTATGAAGACCAAGACCGAAAGAAAATAGAGAGAATGCTCACAATGGGCGTCGATGGGATTGGTGGTGCCCCTCATATTAGTGAACGTCCACTTGAATGCGTCGATGAAATTTTTGCTTATGCAACTAAGTATCAATTACCGATTGACTTACACACTGATGAAAGTGACGATCCAACGGTTGATACGGTCCTATACATCGCTGAAAAAACAATGGAGGCAAACTATCAAGGGAAAGTCGTTGTCGATCATCTATGCTCTTTAGCTGCGATGGATCACGCTAAGGCTGAAGTGGTTATTATGAAGATGAAGGAGGCTCAACTAGGGGCTATCACACTACCTGCTGCCAATTTATATTTACAAGGAAGAGAAGATCGTGGGGTGGTCAGGCGGGGTATCACGAGAGTACGTGAATTACATGAGGCGGGTGTACCCATTGCAACAGCGTCAGATAATGTTTGTGATCCGTTCCATCCTTTTGGCAGAGGGGATTTGTTGCAAATTGCTCAATTAACAGGTTATACAGCCCACATGGGTGGGAACAAAGATTTAACGACTTTGCTTGAAATGATAACTGAAGTTCCAGCTAGACTTGTTGGGAAACAAGAAAAAGGGATAAGCGTGAATCAAAAAGCAGATTTTGTTTTATTTAATGCAACATCTGTTGAGACATTATTTGCTGAACTGTCTCAAGCCAGAGCTGTATTTGCTGAAGGCCGTTGGGTGGCGATGACCAGTGTAGATAGACAAGTAGTGGTAAATAAACCGATGACGATCTAAAAAGGGTGTTTGAATTGACGAAGATATTAGTGATTTATTATAGTGCATTTGGACACGTAGCCAACCTTGCTCAGGCGATAGCAAAAGGGGTTGAAAAAGTCGAAGGAGTGGAATATAAGCTCGTTCGCATTCCTGAATTTGCTGACCCAAGTATTCGTGTCGTTAACCAGCGTAGCAACCAAAAGCAAGACGGATTAGCACAACATTTTAAGTTAACCAAGCGGATAGACGATTATGAAAAAGTTCAAAAAGAGCAAGAGCATATACCAGTGGCAACAATGGACGATTTAAAAGAAGCAGATGGAGTGATCTTTGGCTTTCCAACCTATTTAGGGTCGATGCCAGGTCAAGTTAAAACTTTCTTAGATCAAGCGGGTCAATTTTGTACGACAGGTGAATTAGAAGGGAAGCCAACTGCACTCTTTACAAGTGCAGGATCCATTCATGGGGGGCATGAAGCAACTCTTTTAAATTCACTTGTGCCACTTCTACACCTAGGTTTTATATTTGTTGGTCTGCCTTATACCCAAAATCCTGAGTATTTGACAGATAAAGCGATTGGTTGCTCTCCGTATGGAGTCTCAACACTTGCAGGACCAGATGGATCAAGGACACCAGTAAAGGAAGAACTCATCATGTCTAGTCGTTTAGGTGAACGAGTAGCACAAGTGGCAAAGGCATTTACGTTGGCAAAACCTTTTGGGTGACATGATGAAAAGGGGCTAAAAAAAGCGAAACTACCCTTTTTTAGCCCCTTCCTTTGATCTGCAAGAGTCTGAGTTATTTCCTTAGCTAGGTTGTCGCGTATGGTTCGCAGTCTCAGTTAAACATTCTAGTTATGTAATAGCCTTTCTAAGCACTATAATCAAATTTGAATAAATTCTTAAGCTGACATATGAGACAAGCAAAGGCTAATCTTTATAAATCCCAAGCAACTCCATTAACTCATTATTACCGGAATCAGAGGCAATTTCCATGGCAGAGAAACCCTCCTCATTCATAAAAGAAGGATCGGCACCTGCTTCAATGAGTAAAGCTGTTGCTTCGATATTTTCAACTGAGACAGTCGACATAAGTGGAGTCCAGCCATAATCATCTTGATGGTTCGGATCCGCTCCATAATCGAGAAGAAGTTGAATGATGTCAGCATCATTATGAGCGCTAACCATTAGAGCTGTTTCACCAAAACCATTAATTTCGTTAGGATCTGCGCCTTCATTTAGCAAACGTTCGACTTCATCAATATTCCCTTCGAAGCTGGCATCCATTAACGGTGACCAATCATCCTCCCAAGCAGCTTCTGAAAAACCAAAATCTAAATCAGAGAAGAGATTTTCCGTTGCTGTAACCAATCCTATTGAGGCAATAGGAAGCAAGAGAAAAGTAGTAAGGAGAATGAAGGCCGTTTGTTTGTTGCGACTTATGCATTCAACTGATTGTGTGTCAAAAAAGGCTTCAATCGCTGCAATCCTTTTAGGGATAGGAGGATGAGTAGACAGAAGTTCTGTTAACGTAGCCAATAAGCCCTTTTGTTCGTTGTATTGTTCCACGTACTCTTTCACTGCAATGTTTTTGTATAAGCGTCTACCAGCGGCGAAAACAAGTAGTGCTTGGACACCATTGTTTGGCGATTCAGTGTAATAAACAGCCATTCGGTCACAAGTATATTCACATGCACGTAAGTAACTAACCCCTAAAAATGGAATCCACATCGCAGGCCAAATAAATACCGCTTTACCAATATGATTTCGTTTGATATGAGCAAGTTCGTGAGCAATGACATAGTCGAGCTCTGCTCCTTTTGACTCAAGAGAAAGATCGACGTAATCTGAATAGAGCACGACCATGTTTTTACCTGAGAAAGCTAATACTTTTGTGGCAAAAGCATTCAATATGCCTCCAGATTCTAGGATATACACTTCTGGTACTTTGACCTCCATTTTCGTACATAAAGTTTCAACTTTTTGATACAGCTCGGGTAATTGTGTTGGTCTTAAGCGAACACCGTTTAAACGGATATGTGACATCGATAAAGCGTGTGAAAAAATGGATGCAAAAATAAAAAAGGCAAAAATAAGAGCACCAACTACAGAGAATAGTAAAAAGATCGTGATAATGATACTAATGATTAAACAAAAAACATAAAGCATATTTTCTTTTGAATGAATTAAGTTACTTTCATTGCTTGACATCGTAAGGTTCTCCTCATATTTCTTTTTCTTATTAATGTAATTCATTTTCCAAAAAAATGAAATAATTTTTTAAAAGAAACTAAATGTGACTGGTAGGGATTGTACAGGATAGAAAAACAGCTAGTGCATACGCTAAGGTTGGGCACGTAAATAAAGGAATGGGAGGTTTCTTACTTATGAACCCGAAAACAAATCCAGCACCGATGTTATATGAGCAAGCAACAGCAAGTTCAAATGTGGATACGACTAATACACAGCAACAACAACCTTTAAGTGAGGCTCAACCGGCACAACTTTTATTAGAGGAAGCTAGTGCTGCTTTAAGTTTGGCACAAGCGAGTGGATCTCCTGAGCAGATCCAACAAGCTCAAACTGCTCTTCAACAAGCGCAGCAACAACTACAAATGGAAAACCAAGAGTTAATGCAAGCACAGTTAGAATTACAACAAGCGCAACAACAAGTGCAGCAGCAGAAGTTAGATCTTCAACAAATGCATCAACAAGTGCTTGATAAGCAAAACCAATTGCGTTCAACACAACAAGATGTGATTCAAAAGAAACAACAGGTTGTTCAAGAAAAAGAAGAGGTGCTTCAAGCTCAAAAGCAAGTGTATGAGGCAATGGCTGTTGATCAAGATACACTTCAATAACACATTTAGGACTGTCGTTATGCGGCAGTCTTTTTTATGTGTATTTATACTTACGCATCCGTTACATTCCGCTGCAGCCACTCGCTTTCCGAGGGGTATTGCCAAGCCACCACGACTTCGTCTGTGTTGTCTTGCCCTTTCCTCTTTTCCCGCAGGAGTCGAGTGGCTTCCGCTCCATTTCACTAGGAGAAACTTATGAAGAGCCTTGTCACCACAAAAAATCCTACAACCAATTTAGGTCATAGGAGTGTTTTGCTATGTAGTCTACATTTCTTCTAGTTCTGAAATGTCTACTTCTGAGCGTTCTTCTAATGTGCCTCTTAAGTGGACGGTTGCTCTTTTTTCGTCTTCGTGTAGCTTGTCAATCCAGACAGATGTTCCGTTATAGACGACGTCAATTTCAGCAGATGAGGAAAGAATCTGTTTTACACGGTTTGCTTCCATTTTGATAATCACTCCTTTCAACGTTTGTCCTTATTATGAGAAGAAACTGTCATTTTATCCTAGAGAACGCTTTTATTTCTGTTGAGTATTTGTACTTAGTTGTGTTACAGTAATAGAAGCGAAAACTGTGCTTGGAGGTGTAACAATAGTGCAAATGTTAGCAACAGTCTTACTAATCATTGTGTCAATTAGCTTAATCGCGGTTGTATTATTACAATCTGGTCGTAGTGCAGGACTTTCAGGAGCGATTTCTGGTGGAGCTGAACAGCTTATCGGGAAACAAAAAGCACGTGGAATCGATGCGGTACTTGGAAAAGCAACAGTCGTACTTGCTGTTTTGTTTTTTGTTTTAACGATCGCAGTTGCATATATGTTATAAGAAAAGCAGTGGGCTTCGCCTGCTGTTTTTTTCTGTTTAAGGGCTGTTGCTTGCTTGATATAAATGGAAAAAGGTACTCTATACATAATGACAGAAAAAGAAGAAGGGTGAGTAACATGATTGGTTGTCTTTGTTTGCATGGATTCACTGGTGAACCGTGGGAAGTCGAGCCGATCTCAACCTATTTTCTTGAAGAAAAGAACTGGCTCGTTTATACCCCTACGTTGCCAGGACATGGACCAAACGGAAACTTAAAAGATGTCACCTACCAAGAATGGGTGTTTCTTGCTGAAGTGGCAATTAGGGAACTATTAAAGCGCTGTGAAAAAGTGTATGTTATTGGATTCTCGATGGGTGGCATGCTAGCTTCATATATAGCTGCTAAATATCCTGTTGCGAAACTGGTGCTTTTAAGTGCAGCAGCTTATTATGGGAATCCACAACAGTTATTGCAAGAGATGAAAGATATTGTGCGACTACGCTTAAAAGGCGAACTAGATGCAGATCGGCATTATCAGCATTATCGCAAAAAAGTCATTGAAACACCGATAACAGCGGTTTTGCAATTTATGCAAGTGGTTAAAAGAATTAAACCATATGTGAGGCAAGTCCACATTCCGGCTCTTATTATCCAAGGAGAGTTAGATGGGATTGTACCTCGGAAAAGTGCAGTGTTTTTATATGAAACGATTCAATCAAAGGTAAAAGAATTAATTTTTTTACCTGAGTCAAAGCACTTAATCTGTCACGGTTATGATAAAAAGCAACTTATAGCAAAAGTAGAAGAATTTTTATGTGAGAGGATAGATGAAAATGAAGGTGGTTGCTCCTAAACCATTTACATTCGAAGGAGGGAAACGAGCAGTTTTATTATTGCACGGTTTCACCGGAACAACGGCTGATGTGAGAATGATCGGTCGTTTCTTGCAAAAAAAAGGCTATACGTGTCATGCTCCACTTTACAAAGGGCACGGGGTTCCTCCTGAAGAGTTAGTGAAAACAGGACCAGAAGAATGGTGGCAAGATGTTGTTGCAGGGTATGAATTTCTTAAATCAGAAGGATATGAAGAGATTGCCGTAGCGGGTCTTTCGCTTGGAGGGGTATTCTCGCTTAAAATCGGGTACACTCTACCTATAAAGGGAATTGTACCAATGTGTGCACCAATGAAGCCTAAGACAGAAGAAGCGATGTACGAAGGCGTTCTAGCCTATGCTAAAGGTTACAAGCAGCTAGAGCAAAAAGAAGCAGATCAGATTGAAGAGGAAATGGTTGCGTTTAAAGAAACGCCAATGAACACATTGCAGGCTTTACAGCAACTGATTGAAGATGTGAGAAAAAATTTAGATTTTATCTACTCACCTACTTTTGTCGTGCAAGCCCGCCATGATGAGATGATTGATATTAACAGTGCTACCATCATTCATGACCACGTGGAATCTGATCAGAAGTCAATTAAATGGTATGAGGATTCCACACACGTCATTACATTAGATAAAGAGAAAGAACAGCTTCATGAAGATGTCTATCTATTTTTGGAACAGTTAGATTGGACCGTATAAGGATGAAGCTTAGCGAAAGGAGTAACAACATTGAATGAAGATCAAATTCAACAATTATTAAATTTTTTTCGCGAGAAAGCGGAAAAGCCTCTTTCCATACAAGAAATAGAGGAAGAGTTTAAAGTAGAAGGCAGTGACTCTTTTAAAGAGCTAGTAAAAGCATTGAATGAGCTTGAAAACCGAGGGCAAATCGTTCGCACTAGAACGGATCGTTACGGTATTCCTGAGAAAATGAATCTCGTCCGTGGGCGTGTACAAGGTCATGCAAAAGGATTTGCTTTTATTATCCCTGAAGTTGAAGGAATGGATGATGTTTACGTCACGAGCGGGGACATGAATAGTGCGATGAATGGGGACACGGTTCTCGTTCGTTTAAATCAAAAAAGCTCAGGTTCAAGACCTGAGGGGCAGGTTATCCGCATCATTGAGCGTGGAACAACCGAAGTAGTCGGGCTTTTCTCTGATCAAGGATCTTACGGGTTTGTGATCGCTGATGATAAGCGAGTTGCCAATGATATTTTTATCCCAAAAGAAAATACTCAAGGTGCCGTTGATGGCCATAAAGTTGTTGTAAAGATTATTAAATACCCTGAAGGTAGAATGAGTGCAGAGGGGAAAGTCATTAAAGTACTTGGTCATAAAAATGACCCAGGAATGGACATCCTTTCAATCATTTACAAGCACGGAATTCCAATTGAATTCCCAGATGAAGTGATTGCTCAAGCGAACTCAGTTCCAGATCAAATTGATCCAGCTGATCTTAAAGATCGTCGTGATTTACGTAACGAAACGATCGTAACGATTGACGGCGCAGACGCAAAAGATTTAGATGATGCGGTACATGTTAGAAAATTAGAAAATGGAAACTATTTGCTTGGTGTTTCCATTGCAGACGTGACTCATTATGTAAAAGAAGGATCTCCTATTGATTTAGAAGCGGCTGACCGTGCAACAAGTGTATACTTAGTCGACCGAGTCATCCCGATGATTCCACATCGCTTATCCAATGGGATTTGTAGTTTAAATCCAAAAGTCGACCGCCTGACTTTGACTTGTGAAATGGAAATCGACTCAAACGGTCATGTTGTCAAACATGAAATTTTCCAAAGTGTAATTAAAACGACGGAACGAATGACGTACTTTGATGTTAATAAAATTTTAGTTGATAAAGATGAGGAAACTCGTGCTAATTATGAATCTCTTGTGCCGTTCTTTGAGGAAATGGAAACATTAGCGGCGATTCTTCGCAAAAAGCGTTTTGACCGTGGAGCGATTGACTTTGACTTCAAAGAAGCAAAAGTGCTTGTTGACGAAGAAGGAAAAGCAACGGATGTTGTTTTGAGAACGCGTTCTGTAGCGGAAAAATTAATTGAAGAATTCATGTTAGCAGCAAACGAAACTGTTGCCGAACATTTCCACTGGTTAAAGCTTCCGTTCGTTTACCGAATTCACGAAGATCCAGACTCTGAGAAGTTAGCTAAGTTCCTTGAATTCATTACGAACTTTGGTTATGTGGTTCGTGGGAGTGCGAATACCGTTCATCCACGCGCACTTCAGAAGCTGTTAGAAGAAATCAAGGGCGAGCCGGAAGAAACGGTTATTAGTACGGTCATGCTTCGTTCGATGCAACAAGCCAAATATGATGTGAATAGCCTTGGACACTTTGGTTTATCAACCGAGTTCTACACGCATTTTACATCTCCAATTAGACGTTATCCTGACTTACTTGTTCACCGCTTAATTCGTGAATATTTAATAAAAGGAAATGTTGATCAAGAAACACAGGAACGAATGAATGCGAAGCTTCCTGACTTAACTCGTCATGCATCAGAAATGGAAAGACGTGCCGTTGAAGCAGAGCGTGACACAGATAGTGTGAAAAAAGCTCAGTATATGGAAGATAAAATTGGTGAAGTATTCACAGGTATGATTAGTGGTGTGACGAACTTTGGAATGTTCGTTGAACTAGAAAACACAATTGAAGGACTTGTCCATGTTAGTTACTTAACGGACGACTATTATCACTATGACCAAAAATCATATGCGATGATTGGTGAACGCACCGGTAAACAGTTCCGCATCGGTGACGAAATTGAAGTAAAAGTAACAAACGTAAACGTTGATGAAGCTTCAATTGACTTTGAAGTCGTTGGCATGAAGCCTAGAGAGCGCCGTGAACCGAGAGATCGTCCGAAAGTTATCATCGGCGGTAAACGTGAAAACCGTGGCGGTGGTGGCCGTGGTGGCGCGTCAGAAGGAAAAGGACGTGGATCTGGTTCAAGTGGCGGCAAAGGTCGAGGTGCTGGAAGTGGACGCGTTGGCAAGGAAGAAGCCAAGCCAGGTGAGAAAACAGGTGGCGGACGCAAAAAGAAAAAGTTTTTCGAAAATGCGCCAAGTGCGAAACGGAAAAAAGGGAAACGTCGTAAATAATCAAAGAATGGCGAAAACTTCTCTGATAGAGAAATTGACGCCATTCTTTCATGTTTGCTATCATTAGGATTATGTCGTGAAGCAAAAGGGTGTAGCAAATGGCTGTTAAAGATAAAGATCGAAATGTTATTGCTCAGAACAAACGAGCATCTCATGATTATTTTATTGAAGAAACGTATGAGGCAGGTATGGTGTTAAAGGGAACAGAAATTAAGTCGATGCGTGCTGGTAGAATGAATTTGAAAGATTCATTTGCTCGTATCTCCAATGGAGAGATGTATCTTCATAATGCTCACATTAGCGAATATGAGCAAGGAAATCGTTATAATCATGAGCCGACGCGTGCGCGTAAGCTGCTTCTTCATAAAAAGCAAATTAATGAGATGATTGGGTTAACACAACAAAAAGGTTATTCAATTGTCCCGTTAAAGGTGTACATTAAGAATGGCTTTGCAAAAGTGTTAATAGGTGTGGCAAAAGGGAAGAAGAATTTTGATAAGCGCGAGACGTTAAAACGTCAGGATGCAAAACGCGATATTGATCGTGCGTTAAGAGAGCGTCAAAAAGGCTGAGCATGAAATGACAGTATTGGTAGAGAATTACCAGTTGTATTCATTAGTCAGTGTGCTATAATAAAGTCCAGAGCGAGAGATTAACTTGTTCTGGACACTTAGTTTCTGAGGGAATACCTCTTAAGCTAACTTTTAACTTGGGGACGTTTTGGATTCGACAGGGATAGGTCGTGCTTGCGTTGCGAGTCGAGGGGGTCGGCCTCGTTAAAACGCCAAAGCCATTAACTGGCAAAGAAAACAACAACTTCGCACTAGCAGCTTAATAGCGCTTTGCGGTTCCACCCTCCATCGCCCATGTGGTAGGATCTGGGACTCACTCTAAGTGGGCTACGCCGGTTACCCTCCGTCTGAGGGTGAAGGAAGAGATCAATCAGACTAGCCACAACGAAGCCTGTCACTGGGCTGACGTGTTGGCGAAATGCTAATACGGTGACTACGCTCGTAGAAGCGTAAGTGTCGTTATCTTTGGACGTGGGTTCGATTATGGAAATAGTCGCCTCGTGTGGTGACACATGAGTGATAACTTGGCTTTATCGATGAAGTCTACGTCACCTTTATGGTGATAAGGTAATATCGAGCGGTATGTGGAGTAATCCAACAGCCGTGTATCGACTCATAGGCTGCCTACTTAAGCAAGACAGGTAGTACTAGGATGAAGTATTCGGTCATCTGACAAATTTATATACTTCATAATACGCCAAGGGACTTGATTTAAATCAAGTTCAAGATATAGTCAGTGCCAATGCGAAAGCTTGGAATAACATGTCCCACCGTCTCCACCAAAACCATACCATGAATCGCATGACCGCTGTGACTTGAACCATAATTTTGCCGCTTAGGCAAGGATATGCTTCAAAAAACTTTAGGCAAGAATATACTTCAAAATACTTGAAATTACCTTGCCGCTTATTAAACTGAGAAAGATTTTTGTTTAATTAGTTGTTCTAAAAAAATTAGTTTTTCTAAAAAAAAATATTGACTAACACGGAAGCACCGTTTAATAAAAACTTACTTAAAATGTAGGTTTATTAAACGGTGCTTTTTTGTTGTTGTAAGAGAGGTGAATATTCAGAAATATAAGACAGGTATAAAGGTATGTTACTAATGTCAATAATACCCCAAAAAGTGGGGTGTTAGAAAATTATGGATAGGAGTACTCTCTATAATATTGAGCCAATAGGGATAGGAACACCTTTTGTTGAGTCTTTAACCAGTTACATCATAAGGCTTTCAGAAGCACATTGTGTGTTAACTGGAAGTCTGATATCCAAAGTCTATACACCATTATTAGGAAAAGAATACTTATCAAAGATCTCTTCTAGAGGGGGAGATGGTTTCTATGATTCAGCTATTGGAATTAATGGATTAGGAAAATTAGCTGGGGAATTTATTGAGTTAACTGAAAAATTCACTGGTAGAACAGATTTAGGATTTACTACTTTGAAAGCTTTTTCGCAAATATTTCCAAATAGGGGTTTACTGAAAAAGACCAAATCATGGTGCCCTATATGCTATGAGGAAGATAGGGTTAAAGGACGGATTATTTATGATCAATTAATTTGGAATTTTCAACTTGTTGGCACATGTCTAAAACATAAGTCACCACTTAAAAATATATGTGTGCATTGTGGACAATTTGTATCAGTAATAAATAGAAAATCAGTGCCAGGCACTTGTTCCAAATGTGGTCAATGGTTAGGCACAATAAATAGTCTAACTTATCCAGAAAGTTACAAAGATGAATCACTTAAAAATGTTTCTCTTATTGGCGAATTGTTGGCTGAAAAGAAAAATACTTTTTCTATTGCAAGTCCTAAAGAGTCCATAAATTTTTATGTTAGCTCTATTTTTGATGGCTCAGTAACTGAAGCGGCAAGATGCCTTAAAGTACCTAAATCAACATTTACTTTATGGATGACTGGAAAAAGCAACCCTAGTATTAAATATTTATTGCAAGTCTCAAAGATGTTAGGAATTTCACTCATTGAATTTCTAGAAATGAATAAAGACATAAAACTGATACATTCAGCAGAAGAAGTTTTCAATCATAGAGAAAGATATGACCATTTTGAGATAAGAAATATTTTACATAAAGCCATCATTGAAAAAGAACCAGTATCAATAAGTGAATTAGCAAGAAGGATTGGTTGTGATCGTAAACTACTCTCAAAAAAGTACAAAGATGAATGCGAACAAATAAAGGCTAATTATTCTTATTATGTTCAAAAAAATCGCCAACAAAATGAGGAGTTAAAGTTACTAAAACTTGAGCAAGCAGTTAAGTCATTATCTTCCCATGCTATATACCCAAGTAGAAGGCAGGTGGAAAGTATTTTAGGTAATGGTTTTTTAAAGGAGAAAGCAGTTCAAGAGAAATGGAATAATTTAAAAAGGAGCTATCAAATATGACAATTAGAAAGCAGTATAAATTTCCAAACTCAGTGCTTAAACAGATGCTAGGCAAGGAACCTATGGAAAGAGCAGTAATATGTCACATTTGTCTGGATACAGCAGTAATAAGCCCGGTAACAAATAATACTCTCGGAAGGCCGTGGCTTACTATTTTAATGGATGAGTACTCTAAAAGGATTCTCGCTTTTGACTTGTCAATGGAGTCGCCATCTTATGTATCAATAATGATGGTCGTAAGGGAATGTGTGAGAATAAACAAAATGCTCCCAAAGAACATTGTGTTAACCGATGATGATCGTAAAGTATTTAATAATATGAATTTAGATACGTTACTATCAGCATATTATATTCAAAAAATTACCTATCCAAAACATTTTTGTGAGAAATTGTTCACCAATGTAAGCAAGTTGATCGAGAGAATGGAAGAACGATGCCGTTCACCGTGGTACTTTGATGAATTAAATTTGTTTATCTCATCTTTGTTATATGAGGTTTATGATCAGCAAATGACATATATGGGAACATGTCCAAGAGGAATTTTCAACTCGAAAAGTACTTCACGTAGATTACCACCAAGAGCAGAGTATGATCAACATTTCATCATTTTATGTTTACCCCAGATTGAATTAAGGATAGTTAGTGGAAAGGGAATTAGGTTCAACAATATTTATTATTGGACACGTGACTTCCTAAACCCAAATCTTAGCGGTAGAAAGGTTATGGTGAAATTCGATCCTCAAGATATAAATAACGTTTACGCTTATCTTGATAATAATTGGAAAAAGCTCTCAATACTATTCTTTAATTAAAGTAAAGGAGAATCATTAATGATCAACAATTTTGATGTGTTTTGCAAAGAACAAGGTATTAGTAGTGAACAGGAATTATTCATCAATAATATTCGCTCATCTGATCCAGCAAGAAGAGTTAAAAGTAGCGGAAAAAACGTACCTGGTTTTTACTCTAGTAAGAAAATGGGTGTAACAATTCAATTCGAGAGTCACAAACTTGAGTTAGCAGCAATTTATTTAATGGAGTTTGATGACGACGTATACGAATTTTATGATCAACCTCCTTCGTTCAAACTAAATTACAAAATAAATGGTAAGAATAGAGGTCACAGATATACTGCAGACTTTTTTGTAATCTCCAAAGACTTTATCGGTTGGGAAGAGTGGAAGACAGAAGAGGAGTTATCCAAGAAGATGGCAGAATCGCCCGAGAGGTACATCTTGGATGAAAATGGGGTATGGAGATGCCCACCAGCTGAAGAGTACGCTAAGGAGCAAGGTTTATCCTTTCGAGTAAGAAGTTCTAAGGAGATAAACTGGACTCTTCAGGAGAATCTCCGTTTTTTAGAAGATTATTTATTAGAAGAAAATCCATCCGTTTCGGTAACTAGTAGAAACATCATTACTAACTATATTAAATCTGATTTAGGGATAACTCTTGATGATTTATTGTCTGTTGAGGATGCTCAATTCAGTGTAGATGATATATATAAGTTAATTATCTTAGGTGAAATCTATGTAGATTTAGATGGGTTTTTAATAGAAAAATTTGAAAAGTTCCCCCTCTTTATAGATAAAGAGGTTGCCGTAGCTTTATTAAATTTTGAAGCAACTACTGTTAATAGAGACATTGACGGGATTGAACTAGATAATAAAGTTGTTCTAGAGATAGGTGGTAATATCCTCTGGAACGGAAACTTGTTTATGGTTGTAAATATTGGGGAAACTGAAATTTCTTTATTAGATGAGGCAGAAAAAATAATTCCTTTACCTAAACATTCTGTTGAGGAACTGATAAAAAAAGGATACATAAAATCACTTGCTTCAAATGAATCCAATGAGAAACACGATGAAGAAGTTCAAGAATATAAAGAAATTATTAAGTCAGCAAGTCCCTCTGACCTTCAAGAGGCAAATGAGAAGTACTTTCTTTTGCGTAAGCATCTAGAAGGAGAAGTAGTGGATGTCCCTCCTAGAACATTGAGACATTGGAAGAAGAAATACAATGATGCTGTAAGAGAGTATGGAAAAGGATATATTGGTTTAATTCCTGCTCGACATAAACAAGGAAATAAAACAAGAAGATTAAATAAAGATGTTATTGATTTAATGGAAATATATATAACGGAAGTTTATGAAAATAAAAAACAACGTAATGTGTCATCTGTATATAATTCCTTTAAATTAGATTGCATTGAGAAAGGGTTTGATCCACCTACTAAAAAGACATTTGAAAAACAAATTGAACGCCGTCCCTCTCATGAACAAGAGTTGAAAAGAAAAGGGAAAAAAGCAGCATATGATAAGGAACCAGTTTATTGGGAGTTAACCCAAACGACACCAAGACATGGGGGTAGGCCGTTTGAGATTGCGCATATTGATCATACAAAGCTTGATATTGAACTCATATGTTCAAAAACTCAAAAAAACCTTGGAAGGCCGTGGTTAAGCTTATTGGTTGATGCTTATTCAAGAAGAGTCTTATCATTTCATTTAACCTATGATCCTCCGTCTTATCGATCATGCATGAACACGATAAGAGAATGTGTAAATAAATTTTCTAGAATGCCAAAGACAATCATAGTAGACGGCGGGAAGGATTTTCAAGGTACGTATTTTGATACCTTACTAGCTCAATATGAGTGTAATAAGAAAACAAGACCAGGTGCAAAACCAAGATTTGGCTCAGTATGTGAAAGGCTATTTGGAACAACTAACACTATGTTCATATATAATCTTCAAGGAAATACTCAGATGACCAAAAATAATGTGCGGTTGTTGACAAAAGATACAAATCCAAAAGGCTTAGCAATTTGGACTTTAGAGCATTTATATGAAGCTTTAAATCAATGGCTCTATGAAGAATATGATCAGAGGACACATATATCACTTGATCAAAGTCCCCGAGATGCTTATCAACAGAATATTAGGAAAACAGGTGAAAGAAAGCAAACTTATATCAAGTATGATTACAACTTTGAAATGTTTACACTACCGACAACAAAAAAAGGGACTGCCAAAGTACAGATAGGAGATGGGATAAAGATAAACAATGTTTATTACTGGTCATATGAGTTGCAAAATCCTGCAGTTGAGGGAAAACAAGTCCCTGTTCGTTACGATCCATTTGATTATAGTAAAGCATACGCTTATGTAAATAAGAGGTGGATAAAATTAAACTCACAATATGAATTAGAGTTTGCAGGTAGAACAGAAAAAGAAATAAAAATTGCTACGGCAGAATTAAGAAGTAGGAAAAAGAATACACAGGATTCAATTAATATATCGGCATTAGATATAGCAAAGTTTCTTAGGACTACAGAAGCACATGAACTGCTAGAAATTCAAAGGTTAAAGGATGAAGCATTTAAAAAATCTCTCACTGTTATTGAAGGTGGGAAAAAAAGTCTAGCGAAAAAGCAAGCTGATAGTAAGGCTTTTAATAAAAGTGAGATTAAAAGTACTAACTTGCAAAAAGTAGATGATGATATAAAAACTTCTAAAGACGAAATTGAAGAAGTTACTCAATTTGATTTATACGAGGAGTTTTTCTAATGAATAAATTAGGCTTTCCTATGGAGTTATTAGAACGAACCGAGAAGGAAAGGATTGACTACTTCAAAGAAAGAACTGTAGGACATCCAGCATTACAACAAGCATATTTAGACTTAATGGATAAAATTAAGATTGCAGGCAAAGGTAAAGTTTTATTGGTTTATGGACCTAGTGGTGTTGGAAAGACGACCCTGTTCAGAAAAGTGGAAAAGGAGATAACTAAGCAATACAACGATGAAATGCAGCAAGATAAGGGTTTTGTCCCCATTATAGGGGTGGAGGCTTCTTCACCAGAGGATGGAAAATTTGATTGGATCGACTTTTACACTGAAGCACTTCAAAAAGTTGAAGAAATACTAATTAGTGAAAAGAGATTACCTCACGGTAGTCAAGTTCCTACAAATCATACCCAACGTACAAAGAGGACCTTGAGAAGATCCTTGGAAAATGTAATAAAGTACAGAAAGGTAAAAGTAATAATAATTGATGAAGCACAACATATGACTAAGGCAGGCAATTCTAAAGCCTTAAGAAACCATATGGATACTATTAAATCATTAGCGTCAAAATTCGAAATTCCAATTATTCTGTTTGGAACTTATGAACTTTTAAGCTTTAGAAATCTAAGTGGTCAATTAAGTAGAAGAGGCATAGATATAAATTTCCCAAGGTATAATGCAGAATTAACCGATGAAATAAATGCTTTTAAGAATGTTATTGGTTTTTTTCAAGTTCATCTCCCTATACAAAATCAACCAGACCTTATGAATAATTGGGAGTATTTTTATCAAAGAACTATTGGTTGTGTTGGAATTTTACGAGATTGGCTAACAAATACTTTGGAGTATAAATTAAATAAAACTCCAAATGCAAAAACATTAACGTTAAATGATTTTAAAAAGTTTGAGCCAACAATTGACCAAGCATATAAAATGGCAGAAGAAATTATTACTGGAGAAGATTTACTTCAAAGTCAGAAAAAGACGGAAAATGATTTAAATTTTAAGTTAGGATTAGGTAAGGTAAATAAAGAGGTAGAGCAAAAGAAGCCAACAAATAAAAAGCCTGGGATAAGAGATCCTAAGAGAGACAAAACGGGATTGGAATATTTAAACAATGCACAGTAAATTAAAGTTGGTGACAGATAATGTGTAATAATGTAGGGCTAAAAAGAGTCGAAGGGAATAATGCTTCCAAAACTACTAGCATGGAAAGAAGCAGATTATACAACATCATGCCTGAAGGACTAGATACCTACCAAGTTGAGAGTCTTCACAGTTATTTATTAAGATTAGCTGAAAAACATGTAGTACCTGTATGGATACTTTTGGAGAAAGAAGTAGCTTATCTTTTTTCAAAAGAATTCTTAAAGGAATATATTAAGAAAAGACAAACTAATCATGTGCATTATATCAATAGTTGCACCGAAATTACAGAGGAGTATTTAAATGCTCTAGAGATTGTGACCACTAGAGAATTATCAAAGTTAACTCTGTTAAATGGAAGAGGACTATTTAGTATTAAAAGAAATATGATAAGGAAAAACCGTGCTTGGTGTCCCCTCTGCTTTGAAAGTTGGAAAGAAGAAGGCAAGGAAATATATGAACCACTCATATGGAGTATAGAATTAATGAAGTATTGTCCTGATCACTTTGTTCCATTAGAAGAGAAATGTTACTCATGTGGCAAGAAAAACAAATTCATTTCTTCTAGTCAGCAGGTTGGGCATTGTGGTAAATGTGGCAATTGGCTTGGAAAAGAGAATGTTGAAGAATACAAGGAATTAGATGAATGGGATTTATGGTGTATCTCGAACTTTAAACAAATTTTAGAGTTCCTTCAACAGAGTAACAACATTCCACTTAGACATTTCCCTAATCAAATTGTAAAAATGCTCGTTAATCAATATACAGATGGAAATGTAAGTGAGTTTAGTAGAATCCTTAATGTAAGTATGATCTCTGAATATGTGATGGATCGTAGTAATATAACTTTTGAAAAGTTACTAAATCTATCATTCTACTTTCAAACGTCAATTGTAGATTTAATTCACTTTAAGCCAATTGACAAAAGTAACATCAATTTGTCTGCGATTGATAATCTCGAAAATAGACAGCACAGCTATTATAATGTTTCACCTGAGGAAGTTAGAAAAGAACTTCAAACAATATTAGATTCAGAACAAATTCCTCCCTTAAGTATGGCTCAAGTAATAAAATTATCTAAGTATAGTACTTATGTTCTCTATAAACATGCAAAGGATTTGTGTGAAGAAATAACTTCAAAGAGGAAGGCGCACTTTCTTAGACAAAAAGAAATAAAGCTAAATCAAATTAAGTATGATGTAATTCCAATTGTTGAGAAACTCCTAGAAGAAGGTATATATCCTTCTGAAGCTATTGTAGAACAAAGAATTCCCTACACAGTTTTTAAGAAAGAACTAAAAATTGTAATTGATGAAATTATGGAGGAGCTTCTAAAAAAAAATAACTTTTAACTATAATAGATTAGTGGGTTTGTTGATTAATTTAAAAGACAAAAAATGACCGAATCCTCGTGATTTGGTCATTTTTCATTTTCCGTATCATGATGATTTACAAGAAAACTAGTAATGCTTCTATTGGACAGTAGCTGGGTCTTTTGCTGTCTTTTTTTATTCTATGGATATCCTTTTTAATTATTACGATTGAGGGATAGCTGAGCTTGTTTTCATCCTACAAAACCAAACCCTAAGTAATTGTTATTTGAATTGCTGAGGGTTTCATTTATTAGCAATTAGGCCTGATTGTAGAGTTTCTTTTATATTACGTAGTAGACGATTTTTATTTAAAATCAAGATACCTTTTATATTGTAATTAACAATTGCACATAGATAAGAATAGTTAGATAGTTATTTTATACATAATTTGTTATTTTCTGGTATTATATATACGTCAATATTGGTTACTTTGTGAAGTATTCACTTAAACTAACGGAGCAGATTGGAGGAAATAATATGTTTAAAATATTTATACCTGATGACGAATTAATAATTGTAAGAGCGAAAGAAGATTTTAGAACGAATGGATATAACGTTAATAAAGGGGAACTTTTCAATGCCTCAGAAAAAGAAGGGGTAATTGTAAATGGTAGTTTCGCGTGTCAAATTGGCAGTCCTAATTTCGAGGCTTGGTTTGAAATAATCGCCTAAAATAACTATTAAACTGAATACTGAGAGCAGGGAGATATATTATACCTTGATTTTTGTTTCTATTAAGGATGCATACTTGGGGGACTAACTGTATTTTTTAAAGTTCTTTATCAATTGGGTTTAAAACCATACTACAAGGCAAAGTTATCGCCTTTGTATGTGGGATAACTAAAAAAGAGATAATAAATATCACCAAAACAAACTGTTTCATAAAATACATATTGTAAGTAGTTTTTTGACTAAAGAAGAGCGAGTGTTCAAGAAGAAAAGTCGCTTTTTCAGAAAAAAGGAGTTGTCCACATGACCGAACATGATGATGGTGTGTCGGAAGAGTTTAGGAACAAAGTAGAAGAGCTTTGTGATAGGCTTGAACCAAAAAATAAAGAAACCAACGCGTTGTGGCAGCTAGTTAGTGAAATATGCAAGGACGATGTAAGGAATTAACTAAGTTAGGTTTAAAGATCATAAAATATTATCTGTTGCGCAGACAAATATATTGGTTATAGAATAACCCTCGAAAAGACGATTGCTCTTAAAGTAATCGTCTTTCGTATTCGACTAAATACTGTTCAACAGGAAGTATCAACAGACCAAAACATTAAGAAATCAACAAAATTTAGTGAATTCCTTAGTGACATAGACTTATTTTAAATACTAATAATGTAAAAATTTAGGTATAAGGAAATGGTACAAGGCATATTGATTAGAAGGACATGTCTAATAAAGGTGAGGGGGAATTCAGTGAACTATACAGAAAAGGTGTTTTTAGGTTTGTTTCTTACGTTAACTGTAGTATTTTTGTTTTTATCTCAGTATTATGAAATATTCAAGATTTTAGTTACTCCAGTTGCTACATTATCTGTTTCAAGCTTTATTTGGTTAGATATAAAAAATCGAAGTATAGAAGTTAGAAGGCTAGGTCTACTTTTCATTATTACTCTGATTTTAAGCGTTATCTTCGGTAATATTGGATTTGTTAACGAAATAATCATTTGGTTATGGGTAGCTTTAATACTAGCCGCGTTGTGGGTTTTTACTATTAAAGCTTATCAAAGTTTAAGAATCTCATTAGCATGGATGGTCATTGTTCCATTATTTTCAATGGTCTTTCTTTCAGAGACTGAAATTTTAAGAGGTTATGATTATATTATCTACATTGTAACTCTTTTGGTAACGTGGGCATTTTTATGTTATCAAGGTGAGTTGAAAATTGTTGAAAGAGCAATTCAATTTATAGGAATAATATTTGTGGTGATAGCGTTAGTTTGGCATTTATTCTTAGAAATGTTTCAATTATCTTCTGAATTTCCGGAATATTCAAATATTCTCTTTGATAATGGAATAGATATTTTAATGATATTTGCACAAATTGACATGGCCATCTTCCCGGTAATTATTAATTGTTTATTGTGCTATTTAATCATCATTTTAAGAAAAAGAATGCAAGAAAAGGTAACGTGATAAAAGTTTTATGAGAAAGGTCCGTTGTCTCTTGAAAAGTTCCAGAGTCAACGGACTTTCTTGTAATATGACATTTAATAAACTGAAATAGAGTAACTATTATGACGATGACACCTATTCATATGGCTCATCATGGTCATGGACTTGGCGCAATTGGTCTTGTTATTGGAAATCATATTGGGTCGATGTATCTTCCTTCATTGGTTACAGGTGTACTTGTGGATAAGGTTGGTCGAACTGCGATGGCTATTGCTGCTGGAGTCACGTTACTATTAGCAGGTTTGTTGGCAGCTTTTGCATCAAGTGATTCTATTCTTGTCTTAATCATAGCTCTTTCCTTACTAGGAGTAGGGTGGAACTTTGGATTGATAAGTGGGACAGCTCAAGTTGTTGATTCGACTGCTTCATCACAACGAGCTAAGACTCAAGGAACAGTGGATGTTTTCATTGCATTAGCAGGTGCTTCTGGTGGAGCTATGTCTGGAATGATTGTAGCTAATACGAGCTATACAATATTATCACTAGCTGGAGGCGGATTGTCATTATTACTGATTCCTGTGGTGATCTGGTCTAGAAGGAAGGGAAAAAGAAGAGAAGAGTCTGATGTTTGAGAATTGATTCAGATTAACCTACATCAGCTAACGATTAGCAGTGATTTAAAAGTCACTATTAAAATTAGAGGCAGGAGATTGGGAATCTAACTATTTTCAACGTAAAGTACGCTATAACGCCTAACGTAGAAATCGGCTTTTTAATTCATCAAATATGTGAAACAATTGTAATTCTAGTTGATTACATACCCTAATAGGTATAAACTGTACCTGTTAGGGTATTATTTAGTAGAGGGAGTGTGCATCATATGAAGAATGAAGAAAAAAGTTGTTCAACTAACCAGTGAGGAATGAATAAACGGACAACAGATGGTAAAAAGGCAAAAGTATCGCCTCCAATATGACCAGCTGTTTATCTTTGGTTCCTGGTAGGAGCTATATTTATTATCTATAGTATTATGGGTACTGTACTCTCAATTTTTTAGGGGATATTGTTAATTATGGATCGTACTTTATTTAGTTAAAGAGTCATGGAGAAGTGCATGTAAAAATGCACTTTTTTCGTTTTATTTATTTCTTAAACGTTTCTTAATATTCACAAAGTATAACTGAAGATAAAGGAGGAGCATTATGGAGGAGTTTTTAATTATTGGTTCGATACGTTTGCCTATCAAATGGATCTTTATTGGGGGTGCACTAGTAGTAACCTATCTAGCAATGAACATTCGTTTAAGTCGATTAAATTTAGACAAGAAACCATTATTAGATACGGTATTTAATGCGTTATTTTATGGCTTTATTGTTTGGAAACTAAGTTATGTATTATTCAATCCGGTTCATGCTTTTGCCTATCCACTGGGGATTCTTTATTTTGATGGTGGTCAAGAAGGAATGTTGTTAGGAATTCTAATGGGCTTCATTTATATTTACTTTCAATCTACTAAGCAGAGCATAGGAATAGTAACGTATGTGAATCTTACTTTCAGTGGTTGGCTTGCAGGGAGCGCAACTTATTTTATTTATTTATTCCATACAAATTATTTTTACTACTCTGGTCAAATTTTTTTAGCTGGATGGCTACTATTTGTCATGTCGAAGAATAAAGAAGTAGATCTTGGAAAAGGATTATCCAACAGCTTATTAATTTATAGTCTAGGTCAAATCTTTTTAGGGTATTTGACTCAAATAAAACCAGTTATTTTTGGGTTCACAAATCTCCAAATTGGTTTTATTTTGTTAGCTCTACTTATGCTAATCGTACAGAAAAGGAAAAGGGGTGAGAAAAATCGATAATTTATCCATTTTAGTAGCCTTTACTGCAGGACTGCTTTCTTTCTTATCACCATGTGTATTTCCATTACTTCCTGCTTACATTGCTACGTTAACAGGTTCTACAGTCTCTGATAAGGTCAATGTAAATAAGAAACTAGTATTTACTAGATCAATAAGCTTTATTTTGGGATTTAGTATCATCTTCGTCCTTTTAGGAGTATCCGCAAGTTTCATAGGTCAAATGTTTATGGAAAATAGAAACATTGTTGAAAAAATAAGCGGACTCCTTATTATCATCTTTGGACTTCAAATGGTAGGCCTTTTACAACTCAAATTCCTTATGAGGGAAAAAAGAATACATATGCAATCTAAAAGGGCAGGTGCAGGACCTTCCTTTTTAATTGGAATGGCTTTTGCATTTGGATGGAGTCCATGTGTAGGTGTTGTTTTATCCTCTATTTTATTATTAGCAGCCTCGCACGAAACAGTAAGTAGTGGTGTGATTTTATTGTCAGTGTACTCATTAGGATTGGGGATACCATTTTTAATGGTATCAATACTTGTGACCTATTCATTGAAAGTTGTAAGGAATATTAATTCAATCTTACCTAAATTGAGTGTAGTTAATGGTTGGATTTTAATCGGCTTAGGTTTGCTTCTATTTACAGGTCAATTTCAAAGGATTAGTGCTTGGCTTGCAACTTTCACCTATTTTGGTTAAGGAAAGGAAATAAAAGATGAAAAAACAAAAGAATTTGATTGTGATCCTCCTTTTAGTTGGGCTAATAGGATGGGGTTTAATGGATTTACGTGGAGAAAGTGGGAATGAACCGAATAGTGAAACGACTGTAGTAGATGTTGAAGTAGGATTAAACCAAGGAAATTTGGCACCGGACTTTGAATTAGAAACATTAGAAGGAGAGCCATTGAAGTTATCAGACTTTAGAGGGGAAAAAGTAATCCTAAACTTATGGGCAACTTGGTGCCCGCCATGTCGAGCTGAAATGCCCCATATGCAAGACTACTATGAGAAGCATAAGAATGATGGAGTTACAATATTGGGAGTTAATTTAACAACTCAAGAGCGAAATAAAGATGCGGTAAGGCCTTTTGTGTATGAGGAATTTCAATTGACATTTCCAGTTGTATTAGATGTGGATGGTGATATTGGAGCGATGTACCAAGCTTACTCTATACCAACAACTTATGTCATTGATACTGAGGGGTTAGTTCAAAATAAAGTGATTGGGCCCATGTCTTATGAAATGATGGAGACAATGATAAACAATATTAATTAATACGAGATGTGGAGGTTCGGAGTGAACACTAAGGGCAAATCTATTTTAATTGTAGAAGATGATCATAAAATAAGACAATTAATTAAGATCTATCTTGAAAAAGAAGGTTATGATGTGTGGGAGGCGGGAGACGGCAAACAAGGCATAGACATGTTTGAGCGGTACGATCCGTGTTTTACGATCATTGATTTAATGCTTCCTGAAGTCAGTGGAGAAGAGGTTTGTAAATGGATTAGGACAGAGAAGAAAAGTGATAGTCCGATTATCATGGTTACAGCCAAGGTGGAAGAAAAGGATCGGATTAATGGACTCAGAATGGGGGCAGATGACTATATAACAAAGCCATTTAGTCCCAATGAACTTGTTGCTCGCGTCGAAACGGTGCTGCGTCGAACAGAGAATCGTTGTAATAAAATTAGTTTTCAAGGGATCACAGTGAAGCCTTTAAAAGGAGAAGTGAATTTTAATGGAACGAAACTTTCTTTAACAAATAATGAAAGCAAATTACTATACATGTTCATGAAGCACCCGAATCAAATCTTATCAAGAGAACAGATGATCGAGGAACTTTATCCAAATGTTGAGAAAGATATTACGAATCGGACAATTGATGTCCATATCCGAAATCTTAGGGAAAAACTAGAGCAAGTAGACGCTCCAGATTGTATTAAAACAGTTCGGGGCATGGGGTATCAGTTTGTTGCCTTTTAAACAAATCGTAAAAAGAATGTTAAAAATAAACCTTATGTTGAAGCTAACGGTGATAAATAGCATCCTTGTCGGACTGGTCATTTGGATTGTTGGTGTATCTGTAAAAGATTTTGCTTGCTACTTAATAGAACAAGAAAATTCTCTTTCAGCTGAACAAAGGTTGGGTTTTACAAATCAATTGAATTCTTACCTCGTTTACGCTGTTATTCTCTCCATCTTCATTGCTGGGGTCGTTCATTTTTATTTTATTCGTTCGTTATTATACCCACTAAGTACATTAACGGAGGCGACAAAAGAGATTGCAAAAGGGAACAATCCAGCGATTATTTATAACAAAAACTCTGATGAAATCGGCCAATTAACAAGGCACTTTAATGAAATGATAAGGAAAATAAAAAAAGTAGAGGAATCTCGTGAGAAAATGACTCAAGATGTTGCTCATGAGTTAAGAACTCCTTTAACCAATATCAATGGCTATTTAGAGGCATTAAGATCGGGAGTAATAAATGGAAATCAAGAGCTATACGATTCTCTTTTCGAAGAATCGAAGAGGCTTACAAGTCTTGTTGAACAATTGCAACAACTTAATGTATGGAAAAATGAATATGGCAGCTCTGTAAATTATGAGTGCTTATCTATTCGTCTGCTTATTGAAAGTCAAGTTGAAATTTTTCGCTTAGAACTTCAGAAACACTCGATCCAAATCAAGGTTAGCGTAGAAGATAAAAAGTTACACGCTGAGAAAGAGGGATTGAAACAGGTCTTAACAAATCTAATTGAAAACGTCCTCAATTATGATAAGGGGGGATGGATGGAGATTAAAGGTTTTATGAGTGAAAAAGGCTATCAAGTTCAAGTGAAAAATGAAGGGCTACCTATCCAGTTGAAGATCAGAACCAACCTTTTGAACGTTTTTATCGAGCTGACCTTTCACGGAATCGTAATTTAGGAGGGTCTGGGTTAGGGCTGTCGATTGTCAAAGAGATTATTAAAAGTCATAACGGAGAAGTAGGCCTAAAAACGAGTCAAAATGTTCATACCTTTTGGTTTACGTTACCAATTGAAAATGATAGAACGTTTTCTGGATAAAGTTGTTTTTTGGGGAGGCTGTCAATGAGTTATAAGGAGCAAAAAAAAGACGATTGGACACTCACATTAATTCATACAAATGATAGTCATGGACAGTTATTGCCTATTGAGGTATCTAGTTTGGATATCTCTTCTCAATTGCGTCTATGTCACTCATTTCCACTATATAAAAAGTTAGGTGGTTTCGGCTATTTAGCTGAAGCAGTTAATCGTATTCGGCAAGAAAATGATCATGTACTTCTACTTGAAGCAGGAGATGTATTCTGTGATAGTGAAATTGCGAACATAACAAAAGGCAGTTTTTACATTAAATTGATGAACCAATTAGGGTATGATGCAATGACACCAGGAAACCATGATGTAGATTATGGAATAGAGGTTTTAAAACAAAGAGCATATGAAGCGAACTTTCCTATGTTAGCAGCTAATTTATTAGAAGAGGAAACAGAAGCACCTTTATTAGGCAATCCTTATATGGTGAAAGAGATCAATGGTTTTAAAATAAGTATCTACGGTCTGACTTATCATTTAACACCCGAAACAACGTCAAAAAAGAATACAAGTGGCGCTAAATACACGTTTAGTTTAGAAACAATCCAGTCGGACATTAATCGATTAAAAAATAGGGGAGTTAACTGCGTAATTATATTGTCGCATTTAGGATCAGATTTAGATAGAAAGATGGCAGAAAACATAGAAGGAATTGATGTAATTGTAGGAGGGCATTCTCATGAACCCATTCCAAAGGAGATAAGAAATGGTGTCATCATTTCTCAGTCTACACCATACTATACTGGACTTGGGGTACTACGGTTGCAATTTAATCGTAGCTCATTAGTAGGAGCAGAAGGAAGTATTATCCCTATTATACCTGAGAACTTCCAACCGAATGTAAATATACAAAGAATGATAAATGAAATGTGGTTTGAGCACATAGATCGACTAGAGCAGGATGTCGGAAGTATTACATCTCCTATGATTCGTAATTATAAGCGAGAATCGCCTGCTGAAACGTTCTTTGGCAATATTCTACGTACTAAGACAACTAGTGATATCTCAATATTACCCGGAATAGGGTTTGGGGTAACGATCCCTCCTGGGCCTATCACACTCGAACAGTTAACGAACTTGTTACCTCATCGTTCATCTATTTATACCGTACAATTAAAAGGTAGAGATATTGTAGCAGCTTTAGAACAAAGTATTATAAACCAAATTCATCTAGATGTAGAAGAACGAGTTGGTGGTCTTATTCAAGTAACAGGACTTGCTTTTGTTTATCAATATTCCTCTAAGTTGAAAAACTTAGTTCTAAATGTAAGAGTGAATAATCAACCAATCTCCCTTGATCAATTCTATAAGGTTGTTTTGAACCAGTTGATGTTTGAAGGTGGCCATAAGTACTCATCTTTAAAAAAAGGACAGCATGTGTGTAAATGGGAACAAACAGATATTGAGATGGTGATCGACTGGATGAAAGATAATTCGGCATTACCTGTATATGAAGAAGGGTGGAGTAAACCATTACGTATACGAGATGCCCAGAAATTTCAAAAGAGGTGTTTTCCATTAAAGAATAGCAATATAGAGGAGTGAAACCGATGAAAGTGAATGACATCACTTTATTTACAATGTCAGCTTGTCCCTTAGGTAGAACGATGCGGCATGTTCTGGAAGAGGTTACAACCTTGTTACCTGAACTAACATTTTCAATTGTGTTTATTGATCAAGAACCTGAGTTAACGAATGAGGCACGGATAAAAAATAATCCGACTACGTTGATTCGAGATAAAAATGGAAAAGAATTCCATCGGATTGAGGGATTTAAGGAAACAGACGAGGTAATACAACTGATTAAAACTAAAAAAAACTATACAACCTTACCAAGCGGAGCCAAAAGAGAGAAGAGTGTAGAATCTTACACTATCTATTTACTCAATGGTGACGCACTTGAAGCGGTAGACATAGACTTTACTAATCCAACATCGGTGAAAACGCCTCGTATCACAGCAATCAATTTGCTATTAGAAGCTGATTTTCAACCACCATTAATTAACCCCTTTCCAGATAGCGCTACTTTAGAATTAGTTAAATTTGAAGAAGATTTAGCACGAGTTTATATTAACCATGAAAAAAAAACAATTTCAGAACATAATGCTTACAACATGAAAAGGTGTCTACAACAAACGTTACACGCATTTGGTATTGAAAAAGTTGAATTGGTTTTAAAAGATTATAAAACCCATAATAGTATTTAATTCATCTTAAAAGACCTTAAACATTATGTTTGAGGTCTTTTTTGCCATAATTATTTAGTGTAAAAGAGTTTGTAAAGCATTGCGTTCCTCATTAATCTCATTAGCGGTCCTAATACCCAGCTCCCTTATTAGAGGTAATGGAGGACACCAACCTTGTAAAGAGTGTTGGAGTAAAAAATAACCAACTACTCCTGAAAGTAAATGCCACCTTTTGTGACTCGTGAGACCTAAAATGGTTCCAAGGAGAATGAAAGATGATGCTGAAGCTTCTAAAACTCGTTCCGTATCCCACTCTTGATCAAGTGCTTCGATTCTCCTCATTATTTCTTTTTGGTCCTCATATCGATATCTTTCAATATTAAGTTGTGTTTCTAATGCGAATTTTTCGTTAATCCTTTCTGAAGTGTTAAACTGAACTCTTTTTGAAGTTGGGGGAAGGAATCCCATGTGAGTTCACCTCTTTCAATTAATTGATAAAACTTTTCGCAGAATAGGAGTAAAGGGCGAATTTGATTTTTGGGTTGGCTAACTGAAATTAGCAAAGTCTTTTTAATTTTGAAGAAGTAAAAATTTATTTTTTTGAAATGATAACTATGTACCACTCTTTTTTTATCTGCATATTGAGGGGGAAATATACAATATGTCAACAAAAACACAAATGGAAGAAATTACACCAACCGAAGTGTCACAACGCATAAATGAAGGCAAGCGAGACAGCATCATTGATGTTCGTGAGCATGATGAAATAGCGGAAGGAGCCATTCCTGGTATCCACCATATCCCACTTGGAGAGCTTGAGGATCGACTTAGTGAAATAGATAAAAGCAAAGAACATATCTTAGTTTGTCGATCCAGTGCCAGAAGTGGGAGAGCTGCTGAATTCTTGAAAAGCAAAGGGTATAAGGTGAAGAATATGGCAGGTGGAATGTTGGATTGGAAAGGTGAATTAGAACGAAAATAAAAGATGTTAGGGAGGTGAAGAAATTGGAAGTAACAGTAAATAAAACATTAGATGCAAAAGGTCTAGCATGTCCGATGCCAATTGTTAAAACAAAAAAAGGAAATGAATACGCTTGAACCTGGTCAAGTCATGGAAATACAAGCGACTGATAAAGGTTCAACGGCTGATATAAAAGCATGGGCAGATAGTACAGGAAATCAATATCTGGGAACCATTGAAGAGGGAGATACTCTAAAGCACTACCTTCGAAAAGCAAGCTCAGAAGAAGAAAAAAACGAAACCAATCATCCTCATGTTGTTACGCTGGATGAATTATCAAAGAAAATAGAGGGTAACGAAAAAGTCACCATTTTAGATGTAAGAGAATCTGCAGAATATGCTTTTGGTCATATTCCGGGAGCTGTTCATATTCCGTTAGGAGAGCTTGAAGAACGTTTTGAAGAATTAGATAAAAGTGATGAGATTCATGTCGTGTGTCGCACGGGTAGCAGAAGTGATTTCGCAGCACAAAAGCTTGCTGAAAAGGGATTTAATCGTGTGAAAAATGTGGTACCTGGAATGAAAGAATGGACGGGCCCAATAAATAAACTTCATTAAAAAAGGGAGAGAGTGTCTTGAAAATTGCAATTATCGCTGCAAATGGTGGAATGTTTGATGCTTACAAAGTTTTTAATATCGCAACAGCAGCTGCTGCTACAGATGCTGAAGTTGAAATATTTTTCACTTTTGAAGGATTAAATTTAATTCATAAAGAGGCACATAAAAGCCTTCCAATGCCTGCAGGAACAGAACATTTCCAAGAAGGTTTTAAGAAGAACAACGTCCCACCAGTTGATGAACTTGTTTCGATGGCAACAGAAATGGGTGTAAAAATGATTGCTTGTCAAATGACAATGGATGTCATGAGTTTAGAGAAGGAACATTTTATTGAGGGAATTGATGTTGGTGGTGCCGTTACATTTTTGACATATGCAAAAGATGCTGACGTGACCCTGACATTTTAATACAGAACTATAGGAGGGGAACTATGACAACAACAACGGCGATTAAAGGAATCAATGTTAAAGAGTTAACAAAAAAGATTCTTAATGGCGATCACATTTTTATTTTAGACGTAAGAAACACAGGTGATTTTGACGATTGGAAAATTGAAGGGGAAAACGTCCATATTATTAACAAGCCTTACTTTGATTTAATTGACAGTCTTGATCCGATTATGGATCAACTGCCTAAAGATCAGCCGATCTATGTTATTTGTGCAAAGGGAGGTTCCTCTGAATTTGTCGCTGAACAAATTGCAGATGCGGGGTACAACAATGTTTATTCTATTGAAGGCGGAATGAAAGCTTGGAGTGAACATCTAGAGCCCATTAAAATAGGTGATTTAACAGGTGGAGGTACTATTTATCAATTTGTTCGAATTGGTAAAGGGTGTTTATCCTATTTAGTTGAATCAAATGGAGAAGTAGCTATCATTGATGCAGCACGTATGATTGAACCTTATGAACAATTTATTAGCGAACATAACTTAAAGCTAACTCACCTGTTAGATACGCATCTTCATGCTGATCATATCTCCGGCGGACGAACTTTAGCTGAAAAGGTAGGTGCTGAATATCACTTACCACCAAAGGATGCTGAAGAGGTAACGTATTCATATACGAAGCTTGAGGATGGAAATGAGATCAGGGTTGGGAAAGTGTTAATCAAAGCTATTTATTCGCCTGGACATACGATAGGGAGTACGTCCTTTATTGTTGATGATCAATATCTTTTAACTGGAGACATTTTATTTATCGATTCAATTGGCCGGCCTGATTTAGCCGGAAAAGCTGAAGACTGGGTATCAGATCTTAGACAAACCCTTTATGACCGGTACAAACAATTGGCAGATAATCTGATTGTGCTACCTGCATTACATGGGAATTAATGAAATGAAAAAAGATGGGAGCGTATCAGAAGAATTAGGTAAGTTGTATAAAGAAAATCATGGGTTGAACATCAATGATGAAAATGAATTTAGAAAAACCGTTTCAGAAAATTTACCGCCACAGCCGAACGCATATCAGGAAATTCGAGAGATGAATATGGGCAAGATCAATCCTGATCTTGAGGAACAACGGGAGATGGAGATTGGGCCAAATCGCTGTGCAGTACGTTAAGGAGGAATGAAAAGATGGAAGTGACGAAAGTTTTAGATGCAAAAGGTCTAGCGTGTCCAATGCCAATTGTGAGAACAAAAAAGGCAATGGATGAATTACAGTCAGGTGAAGTGTTAGAGGTTCAAGCTACAGATAAAGGTGCAAAAAATGACCTTACAGCATGGGCAAATTCTGGAGGGCATGAATTAGTAAGTGACAAAGAAGAGAATGGAGTCTTTACATTCTATATTAAGAAATCCTAATTAAGAAGGGTGCTCTGCACCCTTCTACATACCATTTGTTAACAACAGAAAGGAGGCAATAGATGTGTTTAAAAAATTTATTCCTGCATTAGAGTGGATCCCCAATTATCAGAGAACAGATCTGAGAGGAGATATGTCCGCTGGCTTAATTGTAGCGGTGATGTTAATACCTCAAGGAATGGCTTATGCGATGTTAGCAGGACTTCCGCCTGTCATTGGTCTATACGCGTCTACTATTCCGATTATTGTTTATGCACTATTTGGAACGTCTCGTCAATTGGCCGTAGGACCAGTTGCCATGGACTCTTTATTAGTTTTAGCGGGTGTATCTGTCTTAGCAGAACCAGGTACAGCAGAATATATCTCATTAACGCTTTTACTTATGTTAATGGTCGGACTTATATTATTTTTAATGGGACTGTTCCGGCTTGGATTCCTTGTAAATTTTTTATCGAATGCGGTTATAAGTGGTTTTACATCAGCTGCCGCTATTACCATTGGACTCAGCCAATTAAAGCATCTAATTGGGGTGAATATACTTGCGGACCAGAATGTTTTCACCATTGTTTGGGAGGCAATCGTAAGAGTAGTGGAGATAAATATCGTTACGTTGGCAATTGGGTTAATTAGTATTTTCTTGTTAATTGGATTGAAACGTCTTCCAAAAATCCCAGCCCCTCTTGTAGTTGTAACACTAAGCATTTTAGTTGTGTTATTTTTAAGGCTAGATGAATTAGGCGTGAAGATTGTGGGAGAAGTACCAAGAGGACTTCCAGCTTTTAGTCTGCCAGTTCTTTCACTTAGCTCAGCCGTCTCACTACTGCCAATTGCTTTAACGATCTCATTTATTGCCTTTATGGAGGCTATCTCAGTCTCAAAAGCAATTGCGGCAAAAGAAAAATATAAAATTGTACCGAATCAAGAGTTAGTCGGCATTGGTTTAGCAAACGTAGCTGGATCATTTTTTTCGGCTTATCCAGTTACAGGTGGTTTTTCGAGGTCAGCTGTTAATTATCAAGCAGGTGCTCGCACACCATTAGCTTCACTGATTACAGCCGCATTAATTATCCTCACTTTGCTTTTTTTCACTGGGTTATTTTATTACCTTCCTAATGCAGTTTTAGCAGCCATCATTATGGTTGCTGTCTATAAACTCATTGATGTAAAGGAAGCAAAACGATTATTTAGGATACGAAAAGCGGACGGTTGGACTTGGGTGGTTACATTTATAGCGACACTTGTGCTCGGAATTAAAGTAGGGATTTTGATTGGGATTGCCTTTTCCTTGCTCGTGTTTATTGCTAGAAGTGCCTATCCTCATGTTGCCGAGTTAGGATATTTAACAGAAGATCATGTTTTTAGAAACATTAACCGTTATCCTGAGGCGAAAGTGGATCCTGAGGTGATAATTTTTAGAACGGATGCTTCACTGTATTTTGCCAATATGACCTTTTTAGAGGATAAACTATGTGAGCGAGTTGGCGAAAAACCAGAAACGAAATGGATTATCCTTGATTTTTCAGGTGTCAATTCAATTGACGCTGTTGCCATTCATTCTTTAGAAGAAGTAATGGAGTCGTGTGGTAAAGGTGGAATTGAGTTTTTATTTGCAGGGATTAAAGGCCCTGTGATGGATTTAATGAAGAAGGCAGATTGGGATAAGAAATATGGCGATAATCTTAACTATTTATTTATTAACCAAGCTTTAAAAGCAATCGGAAAATAGGTGAAAGCTATGCGGAATTTAGAGTTACGTAAACGAAATGAAGAATTTATAAGAGAGATGAAAGAATATGATCCAACTTTCTTTGATGAATTAAAGAAGGGGCAAGCTCCAGAATTTTTTGTGCTGTCCTGTAGCGATTCACGAGTAAGCCCTTCTGTCGTCACACAAATGCCTTTAGGGCATATGTTTGTTCATCGAAATATTGCTAACCAAATTTCTATTGAGGATGAGAGTTTTTCAGCAAGTCTTTACTATGCTTTAAGACATTTAAATGTAAAAGTAATTGTGATCAAAGGCCATACTGATTGTGGGGGAGTCAAAGCAGCTTGGTCGGGCAATAATGAAGAAGAGCTCCGAGGTTGGATTGACAAGGTTAGAAAAAGTTTGCCGGATCACAACTTGTTAAAAGATGTTTCGATGGATGAGTTAACTAGAGAAAATGTATTATCACAAGTTAAACATCTACAACAGCATCCGATCTATAAAAAATATGGGCAAGGTGTACAAATGATTGGTTGCTTGTTTCACGTAGAATCCGGAGAGCTTGAAAGGGTTTATCCTTTATAAAGTTATATAAAAAAATGAGTTTAATGTTTGACAACAAGACCGACATACTTTACTGTATACCCTGTGCGGTATAAAAAAGACCTAAAAGGAGAGATAACATGTTTGATTACACAATTGAAACATCGAACACGATGGAAGAAACAATTGAAAAGTTGAAAGCAACTCTTATGGAAGAAAAGTTTGGTGTCTTATGGGAGTTTGACATTCAAGCAAAGCTCCAAGAGAAAGGGTTAGAATTCAATGAACCGTATAAAGTTTTGGAAGTGTGTAATCCACATGAAGCGAAAAGAGTATTAGACAAAAATAAAATGGTTGGTTACTTTCTCCCTTGTAAAATAGTTGTTTATACAGACCAAGGAAAAACAAAAATTGGAATGCCGAAGCCATCTGCTTTAATTCAAAATGTAAATGATGAGGAATTGAATGAGATTGCCTTAGACATTGAAAAAAGATTGATGTCCGCTATAGATAAAAGTATTTAAGGGAAACAACCAATTTAAGTCTCTTGTGAAAGGTCATGACTTTTCATTAAGAGACTTCTTTATTGCTTGTTAAATAATAATTTCCATTTAAAAATTAGGCTTGACTATATACCTATCAGGGTATATCATATGAGTATAAACAACGAGGAGGGCAGATCATTGATAAAAAAATATTGGCATATCATAATCCCTATAACCATATTAATTGGCTTTTTTGGATATAAATTATCGCTTAATGCAGGGATAGATGAAATGAACACGGAACAATTAGCCAATTTAATGAATGAGCCACATGAAGATGTTTTCTTTGTAGACGTTCGTGAGTCTCATGAATTTAATGAAGGGCATATAGATGGTATGATGAATATTCCTTTAAGTACACTAGGTGATCAAACCGAACTTATTCCTAAAGATCAAACAATCGTCATCATCTGCCGCAGTGGGAACAGAAGTCTTCAAGCTGCAAATGCATTAAAGGATCTTGGGTATCAAGATTTAGTCAGTGTAAAAGGCGGAATGCTTAAGTGGGAAGGCGAGGTTACAAAATAACTTCATAGGTGCTTATATGACGACATTCTTAATCGTATTAACAATTATCTTTACTCGCTTCTTATATAAAAGATATGTACCAGTTCTTGGTTTAAGTTGTGTTGAACTGGAGAAAATAAATGATCAAGATCATACTATCATTCTTGATGTAAGGGATTCTTCTATTGTTTATAAATCTCGGGTAGCAGGAGCTGTTAATATTCCATTAGCCTATTTAAAAAGGAACTACGATCTTTTTGAGGGGAACAGCATTTATATCATTGGTTCAGAGATGATTGATGTTAATGTAAGTGCCAGGTTCTTGAAGAATAAGGGTGCAAAAGTTAAAGGGTATTATCTGTATAATAATAAACAACCAACTAGGTTTAACTGTAGAAAAAGGAGGGAAATCCATGGAGTACAATGACAAAATGAAAAACAGAGTAAAACGTGTAGAAGGACAAGTCAGAGCGATTCTTAGAATGATGGAAGAGGGTAAGGACTGTAAGGATCTTGTCGTTCAGATGTCAGCCGCAAGAAATGCGTTGGACCGAACGATTGGTTTAGTCGTAAGCTCTAACTTAGAGCAGTGTGTCCGCGAGCAAATTGTAAAAGGCGAAGACACAGAAGCGCTTATTCAAGAAGCTGTGAACTTATTAGTAAAAAGCAGATAATAAAAAGATGATTGACAGGGGTGAGTGACATCAATTATAATACCCCTATAGGTTTAAATGAGCTTTGCGAAACGAATTAAAAAGTTATTGACAAATTTTTTTATTCTTTTATAATACCTATAGAGGTATATGTATTAAAGTGAAAAGGGAGGCTATCTAAATGAAGGCAGATAAAGTTCTTGATGCAAAAGGACTAGCTTGTCCGATGCCAATTGTAAAAACGAAGAAGGCAATAAATGAGATGGAATCAGGTCAGGTTTTAGAGATTCATGCGACCGATAAAGGAGCCAAAAATGACTTATCGGCTTGGGCAAAATCTGGTGGGCATGAGTTACTATCAGATACTGAAGAAGGTCATGTATTGAAGTTCTGGATTAAAAAAGGCTAACCAACCTATTTTTTTGAAAGTTTATATACCTGTACTGGTATGAGTTAAGAAAAAACAAAGGAGTGGACAACATGACAGCAAAGAAAAAAACAACAATCATTTTATTCAGTGGGGATTATGACAAAGCGATGGCTGCTTTTATTATCGCAAACGGTGCTGCAGCCTATGATCATGAAGTAACAATCTTCTCAACATTTTGGGGACTAAACGCTTTTAGAAAGGATCAACACGTACCAGTGAAAAAAGGATTCCTAGAAAAGATGTTTGCGAAAATGATGCCACGAGGCGCTGACAATATGGGGCTTTCCAATATGAACTTCGCCGGAATGGGACCGAAAATGATTAAGCATGTGATGAAAAAACACAATGCTATGCCATTACCTGATTTAGTCGAAATGGCACAAGAACAAGGCGTAAAGTTAGTTGCTTGTACAATGACAATGGATCTATTAGGACTACAAAAAGAAGAGTTGATTGATGGTTTAGAATATGCTGGTGTAGCCGCATATTTAGCTGATGCAGAAGAAGGAAATGTGAACTTATTTATTTAACCCAAGGGGGTACTTAAATTGGATTTAGTCATAAATGTTTTATTCGGTCTTATAGTAGCATTCTTTTTAATTAATAAGTTCATGCCTGTTAAAGGTGTAAAACAAATTTCAACGAGTGACCTTAAAAAAGAGTTAAAGAGAAAAGATGTTCAATTTATTGATGTAAGAACACCAGGTGAGTTTTCTAGAAACAAGATTAACACGTTCAAAAACATTCCACTCCATGAACTTTCTCAAAAAGGAAGTCAGTTATCAAAAGAGAAAGAGGTTGTTGTTATTTGCCAGAGTGGAATGCGCAGCAATAAGGCAACAAAACTTTTGAGAAAAATGGGTTTTCAAAAAATCACAAATGTAAAAGGCGGTATGAGCGCTTGGAACTAACGTTAGGAGGAGATCAGTTATGAAAGAAATCACACCAAAAGAAGTAGAACGTCTCGTTAACCCCAATATTATTGATGTTCGTGAAACGGATGAGGTAGCAGCAGGGCATATTCCTGGAAGTGTAAACATCCCGCTTGGATTACTAGAATTTCGTCTACATGAACTAGACAAAACGAAAGAATATATTATTGTTTGTCGCTCTGGTGCTAGAAGTGGAAGAGCCACTGAGTTTCTGTCAAGTCACGGGTTTCATGCTACCAATATGGTTGGAGGCATGATGAACTGGGAAGGGAACGTGCAGTAAATTTTTTTGAAGTTTATTATACCTATATAGGTATTCATTCTAAGGAGGACTATTTATGGAAACTATTAAATTTGATCAACTAGTAGATGCAAAAGGATTAGCATGTCCAATGCCAATCGTTCGTACAAAAAAAGCGATGAATGAGCTCGAACCAGGAAAAGTATTAGAAATTCAAGCAACAGATAAAGGATCAACTGCTGATATTAAGGCGTGGGCACAGAGCACTGGACATCAATATTTAGGAACGCTTGAAGAGGGTGAAGTGTTAAAACATTATCTGCGTAAGGCGACTGGGGAAGAAAAAGAAGAGAAGAAACACCCACATGTTGTAAACAACGAGGAACTTCAAGCGAAATTAGCTAACAATGAAGGGATTCTAGTGTTAGATGTACGTGAATCAGCTGAATATGCCTTCAATCATATTCCTGGTGCAAAATCCATTCCGCTTGGTGAACTTGAGAATCGTTTTAATGAACTAAGCGAGGATGCAGATATTTATGTTGTGTGTCGTACTGGAAGCCGTAGTGATTTAGCCGCACAAAAATTAACAGAAGCTGGATTTAAAACAGTTATTAATGTCGTACCTGGCATGAGTGAATGGGGTAACCCAACAGATAGTCTTAATAAATAGGAGGGGTCAACATGAATCAGATTACTGTTTATACATCTAATCACTGTCGTTATTGTGTGATGTTAAAAAACTTTTTATCAGATCAAAACATTTCCTATCAAGAAGTGAATGTAGAAACAAATCCTGCCATTATGCAGCAACTTGTAGAAAAAACAGGTCAATTAGGGGTTCCACAAACGGAAGTGAACGGCCAGTGGGTTGTTGGTTATGATCCAAATAGCATTATGTCAGCATTGAGAAAATAATAGGAGGTTGAAAGAAGATGAGTAGAAAATTAGCGATTATCGCAAGCAATGGTGGGTTATTTGATGCCTATAAAGTTTTCAATGTAGCAACAGCTGCAGCTGCAACAGACCAAGAGGTAGCGATATTCTTTACCTTTGAAGGTCTAAACCTAATTCATAAAGAAGCATACGGTCAATTACCAATGCCAGAGGGGAAAGAGCATTACCAAAAGGGTTTTGAGAAAGCAAATGTTCCAGCGATCCCTGAACTCGTGGCAATGGCACAAGAAATGGGTGTTAAATTGATTGGTTGTCAAATGACAATGGATGTTATGGAACTAGAAAAAGATGCATTTGTTGATGGAATTGAAGTGGGTGGAGCAGTTACATTCTTAGAATTCGCCAAGGATGCAGATGTAACATTAACGTTTTAATTAAATTTTTTTAAAACAAAACATACTAACGGGGGTATAAAAATGTCAGTAAAAGCGATGAATTCAAAAGAAGTAGCAAGAAAAGTAATCGAAAAGAAAGAGCTATTTATTCTAGATGTTCGGAATGAAGGTGATTTCGCTGATTGGAAAATTGAAGGAGAAAACTTTGATTACTTTAATATTCCTTATTTTGAACTATTAGATGGCGTAGAAGAAATCATGGATAAAATTCCAGCAGATAAAGAAGTCTTAGTCGTTTGTGCGAAAGAAGGTTCTTCGATGATGGTAGCAGAGATGTTGTCTGATGAAGGACTAGATGTTTCTTATCTTGAAGGCGGAATGAAGACTTGGAGTGAATATTTAGAGCCAGTTAAAGTAGGGAACCTAAAAGACGGTGGTGAGCTATATCAATTTGTCCGTCTAGGTAAAGGCTGTCTATCTTATATGGTTGTTTCAAATGGGGAAGCTGCGATTATCGATGCAACACGTATGGCAGATGTGTATGTGAACTTTGCTAAAGAAATCAATGCAAAAATCACACACGTATTTGATACTCATTTACATGCTGATCATATTTCTGGAGGAAGAAAAATTGCCGAAGCAACTGGTGCAACGTACTGGTTACCTCCAAAAGACGCTGGTGAAGTAGTGTTTGAATATGCGGCACTTGAAGGTGGGAATGACGTAGTGATCGGAAACTCAACGATCAACATTCATGCGCTATACTCACCTGGTCATACAATCGGATCGACTTCATTTGTTATCGATGAAAAATACCTATTATCCGGAGACATTCTCTTCATTGATTCAATTGGAAGACCTGACCTAGCAGGACTCGCTGAAGATTGGGTAGGAGATTTACGTGAGTCGCTTTATACGCGTTATAGAGAACTATCAGAAGAGTTGATTGTTTTACCGGCTCACTTTATGATCATCGAAGAGCTAAATGAAGATGGAAGTGTTGCAGAAAAACTAGGCACATTATTTGCTCAAAATCATGGTTTAAACATTGAAGATGAAAATGAGTTTAGATCAATGGTGACAGAAAACTTACCGCCACAACCAAACGCGTATCAAGAAATTCGTGAAACCAATATGGGTAAAATTACACCGGATGAAGAGAAACAACGTGAAATGGAAATTGGGCCAAACCGTTGTGCAGTAAGATAACAAACGATAAAAAAATAGAAATAATTAACTGGAGGTTTTATAAATGAACTCAGATAAAGTATTAGATGCAAAAGGATTAGCATGTCCAATGCCAATCGTTCGAACAAAGAAAGCTATGATGGAACTTGAATCAGGTCAAGTGCTAGAAATTCATGCGACTGATAAAGGAGCAAAAAATGACCTTGCAGCATGGGCGAAGTCTGGCGGTCATGAGTTACTATCAGATACGGAAGAAGATGGTGTATTTAGGTTCTGGATTAAAAAAGGCTAAATATAAAAGAAAAGGGAACCGGGTTGGTTCCCTTTTCCTTTAAAAGGAGGTAGGTTATGATGGATTTTGCTTTTATTATTACAATCTTTTTAATTGGTTTCATAGGTTCGTATATTTCAGGAATGTTAGGGATTGGCGGATCAATTATTAAATATCCCATGCTTCTTTTTATCCCACCATTATTCGGATTGGCAGCTTTTAGTGCCCATGAAGTTGCAGGAATAAGTGCAATCCAAGTGTTTTTTGCAACAATAGGTGGGGTATGGGCCTATCGGAAAGGCGGATACTTAAATAAGACTTTAATTATTTATATGGGATCAGCTATTCTAATTGGTAGCTTTGTTGGTGGTTATGGATCAAAACTGATGTCAGAAGGCGGAATTAATCTTATTTACGGAATTTTAGCGTTAATTGCCGCAGTCATGATGTTTATTCCTAAAAAGGGAATTGATGATATTCCACTTGATCAAGTGACATTTAATAAATGGTTAGCGGCTAGCTTTGCATTAATCGTAGGGGTTGGAGCAGGAATTGTAGGTGCTGCTGGGGCGTTCTTATTGGTCCCAATTATGCTTGTTGTTTTAAAAATTCCAACGCGAATGACTATCGCTTCTTCATTAGCGATTACCTTCATCTCATCCATAGGAGCAACCGTCGGAAAGATTAGCACAGGACAAATTGATTATTATCCAGCATTCATTATGATTGTAGCGAGTTTAATAGCATCTCCACTAGGTGCGATGGCAGGAAAGAAGATGAATACAAAAATTTTGCAAGTAATATTAGCTGTATTAATAGCAGCAACGGCAGTTAAGATTTGGATTGATATCTTATAAAAGTAATGCGCAATGTAAAACATACGATTATATAAACTTTTTTACTGGATATTTGTTTTGAAATTCAAATAAGTCAGGAGGGTTATAAAAATGGTTAAAATAACACCCACAGCAATCGAACAGATTTTAAATGAAGTACAAGATACAATCAAACAAGGAGTCGAACCCTTCATCCGATTAACCATGGGTATTGGTTGAGGAGGACCACAACTTCGCCTGGCTCTGGAAGAGTCAGCTTTAGAAAATGATGAAATTATGGAGCAGGATGGGTTTCAATTTTTAATTGCTCAAAAAGATAAGGTTTATTTTAATGATGTTAAAATAGATTATACGAAAAATGTATTGGGTACAGGTCAATTTGTCGTGATTCGTTAATCATTCATTCACCCTATATGTCTATTCAGACTATAGGGTGTTACTATTATAAAATACAATAAAGGAGAATAGACAATGAATCCATGGAACACGCGCTTTCAGAATGAGAATTATGTATATGGAACAGAACCAAATGTGTTTTTAGCGGAAATGCAGAGAAAACTTCCATTATCAGGTGACGCTCTTGCTATTGCAGAAGGTGAAGGACGCAATGCCGTTTTCTTAGCTGAACAAGGAATGAACGTGTCAGCTTGGGATTACGCTGAATCAGGTCTATCAAAAATGAATAAATTGGCAGATGAAAAAGGTGTAAAAGTTAATACGCAACTGGTTGATTTAAATGAAGCCGTTTGGCAACAAAACAAATGGGATGAGATTGTCTGTATTTTTGGTCACTTTCCAGAAGTGTTACGCAAGAAAACACTACAAGGAGTGAAAGAGTCAGTTAATCCAGGTGGTTATTTTATTACCGAAGTCTATTCGCATTATCAAATACCATATAATAGTGGGGGCCCTCAAAACTTAGAGCTTTTATACAAACCCGAAGAATTTCTAAATGTCTTTTCTGATTGGCGTATTGTTCACTTTTTTATGGGAGAGGTTGTCCGACATGAAGGAGAATTACATAATGGCTTGTCTCATGTTATTCAATTTGTCGGACAAAAAACAGAGTGAATTCAAAAGCCACTAATGATTTTTTCTTAGTAATTTCACTAAAGAATAGATTAGGTGTAGATCCTATTCTATTCTTTTTTGATGCAAAAGAACACTTGAAAATTTCTAAACTAATCAAATGCCCTTTTTTAATTAAGTATATTCATTAGAAGTCCATTCTCTACACATAGGCATATGATAAATTTGATAAACCATTGAAGGGAATGAACGAAATGTATTATTCTAACACGAATCCATATCCATATTACGCTAATGCTAACACATCAACCTATAATCCAGACTTTATGGCAAGGAATTATCACGGGCAGGATGACCAAGTTTTTGAAGCGGTACTTGGAGGGATTAAAAGAGAGGCCAAAGCCATTAAATTTTATAGACAGTTAGCCAATGCTGCGCCTTCTAATAAGCATAAAAAGGGCATTCTTCAGGCTTTAGAAGGGAACAAAGCTCAATTAACACACTTCACCAATCTTTATACCCATCTTACTGGTATACAACCTATATATCAGATTGATACAATTCCCTTTAATAGTTATAGAGATGGTTTACAAAAGGCTTATGAGCTGGAATTAGAGGGGTATGAAGAATATCAAAAGAGTTCTCATCTTACGGGGCATCCACAAATTCAAAATGTGTTTATGTGGGCTTTAACAGGTGAACAAGAGAACGCTACACGATTTAGTTCATTAGAAGATGAACTCACAAATGAACTAATGGATTATGGTGCGGAGCCATTTGTAGTAGATATTGAAGAAATAACTAAACAAAACAACAATTTCCGTACCGCCTTATGGACAGGAGATCATTTGCAAGTCACTTTGATGAGTATTGGTGTTGGAGAGGACATTGGTTTAGAAATTCATCCAAATCTTGATCAATTCTTACGCATTGAACAAGGGCAAGGGATTGTTCAAATGGGTGACAGCAAAGATCGACTAGAATTTGAAGAAAAAGTCTATGACGATTATGCGATTGTGATACCCGCTGGTAAATGGCACAACTTGACCAATACAGGTAATCAACCACTTAAGCTGTACTCTATCTATGCTCCACCTCAGCATCCATATGGAACTGTTCATGAAACGAAAGCTATAGCCATGGCTGCTGAAGAAGAACACGGTCACTGATATACATTAATAAAGAAAGATAAGAGCTTGAAAAAAACGACCGAATGTTCGATTCGGTTGTTTTTCAAGCTCTTTTATATTCAATATTATAGTGTTTAGTGTTGAATTGTCTCTACAAAAGTTTCTAAAGCTGGATGATACTCTTTTTCGTAATGACCTTCGGGGCAATGTTTAACAATTCGTCCTATTAAAGCTTCAGACTTATCGTGTTTTAGTGTTTGTTTACAAGTCGGACATGTATCTTTAAAGAGACTAATAATAGTCATTTGCAAATACCTCCAATTCCTATTAGTTTAGTGTGATTATACTTTGTTTTTATCTTTTTATCTAGATCTTTTTCCTTCGTAGGTTAGCTTTATAAAATTAAAATAAAAAAGGCTAAACTGTGATTTAAATCACATCAAAAAAGAGAGTAACCTTGTAACATACTATATAGGTATATACCTATAAGGTAATTAGAAAACTAACTAGGGGGAAAAAATAATGAGTAAAAAAATTGTAATTGTCGGTGGAGTCGCAGGCGGTGCAACAGCAGCCGCTCGCTTAAGAAGAATAGATGAAACGTCAAAAATTGTCCTATTTGAAAAAGGAGAATATATATCGTTTGCTAACTGTGGTTTACCTTATTACATTGGGGAGACGATTAAAGATCGCCAAAAGCTATTAGTGCAAACGGTAGAAGGAATGTCAAAAAAGTTCAATTTAGACATCCGTAACCTTAGTGAGGTCATTGGAATTAATCGCGAAGCAAAAACGGTCCAAGTCAAAGACCATAAAACGGGGAATACGTATGAAGAGTCTTATGATGATTTGGTGCTTTCACCAGGGGCACGTCCAATCGTGCCACCGATTCCGGGTTTGAATGAAGCAAAGGCCATTTTTACTTTGAGAAACATACCAGATACAGACAAAATTAAGTCTTATGTCGATAACGAGAAACCAAAGCGTGCGGTTGTCGTTGGTGGTGGATTTATTGGTTTAGAAATGGCAGAGAACCTCCATAAACGTGGGATAGATGTCACGGTTATTGAAATGGCTAACCAGGTGATGGCCCCGTTAGATTATGAAATGGCATCCATCATTCATACGCATCTTGAAGAAAAGGGAGTCAACCTTGTTTTAAACGATGGAGTCCGTTCTTTCGAAAGCGAAGGAAAGATTGTTGTTACAAATAACGGTAAGCGAATGGAGACAGACCTCATTATTTTATCGATTGGCGTTCGTCCAGAGAATGAACTTGCCGTTCACGCTGGCCTTCATGTTGGAGAACGTGGAGGAATACAAGTAAATGACTATTTACAAACAAACGACCCAAATATTTATGCAATTGGTGATGCTATTGAAGTAAAGGATTATATTAACGGGAAGCCGACGATGATTCCACTTGCATGGCCGGCAAATCGGCAAGGCAGACTTGTAGCTGATAATATTTATGGAAAGAAAACAAAGTATAACGGTACACTTGGGACTTCGATTGCTAAAGTTCTAGACTATATGGTGGCGACGACAGGAAATAATGAAAAGACATTAAAACGTTTAGGGATTCCATATGAAGTGATTCATCTTCATCCTGGCTCACATGCCGGCTATTATCCCGGAGCAGCACCTATTGCATTCAAACTAGTGTTTGATAAAGAAACAGGCAAAATATATGGAGCTCAAGCGGTTGGAAAGGATGGGGTCGATAAACGAATTGATGTGATTGCAACAGCAATTAAGGGGGGATTGTCTGTCGTAGACCTTGCTGACTTAGAGCTAGCTTATGCTCCTCCATATTCTTCAGCAAAGGATCCTGTAAATATGCTAGGTTACGCAGCAACCAACATTGTGGAAGGTGTGATTGATACCGTTCAGTGGTACGAGATCGATGAAATCGTGGCAAATGGTGCTACGTTAGTCGATGTACGTACACCTATCGAGTTAGAAATGGGATCTATCAAAGGGGCCATTAATATTCCTGTTGATGACATCAGGGAACGTCTAGCAGAGCTTCCGAAAGATGAAACGATTTATGTTAACTGCCAAGTAGGGTTACGAGGCTATTTAGCTACACGAATCCTTCAGGAAAATGGGTTTAAAGTGAAAAATTTAGATGGTGGCTGGAAAACCTACTCTTCAGTGCATAGCAACAAAAAGAAAGACTGTGATATGAAAACGGACGACTCCGGTGTGGCACGACTTGATTGCCAAGAGTTTAGACCAGATGTAAAAATAGATGCTAGCGGCCTTCAGTGCCCAGGACCTATTATAAGTGTAGCAAAAGCAGTAAAAGAAATGGGAAAAGGACAAATTTTAGAAGTAACAGCAACTGATTCACAATTTGTTAGGGATTTACCTTCATGGTGTGAGCACAATGGCCATACTTTACTAGAGGAAAAGAAAGATGGGAAACTGGTTAAAGCTTATGTTCAGAGAAATTAGTGCTGGAAATTAAGGCGTGGGAAAAAGTTCATATTTCTTCTTGTGAATTGGTCTTGAATTTTTTTGAAGTCTACAAAATCTTCTAATTAATAGTGGATTGTTACTCAGGACCTAACATCTATTTAAGGTTTCGCTAGCACTTAAGATAAGATAAGGAAAATATACTACATCATATTTGTTGGTCACTACCCAGCCATATATAGAAAGTAAATAAGAGGTTGCCCAACGAGGCAACCTCTAGATATTATTAAATAAAAAATTTTTAAACGACTTAATAATAATTTATATCCATAAATTATAAATGCAAACAATGTAAATATAGAAAATATATGTTTTGGTGTGAAATGTACTAATTTATAAAGTCTCATTCTTTGAAATATCCAGTTTAAAGGGTAAGAAAAAAACAAATCGATGAGCAAGTTTATTAATAGATAGCGTTTGAAATTTCCAAACGTGAAGTGAAAAATCCATATTGTTCCAACAAAAAATGGTCCTAATATAAAACTTCCATCATTAAGGAGTTTGTTTTTTAAGCCACCTTCTACAACCCACCATTTATAAGGTACTGCTAATGCGCATAGCCCAGCTACAAGCGTTGAAGCAAAAAGAGTAACAGGAAGAAATTGCTTAAAGGATCTTTTGGGTATTAAAGAAATTGAAAGCCAAGGGGCTACCAATAAAATAATTCGAACAATGTTTGGCATACGCATTTTATGGGCTCCTTTCTTTTTTATTTATCTTTCCGAATTTCATTATTAATATTTACTGATTAAATATTTTCTTGAACATTAATTTTAAACCGATTATATAAACAAAAAGCACGAAGATCCTGTAAATATGCCTAAGTACGTAGCAATCAACATTGTGGAGGGTGTGATTGAAAACTGTTCAGTGGCACTGAATCGTTGAAATCGTGGCAGAGGGGGCTACGTTAGTCGATGTACAGCTATCAAGTTAGAAATGGATTTATCGAAGGGGATATTAATATCTCTATTGACGATTTTCGATTACGTCTAGCATTTCGAGGCTATTTAGCAACACGTATCTTTCAGGAAAATGGGTTTAAAGTAAACCCTACTACATCATATCTGCGATTGTTAAGCAGTTGCTCGAATTGAATTGAAGAATGAGCATTATATTTCTCAGACTATTTTTAATTAAATGTCTGTTTTTTTATGGTAATTGATTGTATTTATATATAGTATAACAGGAAGATTATGTTGAGTAGAAAAGATGAAAAAAAACAGCGTTATTTGCCGCGGAGTAGACGGATACTGCACAATAAATAATTTCGTTTATGAAATAATGTGCTTTAAAGTAAAGAAGATTTATTTATCGGTGGTAGGGTTCCACAATTGGGCCAGATTGTGGAAGAGAGGTTACTAATTAAGTTGGAGATATATGTTAAAATGTAATGGGTTGTGAATTAGTACGAGTAACGATGCAGTTGACTATAATCCATTGTTGTTAAACCATCGAAACTAGATTAAGCGGTGTTCAAAAAAGAAATTATTTAAACGGGGGAAAAGAATGAATCTTAATAGTCTATACAATTTCAAAAATTCGGTAAAGCATTTTCTTGATATTGAAAGTCTGAGATTCCCAGCAGATATATCCACAATTGAAATTAAGAAGTTAAGTTGGGTTGAGCCATTTAACTTTAGAGTGAAAAAACAAGAAGATAAACACCGCACACTAAAAATACCTAATATATTGAATTTTGTAGCTGCTTGTGAGCATTTCAAGGATATATCAAACTTTGAGTCAATTCAAGATATGGATCCTTTACATAAACGATTATCTGCAAACATTAGTACTGGAGATTTTGTATCAGGTGAGTATGATAGACATTTAGAGGAAGACTTTAACAGATTGTGCGTATATGACAATTTAATAAAAGTAGATATTAAGGAGTATTATGGAAGAATATACACGCATCTAATAGATTATCAAGGACACAAGGAAAACTTTCTTACTAATATGAATATTGGGAAAACAAATGGTCTAATAATGGGGAATTACTTATCGTTATTTTTCGCAGAATCCAACTTGAAGAATATTAGTAAGGACATTCAAAATGAAATTAGAGAATCAGGCATAGATTGTGAGTTCTCTTATTTTTCTGATGATTTTTTCTTCTTTTGCAATAAGAATGATGCTGATAATGTAATAAAGATTTTTGATGAAGTATTAGAACAATATGAACTTGAGAGAAACGATACCAAAAAGGAAGTTTGGACTTATGAAACTTTTAACAAATACAACTTGGTTGCAAGGTATTGGAAAAAATTAATTGCACACTCTAATATTAGGATTAATAAGGAGAAGGATGATAACAAGCTATACTTCATTAATCAGCTTGTATATAGACTTTCGAATTTAGAGGATGAAAAACTTAAAAAAGTCTTTATAAATAACTTTTTCAAAACAAAATATTTTATAGAGTTGGATTTAGAGAAATTTCAGGTCAAGGACTATGACTACCACCAGTTATGCTTTTTGTTAAAATTGAATCCTGAGTCACTGCTATATACAGTTAATAGATTTAGTAACATGAGTAATTTTGATAATTACAGGTTACATAAATTTTTAAAGGTTAGATATAAAGAGTCACTTCAAAACTTATTTAATGAAGAGCAACTCTATTTTTATTATGCAATAAAATCTTTTGGTTTTACAGATATATTATCTGAAACAAAAGGTGCAGTTATAGAAACAAATAATCAAATATTAATTTCATATTATCTAAAAGATGGATTATTTGAAAAAGGAGAAATCAGTATATTAAAAGAAAAGCAGAACGAACAATTCTGGTTTCAAAATTACCATCTAATTTTATATACCTCCGATTTAATGGCTGATTTAGAAGACAGTATTATTAAATATTTAATCCCTAAAAGAGCGACCAAAGAGATCCAACAGACAACTTATATGGAATTTTACAAGGATAATTTACAATCGCAAATTCCTATAATCAGAGACATAAATGGTGTTCTTGATGAAATTAATAATTACCTAGATTTAAGAATAGAGGAAATCGAGGCAGACTTTGAATTTGATGAGATGGATGAGTGATATAATCACCAATGTTTTTCAGAGATTTAAGCGATTTGAAATCCTGAAAATTAATATCTCTTTAAATCTTAAACTACTCTACGTAGTGTTCTTCCCAAAACAGGCGCTTTCCATGTACACATGAACAAGGAGAAGCGCTTCTTTCTTTTAAAGGCTAGATTGTTAAGCAAAACATTGTGGAGAAATGTACTTAAAATAGAGAAGTTAGTTTGGAAAAGAGGAATAATATTAAAACATGGAATTCATATAAAATTACTTACTCTAACAAATCTATTGGTTTGTTAAGAAAAGAAATATATCAGGAGGACTTTATGAAGATAGATTTTAATATCAAAGAGATTCTAACCCTGCCTACGACAATCATGGCTGCCCTGTCATTAGCGAGTGGTATCCTTTTATTCTCACCTACAGCATTAATAGTACGAATGTATATGCTTGGTTTCAGAGAAAAATATGGCTTTATTATTGGAATTGTATTCATTGTTTCGATGTCTATCCTCATTGTGAATTTACTATATAAAACTTTTACATCTATTTCTAATGCTAAATCCAAAAAGAATTTTTATGCAACAGCAGAAATAAGACTACAAAAACTTAACGATTATCAAAAAGCAATAATATATGCGTTATATCAACAAAATAATCGAACATTACCTCTTCCGTTACACGATGGTGCTGTATTAGAGCTTGAACAAAACATGATGGTTGGTAAAGCAACTTCACAATATTTTGTTAGCGATTTAAACAATGCCTCATTTCCTTATTTATTACAGCCATGGGTAGTAGATGAAATAAATAATAAAACAAATTTGTTGTCCGATTTTCGTAGAGCATTTGAATTGCAGTACGATGAAGACTTTAATAAGGAGAAAGTAGGAGTCGATTATTTGTAAAGTTGTTGGTAGTGGGCGTTAAATGAAAAACATTTATAATAATCTGGTATATTAGAGACTAATTAGGTATAAACACTTGAAAAGATGCCCTTGAAGATCAACTAGCTGGTGCTTTTCTTTAATTATACTCTTCAACAATCAGGCGCTGATGTTGAATAACCAAGACAAAATACAACCTATATACTGCACGGTACAACGATACTGTACAAGAATGTTAAGGGAAAATGTGATATTACACACTGAATTATACTTTTGCCTGAAGTTTTTATACGCCTCGTAACCTTGCCCAAAGTTGCAAAATCTTAAAGGTGGTAAGGGGAAATATACATTATTTTCCTAGAGGTAATAGTGAAAGTTGGAAAAAATATAAGTAGAAATCCAGACATACGAACCATTGGCAAAGATATGATACTTCTCGTGGCAAAGTAATGGTTCAAGTCACAACCGCATAGGTCATGCGGTTCTTTTTATTTTATGACTGTTTTCGCATAATTTGTTGCTTTTAGGGGTTTGAGTGTAGGGACAAGTTCGTTGCATTGCGCTGCAGCCACTCGCTTTCCGCGGGGAGGAGCCGAGCCTCCTCAACACGATTGCGAGGTCTCGCCCGGTCCTCTACACGAGTGGCTTCCGCTCCATTTCACTATGAGCAGTAGGCCATATTCAAAGCAACAATCATTACGAAAGAACTTATTTTATTGATAAAAATTCTTCTTCAAATTGTTGTTTTAAGACCAACTTTTCGGGAGTGTATTTGCCGTTACGAGAGGTCAATTTATCATATTTCTCTAATATTAGAGTTGCCCGTTTTTTCTTCTGGGTAATTCTAAGGTAAGGAACAATATAGTTAAGAGTACTAAATATATCTTTCTTATTTTTTATAGTCAAAACGAAGGAGTCTTTGTGTGATGCAGGATTATAATTTTTCTTAGTTGTAATATAGCCACCAACTAACTGTTTAATATAAACGAGTAATTCTTTGTCCGTGCTAGCTATGGAAATAATAGGTCTCCTATTCTCAGTGAGGTGCATTTTAGATAATGTAATTGTTCCTTCTCCATCAATTATTCCTGCAAGATAAGCGGCTTCTGTTAAAGTTAACATTACTTTCCCTCCTCTAGGTAGAACGAATGTTTCCGTTTAGATTATATATTGAACAGAGGAAATATAAAAGATAAGGATTAATATTATAAGGGATAAATAACAACCAGTCGTTTTTGACCCTGTTTTAAAAAAATCCTATACAGTTATTGATATATCCTATTGAAAATCGGTTTATTTCTTTAGTTAAACAGCGTAATATTATTTATGAAGGAAAACGTTTACAAACTAAATTCATTAAAAATTTAAATAATTAGAGGTGCACACAATGAAAAAACAAGGACTAAACCCTTACCTCCCGTCTTGGGAGTACATTCCAGACGGGGAACCGCATGTGTTTAATGACAGAGTATATGTTTACGGGTCTCATGACCGTTTTAACGGCCATGTCTATTGTTTAAACGATTATGTTTGCTGGTCTGCACCAGTGGACGATCTCGCAGACTGGAGCTACGAAGGTGTGATTTATGAAAAAACAGATGACCCGCTGAATCCTGATGGGAGAATGTGTCTTTATGCACCTGACGTTACGGTTGGGCCGGATGGAAGATATTATTTGTATTATGTACTTGATAAAGTTCCCGTTGTATCAGTAGCGGTTTGTGATACGCCGGCAGGAAAATATGAATTCTACGGATATGTTCATTATTCAGATGGAGTACGTCTAGGAGAAAGAGCTGGGGACGAGCCACAGTTTGATCCTGGGGTGTTAACGGAAGGAGACAAAACGTATTTATATACAGGGTTTTGTGCAATTGGTGATAAATCGAGGAGCGGCGCTATGGCAACGGTACTTGGACCGGATATGTTTACTATTTTAGAAGAGCCTGTTTTTATCGCTCCGAGTGAACCTTATAGTGCTGGAAGTAGTTTCGAGGGTCACGAATTTTTTGAGGCACCTTCAATAAGGAAAAAAGGGGATACTTATTATTTGATCTATTCCTCTGTTGTCATGCATGAGCTATGTTACGCTACAAGCAAACATCCAACAAAGGATTTTATCTATCAAGGAGTCATTATCAGCAATAATGATCTTCACATTGAATCTTATAAACCAGCAGACAAGCCCATGTACTATGGTGGAAATAACCATGGCAGTATAACTGCTATCAAGGATAAGTGGTATATTTTCTATCATAGACATACCAATGGATCGAATTTTAGCCGACAAGGTTGTGTGGAGGCAATTGAATTTCTAAGTGATGGTACAATTCCGCAGGTAGAAATGACATCTTGTGGTTCTAATGGTGGTCCACTTATTGGACAGGGAGAGTATCCAGCATATATAGCATGCAATTTAATTCACCGAGATGAGGCAATATATACAGGTGATTTATGGATGGACAGCCAATTTCCGAAAATAACCCAGGATGGAAAAGACGGCGATGAAGAAATAGGATACATCGCTAATATGACAGATTCTGCAACAGCAGGATTTAAATATTTTAACTGTAAAGGGATCAAAAAAGTCAAAATTAAGGTAAGAGGCTATTGTAATGGTAAATTTGAAGTGAAAACACGTTGGGATGGTCCGGCGCTCGGAAAAATACCGGTTGAGTTTACAAATGTATGGACCGAATATTCTGCTGACATAGCGATCCCAGACGGTATCCAGGCAATTTATATTACGTACACAGGAAATGGTCGGGCTAGCTTAGCTTCTTTTACATTGGAATAGGGATTCTAACTTTACACGATCAAGCTAATCCTAGTCGTTTATGAAAGGGGATACAACTTGAAGAATACAATATGGTATAAACAACCGGCAAAAGATTGGAATGAAGCTTTGCCAGTGGGAAATGGTCGATTAGGTGGGATGATATTCGGTCATGTGACGAAAGAACGAATCCAATTAAATGAAGATTCTGTTTGGTATGGTGGACCAAGAGACCGTAATAACCCGGATGCATTAAAGCAATTACCGAAACTTCGAAAACTATTAAAAGATGGAAGATTGAAAGAAGCTGAAGAGCTGGCGGCACTCGCATTCACAGGTGTACCAGAAACACAACGTCATTATGAACCTCTTGGTGATTTACTACTAAACTTGAACCATGCAAGCACAAAAGCAAATGATTATTCTAGACAATTAGATTTGGAAACGGCTATGGCTAAGGTGGAGTATACGATAGATGATGTTACATTTAACCGTGAAATATTCACTAGTTATCCAGATCAAGTGATGGTCATTCGGATGACCGCCTCAAAAGAAGGTTCACTCTCATTTCAAACACGTTTGGATCGTGGAAACGGAAGGAATTTTGACGAACTAGAGGCGTTGTCTCCTAACTGCACGATGTTAAGAGGAGAGACTGGAGGGAAAGATGGAATTGCATTTAGATGTGGGATAAAAGCAATTCCTGAAAATGGAACCGTGCAAACGCTTGGAAATCATTTAATCGTTGAAAAAGCAGATGCGGTTACTTTGATTCTTGCTGCCGCCACTTCTTATCGTTTTGAAGATCCTGAGCAACAATGTTTGAAAACAATTGAGCAGGCTGCTGCAAAATCGTACGATGAGTTACGAGAAGCTCATGTTAATGATTATCAGGCGTTATTCAACAGAATGGATTTACAAATAAATGAGTCGACTCCTCAATATTCAGACCTGCCTACAGATCAACGCTTAGAACTAGTGAAACAGGGAGAAGAGGATTCATCGTTAATTAGTACTTACTTTCAGTATGGACGCTATTTATTAATTTCTTCTAGTCGTCCTGATTCCCTCCCTGCTAATTTACAGGGGATTTGGAATGATCAAATGTTACCACCGTGGGATAGTAAATATACTATTAATATTAATGCGGAAATGAATTATTGGCCGGCAGAAATATGTAATCTATCAGAATGTCATGAACCGTTATTTGATCATATTGAGAAAATAAAGGAAAACGGCAGAAAAACGGCAGCGACCATGTATGGATGCCGAGGTTTCACCGCTCATCACAACACAGATATATGGGGAGACACAGCGCCACAAGATATTTATTTGCCAGCAACCATTTGGCCGATGGGAGCAGCGTGGCTATGTTTACATTTATGGGAGCATTATGAGTTTACTAATGATGTAGAATTCTTACAAAAATCTTATGATACGTTAAAAGAAGCTTGCTTGTTTTTCGTAGATTTTCTCGTTGAAAACGAAAAGGGTCTTTTAATTACAACGCCTTCAGTATCACCTGAAAATACATATATATTGCCTAATGGTGAAAGTGGAACGTTGTGCGAAGGACCATCCATGGACAGTCAAATCATCTTTGCGCTGTTTTCTAGTTGCATTAGAGCTAGTGAGATCTTAGATACAGATCCAACATTTCGAGACACACTGTTGGGACTAAGAGAAAAGTTACCTAAGCCTAAAATAGGAAAGCATGGTCAAATACAAGAGTGGTTAGAAGATTATGATGAAGCAGAACCTGGACATCGTCACATCTCACACTTGTTTGCCCTTTATCCTGGTAATCAAATTTCTCCGCGGACAGCACCAGAACTAACGGAAGCAGCTAAAGTTACCCTTGAAAGAAGATTAATGCATGGTGGGGGTCATACAGGGTGGAGTCGGGCTTGGATTATTAACATGTGGGCCCGTTTAGAAGAAGGAGAACTAGCTTATCAAAATATCCTTGATCTATTAAGATCCTCTACATTGCCTAACTTACTTAATAACCATCCACCATTTCAAATTGACGGGAATTTTGGAGGAACAGCTGGTATAGCAGAACTGTTACTGCAAAGTCATAATGAGGAGCTTCACTTGCTACCTGCTCTTCCAAAAGCATGGAAAAGTGGAATGGTAAAAGGTCTAAAAGCTAGGGGAGGATATGAAGTAGACTTAAGTTGGGATAATCATAAACTAAAATCCTGCACAATAAAAACTCAAGATAATAAGGTCTGTAGAATCAGAACGAATCAGGCATTAGAGGTGAGTGTAAGAAAGCAAGACCTTATACTCACGGAAATCAACTCCGGTGTTTATGACATAAAAATAAAAAGTGGAGTATGTCAACTTTTGTTTGATCAAATTGAACAGTAGATAAACCACTGTCATTAAAAATCAAGAACTTTGGCAGAAAGAGATGCATCAATCCATCTACATTTCTATTCGGTTAAAAAGTGTTACCTAGTAGAAGAGAGAACCGCTTGACCATCAGGTCATGCGGTTCATTAATAGGCTTGTTTCCATGTTCTGTTTGAGAAAACCTTCTCATAAAGCACCTGAAACCCATACATAACAAACGATTTAATCATAAATACAAGAGAAAGCTGTAGTTTACTTAATCGTACTAGAGAAACGTACCCTATTTTTTTAAACCAAGTCAGTCCAAAATAAGTGAAAATAGAATCGACGATAAGATTAGTCAAAAGGTACAATTTAAAGTTTCCGAAAGTGTATTTTAATATCCAAAGAGAACCGACAAAAAACGGACCAATAATAAGCGGTACTTCTCCTAACACATTAGGCTTCACATTAAAGTGGAACCACCACCATTTTTTCTTTTCTCCAAAAGTCCCTTCAAGAAAAACATACACACACATAAACAATGCTCCTGGTAGAAAGCGTTTTAACGTTTTTGAACCAATAAAGGGGAGGGTAAGCCAAGGTAAAAGGGTCATTACAATTAGATATTTTGATGTCTTCAATTTTATACTCCCTTTCCATCATTTGAAATGTAGTTTTCCCAAATATGAAATGGGTATGTACAAAACGTTTGTGTCTGTTTTGTTAAGCATGTTCACCGAACTGAAATTTTAGTTAACGAAAATTCTAAAAACCCGTTGACATTGATTATCAACTCTATTATGATAATCAATGTACTAGTTGATAATGAATTTCATTACCACTAATAAACAGATACATATGGAGGGGAATATTACGATGAGTAAAGCTTTAAAATTAATGTTATTTGCTTTGTTAGCATTGGCTCTTACAGTTGTGACAGCTTGCGGTGCTAACGAAGAACCAGCAGTTGAGCCAACAGAGGAAGCTGAAGTGGAAGTAGAAGAGCAAGATGAAAGTGAAGTTGCGAGTGAAGAAGCAACTGAATCAGAGGATGCTGGTGTTGTAAACTTATATACAAGCAGACATTATGATACGGATCGTGAACTTTACGACCGTTTTACAGAAGAAACAGGAATTGTTGTAAATGTGGTTGAAGGTAAAGGCGATGAGTTAATGGAACGTCTTGACCGAGAAGGTCCAGCAACTGAAGCAGATGTGTTTATTACTGCTGATGCAGGTAACCTGGCACGATTAAAAGAAAAAGAGTTAACTCAAGCAGTTGATAGTGAAGTATTAACTGCAAATATTCCGGATAAATTACGTGATGATGATAATGAGTGGTTCGGATTAACGAAACGTGCACGTGTAATCGTTTATTCTAAAGACCGCGTTGATCCATCAGAGCTTTCAACGTATGAAGCATTAACTGAGCCAGAATGGAAAGAAAGAGTGTTAATCCGTTCTTCTGAAAATATTTACAATCAATCTATTCTTGCTTCATTTATTGAATTGAATGGTGAAGAAGCGGCAAAAGAATGGGCTGCTGGAATTGTTGAAAACATGGCAAGAGAACCACAAGGTGGCGATACAGATCAAGTCGTTGCGGTTGTAGCTGGCGAAGGCGATGTGGCCATCTCTAACACATACTATGTAGGAAGATTATTAAATTCTGAGAATCCCGAAGAAGTGAAAATTGGCGAAGATGTTGGAATTTTCTTCCCTAACCAAGATACAACTGGAACACACATTAATATCAGTGGAGCAGCTGTAACAAAGCATGCTAAAAACGTTGAAAATGCAATTAAATTCATCGAGTTCTTAACGAGCGAAGAAGCACAATTTGTATTTGCTGAAGGAAATAACGAATACCCAGTAAATCCAAAGGTCGAGCCAACTGAACTTCTAGCATCTTGGGGCGAGTTCAAAGAACAAGACATTGACCTAACCATCCTAGGAACAAATAACGCAAGAGCCATCCAATTATTCAATGAAGTTGGTTGGAAATAAGAAAATATGATAGAATAGTAGACGTGCCGTATCCAAAAGATACGGTACATTGCTATTTCTAAACAATTATTCTCTTATATAAATGGGCGGTACAAATAATAAGGTTTTAACTCATAGTGAAATGAAGCGGAAGTCACTCGACTCCTGCGGGATAAAGAGGTAGGGCAAGACACCACAGACGAATGTCGTGGGGGCTTGGCACCTCCCCGCGGAAAGCGAGTGACTGTAGCGGAATGGAACGAACACGTTATAATGCGAAACAAATTTTTAAATACAGCGATTAAGGAAGTGGCAGCCATGAAGGTAGTTCAACAAATGAAAAAACAACTAGATATTTGGGCTGTACTAAGTTTCCTATTCATTGCCATCATTCTCATGCCAAATATATTGATCGCTGTTGAATTCTTCTCAGAATCAAACGACAATTGGATACACATTAAAGAATTTTTATTAGCCGATATCATTCGCAATACAGTTGTAATACTGTTCTTCACAGGCATCACAACAACCATCATAGGAACAAGTTTAGCCTGGCTTATTACAGCCTACCAATTTCCACTAAGAAACTTCTTAAAATGGGGCTTGATCTTGCCACTCGCCATTCCACCATTTATTGGTGCATATACGTACCACGGCATATTGAGCTACACAGGTATTATTCAATCAACCTTGCGCAACAACTTTGATATTTCAGTAAATCAACAGTACTTTAACATTATGAACATTGAAGGAACCATTTTTATTTTTACATTATTCCTTTTTCCATATATTTTTGTTATTACGAAAAGTTTTCTGCAAAATCAACCATCTTCAATTATTGAAAACGCTCGCTTATTAGGTGGAAATGCTTTCGAAGTTTTCTTTCGAGTGATTTTACCAATCTCAAGGGCTGCCATTGTTGGTGGTATTACGATCGTCATGCTAGAAATTATTAATGACTATGGGGTTGTAAAATTATTTGGAGTTCAAACGTTCATCACAGCTATTTTCCAAACTTGGTTTGGGATGGGCGATCTAGATAGTGCTTTTAAGATAGCTGGGACACTCATGATTGTTGTTATTTTTATTTTAGTATTTGAAAAGATCATCCAAGGTCGAAAACGCTATAGTTACTCAACATCAAAAATTAAACCGATCCAGCCTCAGCTGTTATCTGGTACAAAAAAATGGATGGCGTTTAGTTATTGTTTTGGGATTTTTGCGATTGCCTTTTTAATTCCTTTTATTCAATTAATCTATTGGGTGTTTATGACGTTTGAAAAAATTTGGAGTGTTGAATTTTTCACTCTTATTAAAAATTCATTCTTTGTCGCAGCGGTCGGGGCAACAGTCATTGTCGTTCTCGCTTTAATTATAGCCAATTACACGAGGCTACATCGCGGAGTGGTTAGTAAAATTATTTCTAAACTTAGTGTTCTAGGGTATTCCATTCCAGGTGCTGTAATTGCCATTGCCGTTATCACTGTATTTTTAGCGTTAGATGATTATATTTACAGTCTGTTTCAATCTTTTCAGGCCGAGCCAAGCTTTTTCTTCCGTACGAGTTTGATTGTCCTGATTTCAGCTTATGTGATTCGTTTTTTAGCCGTTGGATTTAACTCAATTGATGCCGGATTTGAGAAAGTTGGAACGAATTTCACGGATGCATCAAGAACGCTAGGCTCATCAACGATAGGTTCGTTTTTCAAAGTTGATATCCCTATGATTAAAGGTGGAATCATGGGTGGCTTTATTCTTGTGTTTGTCGACATTTTAAAAGAGTTGCCATTAACCATGCTCTTGCAACCTTTTAATTTCTCCACTTTAGCTACGAAAGCTTTTGTTTATGCAAATGATGAAATGGTTAATGAGGCAGCATCTGCTTCTGTTCTGATTATTTTAATAAGTGCACTTTGTATTTTTGTCTTCCATAAAGTCTTAGATAAGGAGTCGAGCTAAATGTTTGTACAGATCTCAAACTTACAGTATAAATATCCGAATGCGAGCGAACCAACGATCAAGGATTTTACTATAGACATCGAACAAGGAGAAGTTGTTTGTATACTTGGAGAAAGCGGAAGCGGTAAAAGCACCATTTTACGTTTAATAGCTGGGTTAGAGGAAGCGAGCAACGGTTCTATTTCCATTAGTGGGAAGACAATCATGAGTCAACATACGTTCACTCCGCCTGAAAAAAGAGGAGTGGGCATGGTTTTTCAAGATTATGCGCTTTTTCCACATATGACAGTGGAAAAAAACATTAAATATGGACTCAGGAAAATGTCAGGTAAAGAGAAAAATCAAAGAGTCGAAGAAATGTTAGCATTAGTTAACCTGACGGAGTATAAAAAACGCTACCCTTTTGAACTAAGTGGAGGCCAGCAACAACGAGTGGCGCTTGCTAGAGCTCTTGCACCAGCTCCTTCTCTTCTGATATTTGATGAACCATTTAGTAATCTTGATGCCAATTTACAATTAAAAATTAGAGATGAGTTAAGAGCTATATTAAAACAAACAGGAATCACGTCAATCTTTGTGACTCACGATCAAGAAGATGCTAAGGTATTAGCTGATCGTATTGTCTTTATAGAGAACGGCAAGATTAAACAAATAGGACCTCCAGAAGAAGTGCTAGGTTGTGCAAGTTTGTTAATGTGGGCGAATTCATAAGCTAAGCCGCATGATGATGGTCATGCGGTTATTTTCTAAAAAGGAAGATGATGATGATGAACAAACATTCGATTGAATCTAACTTAAATTTGTGTGCGTTTACATTTGATGATGGACCTGATTTACTCCCGCTAGAACTATGGTTAGATTCCTTAGAAGAGCTTAGTGCTCGTGCAACCTTTTTCTTTACAGGAGAATGGATCGACCGTAACCAAGATAAGGCACGGCTACTAATTTCACGTGGGCATGAGCTTGCTCCGCACTCCTATCATCATAGAAATATGTCTGAACTCAATCAGGATCAGTTCTTTGAAGAGCTAAAACAAACCGAGTTGGCCTACCAAGAAGCAACTGGAATGCCATGTCCGCTGTTATTACGGTTTCCTTATCTAAACTTTAATCAAGAAAATTTAAAGTGGATTTCAGATAATGGTTACGTCCACATCGGCGGGGATGATACGGGAGATTGGGCAGGTCTCAAACCTGAACAGATCATTAAAAACGCAGAACCCTTATTAAAAAATGGTGCGATACTCGTACTACATTGTAATGATATAGCCAAAGGAACACCAGCAGCCTTAAAGCCACTTCTTCGTAAGGCGATTAAGGATGAACTGACTCCAGTTAAGGTGTCTGATATGCTAAAAGCAGTAGCAGAACCACCTAGACATCGAACGTGGAAAATAGTCATTAACGTTCCAACCACTTCTTTGAATGAGGATTCTTATCAGGATTGGGCTTTTGAAGATAAAGTGGAACCAATCAGTGCAGAGACATTTGATTGGGGAGTAAAGCAGACACTAATGGGGATAGAAACTGAACTTGAGTGGCAAAGGCATTTGTCGGAGTCATTGCGTTATAAAAATGTGCTTGAAGACAGACAGTTATTTTCAAGTTGGCAAAAAACCGATGACTGTTGGGGATTTGCTCGCTTCGGGGTCGATCAGCAACAATTGGTCTTACTTGATTTCTTTTTAAGAGAGTCAGCGGCTGATGCCTTAGTATATGTATTAAGATGGGCAGCCAAAATCGCGCAAGACTTAGGATGCAAACAAATTGTCGCGAGAAAAGACATGCGCCGATTACATAAGATGTGTGAGCAGCTATCTTGGGAGTCAGACATTATTATAGATTAGGAAAAAGCTTAGCCGAAACCGTATGACAAATGAGTCATACGGTTTGTGTCGTTGGTTATAAACGGGTATCTCTTTTATGGTAAACTAATAGTTATAGTAGCACCTACAATGCTGTTCATTCTTGATCAGTGTAAAGCTATTAATCTTTCACAGACTAGGAGCTACTCCATGAGAAGACTTGTAAAACTTTTGTTTTTATATTGGTTACCTGTTTTTTTTGTTGCTGCGATGATTTTCACCGCTTCATCTCAGCCATATCATCAACAAGACATAAGGCCATATCTAAGTCACGTTACCGATATGGAAAAACTGCAATATATGTACAATCAACTAAAAGTAGAGCATGTTCAACATCGGCTTTACTTAGAAGAAAATGGTTTTAAAAGAACGTTAGTGTTGATCGTGGAAAAAGGAAAATGGTTCGTTGGATTCATCGGACTTATGCTTCTAATTCTTTTCGGAATCGGTGTCCGGTATTCAGTTGCTTACATTCGAAAAAGAGGGTTTAAACGTTTCCTTAGAACCATATCCATTTTAACTTTTGTTGCTTTGATTGGAATACTTTTAATGTTCAGCGGGATATTTTTTGCGTTTCGAATTGAAGAAGCTTTATTGTATGTAAAAGATCGTTTAATGGGCGAAGGAACCATGCAGCTTGTTAGAGGCATTGAGTTCACATATGCGGGAAATTTGATAAGTGTTGAACGATTAGGTTTGGAGAGTTTTATCGAATTTTTCATTCGCAAAGCTGCTCATTTCAGCTTTTTCTTTGCACTAGGATTCCTTACGTACCGTGCTCTACTTGCTAGTAGTTGTAAAAAAAGGACCAGCTATGTGATTGCCCTAATCTTTAACTTACTCTATGCCATCTCTGATGAAGTCCATCAAGCGTTCACACCAAGCAGATCACCGTTAGTCGAAGATGTTATTTTAGATTTCTCCGGTGGAATTACTGGAGTTACCCTGGCTCTATTACTTTATTGTTTTATTGATATCCGTAAAAGTAAGAACAAAAGTCAAAGAAGATATAAAGGCCGAAGAAACAAAAGTGTTTAGTTCTAATAACGCAATAAGCTGGGGTAAGCTGGTGAAACCCAGTAAGTACAAAAAAAGAGTGGTGCATAGCCCGAAGTTGGGATGTGCACCACTCTTTTATTTCTTTATAACATTTGCTACGGGCTGATAAGGAAAAGAGTGTAAAAGGCGACTTCAAAAAGAGAGCTTTTTTATGAATTTAAAGAGTTGGTTGTTTTTTTCTTATAAAGAAAAATAGCGGACCGAGTATGGTAATCCGATATAATGGCGCCTTGAATTTATATAAAAAAAACAACAAAGTGGGAGCGCTTAATTTCCAAATAAGTAAAGGTCTCTTCGTATAAATATAGCCGAAGGTAAATAGAAAAATATAAATGAGCCAGGACCAGAAAATGCTCCAGCCATTTTTGAAAAAGATCATTTTCGTTTTTAATCCAAGAAACTCACAAAAAGCACATTTAAAAGCCCATTTGATGATATGGATCATCTGTAATTTTACATTTTCTTGTGGAAGATTTTTCATGCATAATAAAAACAACAAAGGCGTGATAAAGAAGATGTGGATAATGCGTAACCCCTTTAAATTCAAAATGTGGGATTGAAATTCCCACAGGATACGCCGTTTAAAAAAGTAGTAATAAGACGAATTAATAAACGCAATGTATAGTAAAGCTTGGAGAAACTTTGGGAGAAGTCGCCAGGTTTCTTGTCGGAAATTTAAACATACAAGGAAGGTAGATAAAATGATATGCCTCATGTCATGATCCTTTCAACCGTGATAGGCTAGTACAGACATAGGATGCTCAAAATTTGCAATATTAATGTAAGTAAATGTAAGAAGGTAAGAGTTATATTTTGAGGGAAGAAGGAGTTATTAGAAAGAGAACTCCTTCTTTTTGATTTAATCCTTAATAATCAATCCTAGCAAAGTTGCAAACTGAAGAGCTTGATGGCTAGAGACTTTACATCCTTGCAAATCTGACAAAGACACAGTTAGCTTTTCAAAACGGGAAGAACTAATATCAATCCCTTTTAAAGGGGTTCGCTCGAAGTTCGCGTCGTTCAGGTTACAAAAATCAAAATTGACCTTTTTCCATTTGCACTCGTAAAAATCGGCACTGATGAGTGAGGTTTCCTGAAAGATCACTTTCTCAAACTTGGAGTGGCCAAATGATGTCATATCCAATAGTGAATGATCAAAGCGTACATTCCCGAATCTTGATTCTGTAAAATCGACACCAATTAATTTGCAGTTTTTAAAATGGACTCTGTGAATGGAAGACTGACTCAGATTGGCATTAGACATATCACAGTTTTCAAATAAAACATCAGTCAAATCACTTCGGCCAAAATGTGTATGGTTGAAGCGACCGTTTTTTATGACCATGTTTGATAAACGCACTCTTTCTAAAGTTTGATGATCAAAATCAGAATCAATGACTGTACAAAGCTCAAGTTCAGGTTCTTCCTCATAAAAAATATCTTCAAAAGGTCTTGTTTGTAAATCCTTTGGAATTTTAGGCGCATCTATTTTCATACTTGCTATACCTCTTTTCGCTCTTTACTGCTGCAACGTCTTGATTGAGTTTCTATATATAACTATATGAAACAGCTGGTGTGAAATAAAGACTAGTCTTTTTAATGAGGTTTGTACTAATATTCAGCGGAACTGCACCGTTACATTGCGCTACAGGTACTTGCTTTCCGCGGGGAGAGAAAGACAAGTACCTTTCGCTCCATTCCACTATAGTACAAACATAACTATGACAACATTTTTACGAAAAGAGGAAGTGCGAAAAACCTTTACTCGTAGAAAGAGGGTGAGGTTATAGATCAATCAAAAGGCTTTTTTGTAAAGATTATTTCTACGAATGAATCCCTCCTAGTGACCTGACCGCAATGCAATGAACATTCTAGGATGCAAAAATTCAAATCAACAGAATAAAAAAATATTAAAAATGATGTTTTAATCCTAGGACTTTAGGGTATATGAAATTGAAAACAAATTAATATACGTATATGGGAAGCGCTACCAGTGATTGATTCGAATGATTCATCTATAATGTAGGTTCACCGTATAACACTTGAGGAGGACTTTCGTCGTGGGTAGTAGAAATAAAACTATGCTTATTGTTTCTGCTTTTGTTGTGTTGTTGTCAGTTGTTATTCATTTGCTTCATCGGGTTTTTGGTTTTTTAGAAACCTATTTAATTATTCAAGGGGTAACACCTTTGTCTCCCGGTTTACAACTGCTTCAAAATCTTTTCTTTATAGTGCCTATTTTGTTATTAATCGTAAGCTTTTTCCTTTTTAAGAAGGAAAAGCATGATCAACTGCCGCTATTATTAACACTTACATTAACATTTGCGAGCATTTCCATTATTGCCGGTGGGGACGGATTAGTTGAATATCATTTTTCTATTTTTATGGTTCTTGCTTTTATCATCTTTTTTAATTCATTCAAACTAATCCTTATTAGCACAGTGATTTTTGCGATTCAACACTTTGGTGGGTATTTCTTATTTCCACAACTACTGTGCGGAACAGAAAATTATGCTTTCTCATTGCTAATGATTCACGCCGTTTTTCTCATTTTAATGAGTGGTGCGGCAAGTTTGATTATTACACTGCAAAACCGAGCGACTTCTCTAATGCAGATAGAAAAAGAAAAGCAACAAGAGAAAGAAGAGTTACTGGTGGCTCAACTTACCAAAACGGCTAATCAAGTTTTAAATACGGTTTTACAATTAAAGGAAGGGTCACAAGAATCCAAATTGGCGAGCAGGAAATTGCTGCTTCGATCCAAGAAATGGCTTCAGGTGCTGATCAGCAGTTAGGCCATGCCAGACAGAGTGAAATTCTAATTGAAACAATGAATAAAGGTATCCAGACAATTGTTGATTCTACAAATCGAGTTAAACAAGCTTCAGAACTAACAGCCAAAGAAGCTGTAGCTGGTCGTGATTTAATTGAAGGGTCAACGATTCAAATGAACACCATTGCTCGTTCAATGGATGAAATGGCTGAAGTTATTAAAAAACTTTCAAATCATTCACAAAAAATTGGACAAATCGTGACAGTCATTACCGATATTTCAAGTCAAACGAATATGTTAGCGTTAAATGCATCGATTGAAGCAGCAAGAGCAGGGGAACATGGAAAAGGGTTTTCTGTTGTAGCTGACGAGGTTCGTAAATTATCTGGACAAACGGAGAATGCTACTTCGGAAATTCGTTCGATCATTGCCGATATTCAAAGAGAAACAGCTAAAGCCGTTGATGTGGTGAATTCTAATCAAGAAGAGGTAACCTCTGGAACAGAATCCATTACATCCGCTAAAGATATGTTTGAGCGAATTGTCGATGCGACTACTAATATGGAACAACAATTAAAGGACGTCATGACGACGATGAAGGAGATTGATGAACAATCTTTATCTGTGAGTCAGTCGGTCAGTGGAATGACTGAAATTACTAAAGTATCTCAGGTGAACAGTGACAGTATTGCTGGAGCGTCTGAAGAACAACTAGCTTCTGTTGAAACATTGCAAACCATATCTGAAGCGTTAGCGGAATTAGGAGAAGATCTCCAGCGTTTAACAGAGCAGATCAATAAAGGCTCATAAAAAGAAAGGTTATCTCAAGAGGTCTGTAATAAGACCTCCATGAGATAACCCTTTTTCTTTATTGCTGATATGGAAATTGACTGCTATAGCCAGAGAATTGTTGATAAGATTGATCAAGCTTTTGCTGTTCTGCAGCTTCTAAACCGTAGAAACCTTTACGGAACATAACATTATATAACTCACGTTGACAATTTTGTGTTTCGTTAAAAATTTGGTTCACATCTTGATACAACTGATCATGACTTAATTCGTTTAAAGCGACACTGTAAGAGTTAGTCATGTTTTTAGCGCACATCAAAATATCGTTAATGAAATCGCGGTCATTCATTTGTGGTGTTTTTGGTACTTGTAGTTCTGGATTTTGAATTTTTTTTGATTGTTGATTCATGATGAGAAAAGCCCCCTTTAAAAATGTATAAACCAATGCCTATAAATGGAACATTAGGATCTTTAATGACAAAGAACTCCTATTATTGCATTGGAATTGTTTGTTGTGCTTGGCTTGTTTGAAGATGGCTTAGTATTTTTTCGTAATGACGTTGATGCATTTGACCTGTTTTCTCTAAAGTAGCTTTGATTTCTTGATCTTGACATTGTTGAGCGAAGAAGTGGGCTTTTTTCATTGCAATTAAGTTCCAAGAAAGCATGTCTGTAAGGTATAATTGGTCCTTTGTCGTGATGACAGGAGGAGGCGTTTGGAAGGTTGCTTGTTGAGACTGTTGTCCTCCCATTTGTTGTTGGTTTTGCATGCCCATTTGTTGTTGCTGAATTCCTTGCATTCCTTGTTGTTGATCCATTTTATATACCCTCCTTTGGATGTTGCAAAAGCAACGTACCCGTCATTCGGATACTTCATTAGTGTGAAGTAAATTGGTTAGATGTATGTGTCACACAAAGAGGTGATTTGGCCATTTTATGGAACTAAAGAAAAAATCTAAGATTCAATTAATAATTTTCAGAATTATGTATTGCGCAATTGAGAAACTCCGTTATGATATTTATAGAAAATGACATTTGAAATTTGTCGTTATTTTTTTGGATAAATAATGAATGAGTATTCATTCGTTTTATGACAAAGCCAAATTTATTCTGATTTTAAGCAGGAAAAGGGGGAGAATCATGACTCGTCATATACGTAAAGTTGCCGTTATTGGATCTGGTGTTATGGGCTCAGGGATTGCAGCTCATTTAGCAAACGTCGGAATTCCGTCTTTATTACTTGATATCGTACCAAGAGAACTCACAGCTAGCGAACAAGCAAAAGGACTTACATTAAATGATAAAGTCGTTAGAAATCGTTTAAGTTCTACTGCTATTCAAAAATTGGCGAAACAAAAGCCCGCTCCATTATCTTCAAAAGCAAAAGCCTCTTATATCGAAGCAGGAAACTTAGAGGATGATTTAAATCGACTAAAAGAAGTAGATTGGATTATAGAAGTTGTTGTTGAAAATTTAGCAATTAAACAACAGCTATTTGAAAAAATTGATGCCGTTCGTAACCCTGGAACAATTGTTACATCAAATACTTCAGGGATTTCAATTGAAGCAATGTCTGAAGGTCGCTCAGAAGATTTCAAAGCGCACTTTATAGGAACTCATTTCTTCAATCCACCTAGATACTTAAAGCTTTTAGAAATTATCCCAACAGCTAAAACGAATGAAGAAGTGTTAACATTCGTGAAAGCGTTTGCTGAAGAAACGCTTGGTAAAGGGGTTGTTGAAGCAAAAGACACTCCAAACTTCATTGGGAATCGAATCGGAACATACGGACTGCTTGTAACTGTTCGAGAAATGTTAAAAGGTGGCTATTCGGTTGGAGAAGTTGATTCTGTAACAGGACCATTACTTGGTCGTCCAAAAAGTGCAACATTCCGTACGTTAGATGTTGTTGGGCTTGATACATTTTTACATGTAGCCAAGAATGTGTATGACGTTGTAGACGGAGAAGAAAAGGAAGTATTTAATCCTGCGCCGTTTATGAATGACATGGCTGAAAGAGGTTGGCTTGGAAGTAAAAGTGGCCAAGGGTTTTTCTTGAAACAAGGAAAAGAAATTCTTGAATTAAACCCAGAAACAATGGAATACGAAGCACGCAAAAAATTAAAAGCAGCTTCTGTTGAACAAGCAAAACAAGCAAAGAAACTTTCAGACAAAATGAAAACGCTAGCATATGCAGATGATCGAGCTGGTCAATTAATCTGGAGTTTGCTTAAACCGACATTACTCTACTCAGCAGAAAAAGCCTATGAAATTGCTAATGATATTCAAGCAATTGATGAAGCGATGAAGTGGGGCTTTGGTTGGGAACAAGGTCCATTCGAAACATGGGATGCCATTGGTGTGGCAAAGTCCGTTGAGCGAATGGAAGCAGAGGGAGAGACAGTCCCTACTTGGGTCAAAGATATGCTTGCTTCAGGTCAAGAAACGTTCTACAAAGACAATGGCTTCTACCATGAAGGTGGTTATTCGCCAAAGCAAGTAAACGAGAAAATTGTTCATTTAAAATCATTAAAGCCAGATAACGTTGTGTTTAAAAATTCAGGAGCAAGCTTGCTTGATATCGGAGATGACGTAGCGCTTCTTGAATTCCATTCGCCAAACAACTCAATTGGCTCAGATGTGGTTCAAATGATCAACAAATCTATTGTAGAGGTTGAAAAGAATTATAAAGGTCTTGTTATTACAAACCAAGGCAAAAACTTCTGTGTTGGCGCTAATTTAATGATGATCTTAATGGAAGCACAAGATGATAACTTCTTTGAATTAGATTTAGTTGTTCGTCAATTCCAACAAGCAATGGCGAACATTAGATATTCGCAAAAGCCAGTCGTTACAGCTCCATTTGGAATGACACTTGGTGGCGGTTCTGAAATTTGTTTACCATCGGCAAGTATTCAAGCGTCGCTTGAAACCTACATGGGATTAGTAGAAGTTGGTGTTGGACTTATTCCTGGAGGAGGCGGAAATAAAGAATTATACCTCCGTAATCTTGAAAAATCTGGTGGTGGCGACCTACAAGCAGTTGCAAACAAAACGTTTGAAACGATTGCAATGGCTAAAGTCGCCACATCAGCTCAAGAAGCTAAAGAAAATGGTTTCCTAAGTGAGCGAGACGGAATTGTTATAAACGGAGATTTCCTAATTGACCGAGCGAAGCAAGAAGTAGCTCACCTATCAGCTAAAGGCTATCGTCCTCCTGAGAGAACGAAGATTCCTGTTGTTGGTGAAACGGGTTATGGAACGCTTTTACTTGGAGCAAAAACAATGAAGTTCGGTGGAATGATCTCAGATCATGATCTGAAAATCGCTGAAAAACTTGCTTTTGTTCTTGCAGGTGGTCGAGTACCAAAAGGAACACTTGTTGATGAGCAATACCTACTTGATTTAGAGCGTGAGGCATTCTTAAGTCTAGTTGCTGAACCGAAATCACAGCAACGGATGCAATATATGTTAACAAAAGGGAAACCACTTCGTAATTAATCAGAAGAATAGGAGGGATACGACAATGAGAGAAGCGGTTATTGTAGCTGGTGCAAGAACACCAGTCGGAAAAGCAAAGCGCGGAACGTTAGCGAATGTTCGTCCAGATGATTTGGGAGCTATTACAGTTCGTGAAACATTGAAACGTGCTGGAGATTTTGATGCTAGGTATATTGAGGATGTCATCATGGGATGTTCAATGCCAGAAGCTGAACAAGGCATGAATATGGCACGTAACATTTCTGCTTTAGCAGGACTGCCAAACACAGTACCTGCCATCACGATCAATCGTTATTGTTCTTCAGGTTTGCAAAGTATTGCTTACGGAGCAGAGCGCATTATGCTCGGTCACTCGAAAGCGATTATTGCAGGTGGAGCGGAGTCTATGAGCTTAATCCCAATGGGAGGGCACGTAATCGCACCAAATCCTAAGCTAGTTGAAGAACAGCCTGAGTATTACATGGGAATGGGGTACACAGCTGAAGAGGTAGCCAATCGTTTTGGTGTAAGTCGTGAAGATCAAGATGCCTTTGCTGTAGAAAGTCATAGACGAGCTGCAGCAGCGATTGAAGCAGGACGCTTCAAAGATGAAATTGTACCTGTTGACGTAACACTTCGTTCAGTAGGTGCTGATCATAAACTAAAAGAAAAACAAGTACGCTTTGATACAGATGAAGGAGTAAGACTAGATACGTCAGCAGAAGGCTTAGCTAAGCTTCGTCCAGCTTTCCATCCGAAAGGAAGTGTGACAGCTGGTAACTCGTCACAAATGAGTGATGGAGCAGCTTCTGTCCTTTTAATGGATAAAGAAGAAGCCCTCGCAAACGGCTTAACACCGCAATTAAAATTCCGTGGCTTTGCTGTTGCTGGGGTAGCTCCTGAAATTATGGGGATTGGCCCTGTTGAAGCAATTCCAAAAGCCCTTCAAATTGCGGGCCTTGAACTTTCTGATATTGGATTATTCGAGTTAAACGAAGCGTTTGCTTCTCAGTCGCTTCAAGTTATTCGTCATTTAGGTCTTGACCAAGACCGAGTAAATGTCAACGGAGGAGCGATTGCCCTAGGCCATCCACTAGGATGTTCAGGAGCGAAGCTAACACTCACTCTTCTTCACGAAATGAAACGTCGTAACGAGCAATTCGGTGTCGTCACCATGTGTATCGGGGGTGGAATGGGTGCAGCAGGAGTTTTTGAGTTAGTATAAACAGGCGAACTTCCCTGTTTATACTGCAATGAGCGAAGCCGCTACAAGGTCTTAAGCCTTTTATAAGCGACCTTCTTATAAAAGGCGCGTAGTGAGTGAAGCCATTGCCAGCCCTTGGCATCAGTTCTAAATGCTTTCATAGATAAATAAAAAAACTTATATATTTAAGAGGAGGAACGGATCATGAGTCAAACAGAAAACAAAGTTGTTAAAGGCGGTAGCTTTTTAGTTGAAGATATTGAGGCAGACGCGGTATTTACGCCTGAGGATTTTACAGATGAGCATGTGATGATCGGGAAAACGACAGAAGAATTTGTTATTAATGAAGTTGAGCCTGTATTAGAAGAAATCGAACAGCATAAGTTTGAGCATACAGTTAAGCTATTAAAAGAAGCTGGTGACTTAGGTTTACTAGGAGCTGATGTTCCTGAAGAGTACGGCGGTCTTGGATTAGACAAAATTAGCTCATCATTAATTTCTGAGAAATTTGTACGTGGAGGAGCATTCGGTTTAAGCCACGGTGCCCACGTTGGAATTGGTTCTTTACCGATCGTTTTCTTCGGTAACCATGAACAAAAATCAAAGTATTTACCTGATCTAGCTTCAGGTGCGAAGCTTGCAGCTTACGCTTTAACAGAGCCTAGTTCTGGATCGGATGCCCTAGGTGCTAAAACAACAGCCGTTCTAAATGAAGCGGGTACTCACTATGTATTAAATGGGGAAAAGCAATGGATCACGAACTCAGCTTTTGCAGATGTATTCGTTGTCTATGCAAAAATTGATGGCGAACAGTTCACGGCATTCATCGTTGAAAAGGATTTTGAAGGCGTTTCAACAGGTCCAGAAGAAAAGAAAATGGGAATTAAAGGTTCATCAACTCGTACGTTAATTCTTGAAGATGCGCTTGTGCCGGTTGATAACGTATTAGGTGAAATCGGTAAAGGTCACGTTATTGCCTTTAACATCTTAAATGTAGGTCGTTACAAGCTTGGGGTAGGTTGTGTAGGTAGTTCAAAGCGTGCGCTTGAGCTTGCTGCGACATATGCAACAGAGCGTAAGCAATTTAAAACACCAATTGGTAAGTTCACATTGATCCAAGAAAAGCTTGCAAACATGGCTACTCAAACGTTTGCAGCAGAAAGCTCTATCTACCGTACAGGTGGTCTTTTCGAAGAACGCTTAGGTGGTTTATCGGCTGAAGAACAAAAAGATGGTCGTGCTGTTGCAAATGCAATTGCTGAATATGCCATTGAGTGTTCTTTAAATAAAGTATTTGGCTCTGAAACGCTTGATTATGTAGTTGATGAAGCTGTTCAAATCCATGGTGGTTATGGATTTATGGCTGAGTACGAAGTAGAGCGTATGTACCGTGATTCTCGTATCAACCGTATTTTTGAAGGAACAAATGAAATTAACCGTCTACTTGTTCCAGGTACGATCATGCGTAAAGCAATGAAAGGCGAGCTGCCACTTCTTCAAAAAGCGATGGCATTACAAGAAGAAATTATGATGATGATGCCACAAGAAATCAGTGATGAACCTCTTGAGCAAGAAAAGTATCTACTAGGAATGGCGAAGAAAGTTTTCTTAATGGTTGCTGGTAACGGCGCTCAAAAGTACGGCGAAAAGCTGCAACATGAGCAAGAGCAGTTATCTAATGTTGCAGATATCGTAAGTGAGATCTACTCGATGGAATCGGTGATCCTTCGTACAGAAAAAGCAATTAACAAAGCAGGTGTTGATAAAGCAGCTCAAAAGTTACTAATGACAGAAGTGTTCTGTCAAGAAGCGTTCAACCGCATTGAAGCTCATGCGAAAGAATCTTTAGTAGCTATGGAAGAAGGCGACAAGCTTCGTACAATGTTAGGTGTTTTACGTAAGTTAACTCGTCACACGCCAATTAATGTTGTTGCTAAAAAGCGTCAAATTGCTAGTGTCGTTCTAGAAGAAAAACGTTACGTTGTTTAATTCGTTTTCACTTTTGGGGAAGTTCATCCTTCCCCAAAAATAATATATACTCCTTTCTTATGGAGCATTCTCCTCTCTAGTGCAAAGAAGTCCCAATGGGGCTTCTTTGTCGTTTGGGGCCAGCAAGTATGTTTCAGACCTGAATGACACAATCTATGATTAACATTTTGAGGAGGGTTTAGAATGAAACAAAACGAGAAAGTAAGCTACACGGCACCGTTAACAGGAGTTGAAGAATTTGCCCAAGATATGAGTGTTGATTCCGTTCATGACGCTTTACAAAAAACATGGGAAACTGAATCGGAATTAGATAAGCAAAAAAATTGTGAAGGTGAAAAGGATAAGTAATAATAGGCATTGGTAAACAAATTTAAAGGAGGTCATTTTAATGGCAGTCGTTTTTTATCAATACCCTAAGTGTGGAACTTGTCGGAAAGCAAGCAAGTGGTTTCAAGAAAAGAATATTGACGTAAATGACATACATATTGTTGAAAATCCCCCTTCCAAAGATGAGTTGCGGAGTATCTATGAAAAAAGCGGGTTGGAACTAAAGAAATTTTTCAATACAAGTGGTCAGAAATATCGTGAGCTTGGTCTGAAAGATAAATTAAAAGATATGTCAGAAGAGGAAGCATTAGATTTACTTGCTTCAGACGGAATGTTAATCAAGCGTCCATTAACATTTGATGGCGATCAAGTGACAGTTGGATTTAAAGAAGACCAATTTGAACAAACGTGGAACAAGTAGTTTTCATTTTTGTTATAAAAAAGGTATAATGTAGAAATAATTGCTATTATTTAGTGGAGGGATTTTGTCGATGAGTAATTTACCAAAAGAATTAAAGTATTCGGAAGAACATGAGTGGGTTAAAGTAGAAGGCGAAACAGTTCGTATCGGAATTACAGACTTTGCACAATCTGAACTAGGCGACATCGTGTTCGTTGAACTTCCAGAAGTTGGGGACGAGATCGAAGCGGACGAGCCTTTCGGAAGTGTTGAATCAGTTAAGACAGTTTCAGAGCTATACTCTCCAATTAGTGGTAAAGTTGTAGCTGTAAACGAAGACTTAGACGATTCTCCGGAATTCGTTAATGAGTCTCCGTACGAAAAAGCTTGGATGATCGTAGTTGAACCAAGTGATTCAAGCGAAGTAGACAAGCTAATGACAGCTGAACAATATCAAGAAATGATTAGTGAAGACTAATTTAAAAAGGAGGAAGAGCATAAATTTGCTCTTCCTTTTTTTCTTGTATTAACCATGATTGTGATTGATGAAGTCGGACAACATAATAGTAACTTCTGTTTAAAGGGAGGTTAGTACTGTGGGACTTGTACGTGTTGATGTTACAAGCAAGGTTAAGGGAAAGTACGAAAATGGCCATATGAATTTATATATGGGAGAAGCGCAAGTCGGGAAAGTAATTGAAACGAATCAAGGATTTCAGCATGAAATGGCTGAAGGCTTTGAGTTTGAAAATGATAAAGTATTTCGTTACGAGCAAGAAAATCCGAACGAAGTAAAATCATATGTTGAAGGCTGTGACGAGGGCTGGTGTTAATCAGCTAAAGGACTGACATTCTTACCTGAGAATGTCAGTCCTTTTTTCATGCCTTATTTAACTTTCTAAGAACTTTGAAGTTTAATCCGATTAAAACGCTGCTGAAGACAGTCGTTAGTAGTGCACTACCAACAACCATCCAAATAAGTGTCATGATTTTTCTTTCGTTAAACATTTATTTATCCAATCCTCTCATCATTTATGAAAATAGTATCCCCACCTGAATCGAAAAAAAATTCCCTCTTTTCTTTTTTTATAAGATCGCCTATCATATTTAGAGATACGAAATAAAAAGAAAATGGTGTTTGTTTATGAAGAGGTTTTTTGGAGAGTGGACAACACAGTTAAAATCCTACAATAAAAATATTCAATTGTTTCTATTGGCATCCGTACTAGCCAATATCGGAATGGGTATTTTCATGGTGATTTATAATTACTACATTCGCGAGCTTGGTTATGATGATCAGATGAATGGTAGGATTATTGCGATGCAGGCGATGGCAAGTGCGATCGCTTTATTACCTGCAGGTTTATTGAGTGATAAATTTGGAAGAAAAAAATTAATTTTCATCGGTGCAATCTTCACTGCGACTAGTCTTTTGCTTAGAGCTGTTTTGACAGCAGACGTGACGTTATTAACAACGGCCTTTGCCACAGGTTTTTTCATGGCCTTTATTCAAGTTTCTTCGATTCCTTTATTGGCTGAGAACTCAACCGAAAAAGAACGAGTTCATTTATTTAGTTTCAATTTTGCACTGATCATGGTAGCTAATGTAATTGGAAATGCACTAGGAGGAACACTGACGGATTTATTCACTTTCTTATTTTCAATTTCAATGCTAGAAAGTGTACGTATTACATTAATCATTGCCTCTTTCTTCTTTTTCATGGCATTATTACCTGTACTAAAACTTCGTGAAGAACTAAAAAAACGAGAACAAAAAACAGGAGCAAGCTCGTTAGGGAAATTATTTACGACACATCGCTCAAGCTTAAAATGGATTGGACTTTTTGCGATTGCTAATCTGTTAATTGGATTTGGCTCAGGCTTAGTCATTCCTTATTTGAATATTTATTTTAGTGACCGCTTTGAAATCAGCAATTCTTTGGTTGGCATTATTCTCTCACTAGGCCAAGCGATGACAGCTGTTGCCTTTATGATTGGACCATCTGTTGTGAAACGATACGGTGAAGTGAAAGCTGTTGTCATGCTTCAAATCGCATCGCTTCCGTTTCTTTTGTTAACAGCGTACACAGAAACACTTTGGTTAGCCGTAATTGGTTTTCTGTTTAGACAGGCACTTATGAACGCAGGAAATCCAATTCAAATGGCTTTAATGATGAGAACGGTTGACGATTCGATGAAAGGACTAGCCAATTCGGTTGGGCAAATGATCTTTCAATTAGGTTGGGCCGTGATGGGACCCGTCTCAACGTCGATTGTAATTGTCTACGGAGCTTATTATGGATATGCTTATGTCTTCACAATCACTTCTGTTCTTTATTTAATTGGATCAAGTTACTTCTACTTTGTCTTCAGACGTTTAGATAAGAAAAATAAAAATGTTGAAGAAGTGGCCTAAACAACAATAAGCAAAACACTGATTTTTCTAAAAAGAAAGACATTTTCATTTGCTGATTATATCTATTGACTCTATTTTTCTTGCATGCTATTATTCTCTCATTGTTATAAAATATCACATAAACTCTTATCCAGAGTGGCGGAGGGACTGGCCCGACGATGCCCGGCAACCGTTAGATGAAACGTCATCTAAGAAGGTGCTAAATCCTGCAAAGCAATTTTGCTTTGAAAGATGAGAGAAAGGTGTAACGATCCTTTCTGTCATCATAGGCAGAAAGGATTTTTTGTTTTAAATAAAAAGGCTAGTCAAATACCCATCCAATTTTAATTCGGAGTATTCAAATTGGATAACTGATAAAAACAAAAGGAAGGAGGAAGGAAATTGATCTCGTTACAAAACATTCGAAAAGTGTTCAAAACAAAGGATGGTCCTGTCGTAGCTGTTGATGGAATTGATTTAACCATTAATGAAGGTGAAATATACGGTGTGATCGGATACAGTGGGGCTGGTAAAAGTACGTTAATTCGTATGTTGAATTTACTAGAACGCCCTTCTGAAGGTGTCGTTGAAGTGGCAGGCCGAAGCCTGTTAAAGCTAAGTCAAAAAGATTTACGAAAAGCTCGTCAAGAAATCGGTATGATTTTTCAACACTTTAACTTACTTTGGTCACGAACAGTGCGCGAAAATATTTCTTTTCCACTCGAAATAGCCGGTGTGAAAAAGTCTGAGCGTGATAGACGAGTCAATGAGCTCATTGACCTGGTAGGTCTTCAAGGAAGAGGAGAAAGCTACCCCTCGCAATTAAGTGGTGGTCAAAAGCAACGAGTCGGGATCGCGCGCGCGCTCGCTAATAATCCCAAAGTGCTCCTTTGTGATGAAGCAACTTCAGCACTAGATCCAAAGACAACGGACTCAATCTTAGATTTGCTAGTTGATATCAATGAAAAGCTTGGTTTAACCATTATTTTGATTACACATGAAATGCATGTTATTCGAAAAATTTGTCACCAAGTTGCTGTGATGGAAGCAGGACGTATTGTCGAGCAAGGACCTGTTCGTGAAGTGTTCCGAAAGCCAAAGGAAAACATGACGAAAGAATTTGTTAAGCAGATCACTGAGCCAGAAGAAACGGTCGATGCCGTCACACACATGTTGGCGGAGCACCCAGATGGACGGGTCGTTCAACTAACATTTGTTGGTGAAGAAGCAGAACGCCCACTCATTACTCAGTTGATTAGACATTTCGATATCGAAGTGAATATTGTTCAAGGAAAGATTACCAAAATTCAGCAAGGCTCCTATGGGACGCTGTTTGTCGCGTTAAATGGCGACCAAACTGAAATAGATCGAGCGATCGCCTTCATCAGAGAGAAAGAAGTAGAAGTGGAGGTGATTGTCCATGCTTGATCAATACTTTGGCAAAGTAAAGTGGGATAAATTGTGGGAAGCAACACTTGAAACGTTTTATATGACAGGAATCTCAGTCGCAGCCACCTTTATTTTAGGATTGATTTTAGGTTTAACCTTATATTTAACAAGTAAAGGTAACCTATGGGAAAATGCATTGGTAAATGGTGTCATAGGATTAATCGTTAATATCTTTCGCTCCATTCCATTTATTATCTTAATCGTCCTACTGATTCCTTTTACGAGAATGCTTGTCGGTTCGATGCTCGGTGCGAATGCTGCTTTGCCAGCTCTAATCATTGGTGCAGCTCCATTTTACGCACGGATGGTTGAGATCGCCCTGAGAGAAATTGATAAAGGTGTTATCGAAGCTTCGCAAGCAATGGGAGCAAGCAATTGGGATATTATTCGCAAAGTATTAATTCCCGAATCGTTGCCCGCTTTAATTTCAGGTATTACGGTTACCGCGATTGCTTTAGTCAGTTACACAGCAATGGCTGGAGTGATTGGAGCTGGAGGGCTTGGGCACTTTGCCTATCTCGAAGGATTCCAAAGAAACAACAGTCAAATCACATTAGTTGCAACCATCGTCATCCTACTCGTTGTTTTCATGATTCAATGGCTAGGTGATTATTGGACAAATAAATTAGATAAAAGATAATTAGGGGGAAAAGAAAAATGAAAAAGTTTTTAAGTATCATTGGTGCAGCCGCACTATCTCTATCATTAGTAGCATGCGGTACAGCTGAGGAAGAAGCAGCTGAGCAAGCAGGAGAAGAAGCGCCTGAAGGTGAAGAAGTAGTTCAAGAAGAATTAACAGAAATCGTAGTAGGTGCATCAGCAGTTCCTCATGCAGAAGTTCTTGAGTTTATTCAACCACTACTTGCAGCAGAAGGAATTGAGCTGAAAATTCAAACGTTCCAAGATTACATTTTACCGAACCAAGCACTACGTGACAAAGACATTGATGCAAACTATTTCCAAACTCCAGGGTACCTTGCTAGACAAATGGACGAAAACCCAGACTATGATTTTGTTGAAATTGGATCTGTTCATGCTGAACCAATTGGAATCTACTCAAAAGAATTTGAGAGCTTAGATGAGCTTCCTGATGGAGCGGTTATCATCATGAGTGACTCGATTAGCGATCACGGTCGTATTTTACCAATCTTTGAGCGTTATGGCTTAATTGAGCTTGGTGTTGAAGAAGGCGTGTTAGCAACAGTAGAAGATATCACATCAAACCCGAAAAACCTACAATTCGATAAGCTTCAAGTAGAAGCTAGAATGCTTGCACCATCTTTTGAAGCTGGTGAAGGAGACGCAGTTGTTATTAATACAAACTACGCACTTGAAGGTGGAGTTGACATCGACCAATACGGAATTGCATTCGAAGGCGAAGACGTACTACAACCTAACTTGATCGTTGTACGCTCTGAAGACGCAAACCGTCCAGAATTATTAAAATTAGTCGAGGTTCTTCAATCTGAAGAAGTTCAACAATTTATTATTGAAACGTATAACGGTGCTGTTATTCCGTTAGTGAAATAATTAATTTTATATCTTGGGTTGACGAGGAAGCACTTGGATTAAGACATAATCCAAGTGCTTTTTTTAGTTGAATAAAATTATAGTGAGTCTGCTTTGAGAGGAGGTTGGAGGACACAGGAGCTCTAATTGCTGAGAAATAGGGTATTTTGAAGGCGAGAGCGGCCCCCAGGTACCTTATTGGTTGAAAAAATGTTGGTAGAGCAAGTAAATCTGGCTGATAAGGAACCGTGTGTCCGCGGAGGTAGAGAAAGGAGCTGGTTTAGGTTGAATAAGGCATCGTGAGTCCGCACCGCAATGTGGGAGGACACAGGAGCTCTTATTGCTGAGAAATAGGGTATTTTGAAGGCGAGAGCGGCCCCCAGGTACCTTATTGGTTGAAAAAGTGCTGGTAGAGCAAGTAAATCTGGCTGATAAGGAACCCTGTGTCGGCGAAGGCAGGGAAAGAAGCTGGATTATATGAAATAAGGTATCCTGTGTCCACATTGAAAAGAACCAAACACAACTTTCCACTTTTTAAACATCGTCTTGCATAAACCCCTCTAGTGCAACAAATACTACCATTGTTACATTTTGACATAAGGGGGCCATTATAATGGATCAACAAAATAATCCAATTGAACAAGCGTTACATGAGTATAAGCAAGGTTTAGGGAACTTCACACAAAAAATGCCGGAAATCGCAAGAAAATACAATGCTTTTACAGAAGCTTGCTTTGCTGAAGGGAAACTTTCTCAAAAAGAAAAGCAGATGATCGCTTTAGGTATTAGTGTTTATTCTCAAGATGAGTATTGCATCATCTATCATGCAAAGGGCTGTTTAGATCAAGGTTGCACAGAAGAAGAGATTCTTGAAACGGTTGGTGTAACAGCTGCATTTGGTGGAGGAGCTGCAATGAGTCAAGCAGTAACACTTGTTCAAGAATGTTTAACTGAATTAGGCGGAAACGGTTCCCAAGTTCAATAAGGGAGTATTTATTAGCATTTGTATTGGTAAATTTTCTGACAATACATAATCGCTTCTCACAACCGTATATCCGTTCAGATCTCGTTTTTTCAACATTGGTCATATTTTCTTACTATGATACGATTGTTTATGACAAAACGAGAAAGGGTTGATTCAGTATCCATTCATTAGAAGGAAACAAGGATGTAACAAGTGAAATGGAAAAAGGAATGCAACAAGCTCATGGGATTAGTTATTCTGAGTATGAACGTAGCTTAGAAAAACGAATTCAAATCGAGAAACAACGTGAAAAAGATTACGAAGCTAGTAAAAAAATTGCCGCTCAATTTGGCTAGATCAAATTAAATATGATAAAATTATTATTGAGTAGTACCTTGTGGTGCTACTTTTTTCTATGTAAAATATTTATTTTAAGTATTGTCTGAAATGTTGTACATACTTAGTATAGATGCGCCATGAAAAGCACAAATACGATGGTAGAAAATGTTAGTACTATAAGCATAGGATTAATAGTTTTTATCTGCTGTCTCTTCCTTGAACTTATAATAGATTTGTTATAAGATTAGAATGAGAATAAATTGAGAATCAAAAAACTAAACAAATTAAAGTAGCTTTGTCATAGATAAAGCAATACATTGGAGGTCATTGTAATGTCAGTACCACATCTTAAAATTGAGAACCTACACGTATCAGTAGAAGGAAAAGAAATTTTAAAAGATTTCAACCTTGAAATCAAAGGTGGAGAATTCCATGCAATCATGGGACCTAACGGAACAGGTAAATCTACTTTAGCTTCTGCGATCATGGGTCATCCTAAATATGAAATCACTAGTGGATCAGTAACGATTGATGGTGAAGATTTACTTGAAATGGAAGTTGACGAGCGTGCACAAGCTGGTCTTTTCTTAGCAATGCAATACCCAAGTGAAATTAGTGGTATTACAAATGCTGATTTCTTACGTTCAGCTATTAACTCAAAGCGTGAAGAAGGCGACGAAATCTCACTTATGAAGTTTATTCGTCAATTAGACAAGAAAATGGACGTTCTTGATATGGACGAGTCTTTCTCACACCGTTACCTAAACGAAGGTTTCTCTGGTGGAGAAAAGAAGCGTAATGAAATTCTTCAATTATTAATGCTTGAGCCGAAATTTGCGATTCTTGATGAGATTGACTCTGGTCTTGATATCGATGCGCTTAAAGTAGTTTCTAAAGGTGTAAACGAAATGCGCAGTGAGAACTTTGGTTGCTTAATTATCACTCACTACCAACGTTTACTTAACTACATCACACCTGATAAAGTACACGTAATGATGCAAGGTCGTATTGTTAAATCTGGTGGTGCTGAACTTGCTGCACGTCTTGAGGCAGAAGGTTATGACTGGATTAAAGCTGAGCTTGGTATTGAAGACGAGCGTGTAGAAGCAAACCAAGAAGCTTAAGTCAGGCACAAACAATAAACAAACGACTCGTTTAACGAGAGTACAATAGTAAAGGGTGGGTATGTATGTCAGTCGAGACAAAAGGATTGTTCGAAAAAGAACAAATTGAATCATTCTCGAATGGACGCAATGAACCAGCATGGTTACGCGACATTCGATTAAAAGGCTTAGAGCTATCTGAAACAGCAGAGCTTCCAAAGCCTGATAAAACAAAAATAGATAAGTGGAATTTTGTTCAAACTCGTTTTGATATGAATAAAAAGCCAAAGGCCGTTTCAGTGAAAGCTCTATCAGAAGCAATCCAAGCTTTAATTGGTGAAGAAACAGCTGAACAAAACTTATTAGTGCAACAAGATACAACAGCAGTTTACTCAAAAACAAATGCTGAGTTAGCTGAAAAAGGAGTTATCTTTACTGACATTGAAACGGCTGTTCATAAACACGCAGATCTTGTGAAGCCTTTCTTGTTCGGAGAAGCAGTAAAGCCGGAAGAAAACCGTCTAGTGGCTCTACATGCAGCTCTTTTAAATGGTGGAGCGTTCATCTATGTTCCTAAAAATGTTCATGTAGAAGTTCCATTACAAGCGGTGTTTTCTTTAGAAACTCCTGATGCTGTACTAAGCAATCATGTAATTGTGGTAGCGGAAGAAAATAGTTCAGTTACGTATGTAGAAAACTATACTTCTTCAAGTGAAGGATCGGCTGTCGCTAATATCATTGCCGAAGTATATGCTAAAGCAGGAGCTAAAATTGCTTTTGGTGCAGTAGATAACCTTGGTAGCAATGTGACAACCTATGTAGTACGTCGTGGTCACGTTGATAAAGACGCTCGTATTGACTGGGCACTTGGTCAAATGAACGATGGAAATACGGTTTCAGAAAATACAACGCATCTTGTTGGCGACGGTTCTTGGGCAGATACGAAAACTGTTACAATTGGTCGCGGAGAGCAAAAGCAAAACTTCACAACACAAATTTTCCACCATGGTAAGCATTCTGAAGGTCATATCCTGAAGCATGGTGTAATGCGTGAAGCAGCTACTGCAATCTTCAACGGTATTACAAAAATTGAGCATGGTGCAACGAAATCAAATGGTGTTCAAACTGAGCGTGTTCTAATGCTAAGTGAAAAAGCTCGTGGAGATGCGAACCCGATTCTTCTTATTGATGAAGATGATGTTACTGCAGGACACGCTGCTTCTGTTGGTCAAGTAGATCCACTTCAAATGTTCTACTTAATGAGTCGTGGTATTTCACGTACAGAAGCGGAGCGCTTAGTTATTCATGGTTTCTTAGCGCCAGTTGTGGAACAATTACCAATTGAATCTGTTAAGGAGCGTATGCGCGAAGCGATCGAAAGGAAAGTGCGCTAATGAATGCAAAGGAGATTAAGGAATTATTTCCGATTCTCAACCAAGATGTGAATGGCAGCCCGCTTGTTTATTTAGACAGTGCGGCTACCTCGCAAAAACCACTAAAAGTCATTGAGGCTATTGATGATTACTATCGTCGATACAACTCAAATGTTCACCGTGGGGTTCACACGCTTGGAACACTTGCAACAGATGGATATGAAGGAGCCCGTGAAAAGGTTCGTAACTTCATCAATGCTAGTTCGATTGAAGAAATTGTGTTCACTCGTGGGACAACAACAGCACTTAATTTAGTTGCCGGAAGTTACGGTCGCGATAACCTTAAAGAAGGAGATGAAATTGTCATCTCCATGATGGAGCATCACAGTAACATCATCCCTTGGCAACAGGTTGCGAAAGTAACAGGAGCAACGTTAAAATACTTGCCACTTCAGCCAGATGGTACGATTGATTTAGCTGATGCGGAAACAACTATTACGAACAATACAAAAATTGTTTCGGTGATGCACGTATCAAATGTGCTCGGAACGATTAATCCGATTAAGGAAATCGCGGAAATTGCTCATCGTAATGGGGCCATTATGGTCGTGGACGGAGCTCAAAGTACACCACATATGAAGATTGATGTAAAAGATCTTGATTGTGATTTCTTTGCTTTTTCAGGTCATAAGATGGTAGGTCCGACTGGAATAGGAGCACTCTATGGTAAAAAAGCTCTGCTAGAAAAGATGGAGCCAATTGAATTTGGTGGTGAAATGATTGACTTTGTTGGTCTTCAAGATTCAACATGGAAAGAGCTTCCTTGGAAATTTGAAGGGGGTACACCAATTATTGCAGGTGCTATTGGACTAGGAGCTGCCATAGACTTTCTACAAGAGGTAGGATTAGATGAGATTGCTAAGCATGAGCATGAACTTGCTAGCTATGCGATTGAACGTATGTCTGAAATTGATGGGATGTCGATCTTCGGTCCGAAACACCGAGCTGGAGTTGTGACATTTAATTTAGATGACGTCCATCCTCATGATGTGGCAACGGTCCTTGACGCAGAAGGAATCGCAGTACGCGCAGGTCACCACTGTGCTCAACCGCTGATGAAGTGGCTTGAAGTAACAGCGACGGCTCGTGCTAGCTTCTATTTGTATAATACAAAAGAAGATGTCGATGCCCTTTACAAAGGACTAGTAAAAACAAAGGAGTACTTTGGAGATGTCTTCTAATCTTGATACCCTTTACAGACAGGTAATAATGGATCACTATAAAAATCCTCGTAATCGCGGGGAATTTGAAGAAGAAACGGTTACCGTAAACATGAACAATCCAACATGTGGAGATCGTATTCAACTTCAAATGAAAGTAGAAGATGGAAAAGTTACGGCTGCAAAGTTCAGTGGTGAAGGTTGCTCGATCAGTTTAGCTTCCGCTTCTATGATGACTCAAGCGATTAAAGGCTTGAAACTAGAAGAAGCTGTTGAAATGTCACAAATTTTCTCAAACATGATGCTTGGAAAAGATTATGACGATGACCGCTTTGACTTGGGTGATATTGAAGCTTTGCAAGGTGTCGCTAAATTTCCAGCTCGTATTAAATGTGCAACTTTGGCGTGGAAAGCGATGGAAAAGGGAATTAACGATCACCAATAGTTTTAGCAATGAGAACAGCTGCTTTTAACCTTGTTACAAGCAGCTGACCAGCCATTGCAACCTAGATACACAAATGATAAGGGAGGGTTTCAAATGGCTAAAAAAATGCCTGAAATCGGAGAATATAAATACGGGTTCTCAGACAAAGATGTCTCGATTTTCCGTTCAAAGCGTGGCTTAACGAAAGAAATCGTTGAAGAAATTTCACGCATGAAAAGTGAACCACAATGGATGTTAGATTTCCGTTTAAAATCATTAGAATTATTCTACAAGATGCCAATGCCACAATGGGGTGGGGATCTTGCTGAATTAAACTTTGATGACATTACTTACTATGTTAAGCCATCAGAGAAATCGGAAAAATCTTGGGATGAAGTACCGGAAGAAATAAAAAATACATTTGATAAACTTGGTATCCCAGAAGCAGAGCAAAAGTATCTTGCAGGGGTTTCAGCTCAGTATGAATCTGAGGTTGTTTACCACAACATGAAGCAAGAGCTTACAGACCTTGGTATTCTTTTCACGGATACAGATACGGCCTTAAGAGAGCATGAAGAAATTTTCAGAGAGCACTTTGGTACGATTATTCCGCCAACAGATAACAAATTCGCAGCTTTAAACTCAGCGGTTTGGTCTGGAGGATCTTTCATCTACGTACCAAAAGGAATCAAAACGGAAACGCCATTACAAGCTTATTTCCGTATTAACTCAGAAAACATGGGTCAATTCGAGCGTACGTTAATCATCGCTGATGAAGACAGCTCTGTACACTACGTAGAAGGTTGTACAGCACCTGTTTACTCAACAAACTCACTACACAGTGCGGTTGTTGAAATCATCGTTAAGAAAGATGCTTACTGCCGTTATACAACGATCCAAAACTGGGCTCCAAACATCTTCAACCTAGTAACAAAGCGTGCAGTAGCTGATGCTGGTGCTACAATGGAATGGGTTGACGGTAACATCGGTTCAAAATTAACGATGAAATATCCAGCTGTTATCATGCGTGGTGAAGGAGCAAAAGGTACAATCCTTTCTATCGCGATCGCAGGTAAAGGACAGCACCAAGATGCTGGTGCGAAAGTTCATCACCTTGCACCAAACTGTTCATCAACGATTGTATCGAAATCAATCTCTAAACATGGTGGTAAAGTAACATACCGTGGTATCTGTCACTTCGGCCGCAAATCAGCTGGTTCGAAGTCGAAGATCGAGTGTGATACATTAATCATGGATAACGAATCAACATCTGATACAATTCCATACAACGAAATTCTAAACAACAACATTACGCTTGAGCACGAAGCTACTGTATCAAAAGTATCTGAAGATCAACTCTTCTACTTAATGAGCCGTGGTATTTCTGAGCAAGAAGCAACAGAAATGATCGTAATGGGCTTCATCGAGCCGTTCACAAAAGAACTTCCGATGGAGTACGCTGTTGAAATGAACCGCCTAATCAAGTTCGAAATGGAAGGTTCTATCGGTTAATTAAAAATGATTATTACAAGGAAGCGCCGCATTGCGGTGCTTTTTTTTATTGTCAAGTTTAAGAGCATAAGCAGATGTAAGACGTTTTATAAAATCAATTGAAACGTAATTCATAAATTAAATGAAAGAAAATCTAATAAAATCGTCCTTACACGAAATTGAAGACTGCAAGGAAAACGAGCCTCGTATCCTTTCAGAGCGCTACTTTACATATGTTTAGTTATACTCCGTTAATTTCTGGGGTACTATATTAGTAAGCACTTATAGGAGGGCGGAACTAGAATGCAGCCTGGTAACAAAAAAGTGCAGATCACGTCGTCAGAGCTTGGTGATTTATGGACAACTTACATGAATGATTCAATGGCGATCTGCATGTTTAATCAATTTTTACAACACATAGATGATGATGAAATAAAAGTTATTCTTGAGTATGCTTTAAAGCTTTCTGAAGAGCATTGTGCGTTTATTGAGGGTTTATTTAAAGAGGAAAATGCAGCTATTCCACAAGGATTTAATGTCGAGACAGATGTTAATTTATCTGCTCCAAGACTGTATTCTGATACGTTCTATCTGATGTATCTACATAACATGGGTAAGATTGGTGGAAATAGCTTCACGCTTTGTTTAGCAACCTCGGCTCGTAAAGATGTGAGAGATTTTTTTAGAAAATGCGTAGAGCATTCAATGGAGTTATTTGAACGAACCTCATCTACTTTACTCTCTAAGGGATTGTTTTTGCGTCCGCCTCAAATAGAAATGCCTAAGCAAGTTGATTTTGTTCAACACCAAAGCTTCTTGAATGGATGGTTTGGAGATAGAAGGCCGTTAAATGCAGTAGAGATCATGAATTTATTCTTTAATATCGAGAGAAATCAAATCGGTAAATCATTAGTAACTGGATTTAGTCAAACGACAACTGATAAGGAAGTTGCTAACTATTTTGTGAGAGCGAAGGAAATCGCAGCAAAGCATATTGAGATTTTCGGATCAGCTTTAAGTGAGTCAGAACTTCCATCGCCAATGACTTGGGATACGATGCCAACGACTTCAACAACTCAAACTTTCTCAGACAAGCTTATGATGTTTCACGCAACGGTCTTAACGGGAGCTTCAGTGAGTCATTACGGAACGAGTATGGGGACAAGTCCACGTCGTGATATTGGAGTAACCTATAATCGGATCATTCAAGAGGTATTACTTTTTGCCGAAGATGGAACACAAATCATGATAAACCGCAGTTGGTTAGAACAACCGCCCCAAGCACCAAATCGAAGTGCGCTTGTGAAGAAAGATTAATTAAAGAGAAGAGATAAAGAGAGGATGACCTGAAGTCATCCTCTCTTAACTTTTTATTATGAGGTTGGAATAGTAAGTGTTGATCCTATTGGTAATGCCAATAGATTCACATTTGGATTAGCTTCTCTTAAATCGTTTACGGTTACACCATTATAGACCGAAGCAATGTTCCAAAGAGTATTACCCGGTTGTACTGTGTGTGTAACGGAGTCTCCAGAGCCATCTGAGCTTCGAATGGTCAGTTGGGAGCCAACTGGTAAAGCATAAGGGTCTATACCAATATTCTCAACGATAAGATGCTCAACAGTCACCCCATCATAAGTATTGGCAATGTTCCAGAGAGTGTTACCAGGCTGAACGGTGTGTGTGACTTTTTCTTCATCTGAATTGTCATCATCTACTCGTTCTAGCAAAATCTCTGTACCGATAGGAAGGCTATTTGGGTTTAAATTATGGTTGATGTTCATTAGCTCCTCCGTAGTCATATGATGATTTTGCGCGATACTCCAAAGTGTATCACCTTCCTCAATGGTCGTTACTGACGCGGCACTAGGGGATAAACTCGAAAACCCGAAAACCATACCTGCTGCCAGAATAGGTGTCATGAATTTTGTCGTTTTTTTCATGCTATCTCCTCCTTTGTTAGTAACGTTCATTTACTGTATACCTGTTAGATGAGATTTTAAACTTATGTATCGACAGAATCATACAAATTTTTCAGACCATCCCTGTTTATCTCTAAGTACATTCTTAGTCGGTATTTTACCTACTTAGAAATGTCCGTTATTGAATCTTCTCAATTTTGAATGCGAAATATATCAAAATAAGCTTGTGTAGGTAATTTAAAGTGCAAACGATTTCGTAAACGGTGTTCACTCCAGCTATTTACCATTGCAATAAACCTATTTTACTAGTAAGATTTAATGTAAGCGTTTTTTTCTATTTTAAAAGGGATAAGGAGGATAAATGATGAAGCGTTTATCTATGGTTTTTTTATGTTTATTGATTTTATTGACCACTTTTGTGCCAACGTTTGCGCAAGTTGGTTTTGCCCAATGGAGTGCTGAGGACGGAGGGTACGAAAACGTTGTATTGCGGGGGAGTGTTGCTCCGTTAACTTGGGATGGTTATGACCATCCGCTTGTGTTTGATGAAAGTGAAGGTGCTTGGGTCAGTGAACCTATTAATCTGCCTGGTGGACAGAATGTAGAGTATAAATTCGTTTACGATAGTGAGTGGATGCCAGGCGAAAATTTAGAGTTTACAACCGCTCAAGCAGGTGAATATCAATTTGTTTTTTATCCACAGGATGAAAGAAGGGTAGATGTTCGTCCGGCTGTTGATTATGAAGGAGAATTAACCCTTCAGCTTGAATTGCCAGAAGGAACTCCTGATTGGGTTGTGGTGACTGTTGCCTCTAATTTAAATAATTTCACTTATACTACAACGGAGATGACGAAAGAGGAGAATGGTCTTTATTCGCTAACGGTTGAAGGAAATCCTGGTGAAACATTTGAATATCGTTATGGGTTAGGAGATATTTTGTATCAAGAAATGAATCCGGATAACCGATCCGCTGTTTTTTCAGAAACCGGAACATTGATTGAAGATAAAGTTGAAGGTTGGACGGGTATTCCGATTGCAACAAATGTAGTTCACGACTTTAATCATTCTCCTTTTATTCCAACCGAGAATGATGATGTCGTCATTTCTGTTGAAATCGAACACCATGGTCCGATTACACATGGTGCAATCTATTTTACAACAGACGGAGCTTCTCCAGATGGCGCAAGAGGGAATGCGGTAGTTGGCCAAACGGCTGAGCTCACTTTAGTTCAAACAAACGAACAAGACAGGGGAGGCTTTGTCTCTGTTTTTGAGGGAATAATCCCAGCTCAAGAAAATGAAACACCTGTAAAATATAAAATCGACGTCTGGAACGAAGCGGGAGAAGGCTCACAGTTTGCTGATACAAATAGCTTAACGGCTCGTGAAGCAACGGAATTTGCTTATTATGTAGATGATTTCAGGTCGCCGCAATGGGCGAAAGACGCGGTCATTTATCATATTTTTGTTGATCGTTTCAAAGACGGAAACAAAGACAACAACTATGATACAGTCGATGCGGATGAAGTCGGGTTAGAGGAAGCGTTAAAGGACTGGATGGGCGGAGATCTTGAAGGGGTTATAGAAAAACTAGATTACCTTGAAGAGTTAGGTGTGAACACGATCTATTTATCTCCTGTGTTTGAAGGACCTTACTCACACGGTTACCATCCCATGGACTTCTTAAATATTGATCGTAATTTTGGTTCGCTTGAGTTGCTTCAACAATTAATATCAGACGCAAAAAGTCGTGACATGAAAGTTATTTATGACATGGTTCCTAATCACAATTCAAATTTGCATCCATTTTTCGAAGATGCGCTAGCGCTTGGGTCAGAAAGTCCTTATTATGACTGGTATACTTTTTATGAAGATGGCTCTTATGAAGCGTTCTATGGCATCGAATCTTTGCCTCAGCTTAACAACGATCATGATGAAGCCAGAGATTATATGCTAAATGAAGTGATTCCGTTTTGGTTAGAAGAGGTAGGATTTGACGGGTATCGTTTAGATTATGCGAAAGGACCAAGTTACAGCTTCTGGGTCGACTTCCGCCATGCGGTTAAACAACTTGATAAAGACTATCTTATTATCGGTGAAATTTGGGATAGCCGTAATAAAATTAATTCGTACTCAGGAAAATTAGACGGAGCTCTTGACTTTGGTTTTCATGATACGTTTAAAGGTGCTTTTGCCGAAGAGGGTTCCCTTCGTAATGTGAGTAATCTAGTACAGGAAAATCTTGAAATCTATCACTCCGAATATATTATGACGTCTTTCTTAGATAATCATGATGTGCCAAGATTTTTACATGAAGTTGGAAATGATACTAAGAAACTGAAACAGGCTTCATTTACACAGTTTACATTACCGGGTACACCGATGATTTATTATGGAACAGAGGTAGGGCTTTCGCAAACTAAAGATCATAACGACTACTCAGATTGGAAAGACCGTTGGTATCGTGAAATGATGATTTGGGACGAAGAGCAGGATCAAGAATTGCTCGCTCATTATAAAAACATCATTGCTTTACGTGCAGAGTATTCTGCTTTACGAACAGGTAGTTATGCTGAAATTTTTGCTAACGATGATATGCTGATTTTTGAGAGAGAAGATGCAGAATCAAGGCTTTTGCTCATCGTTAACAAAGGTGTAGACCGCACTCTGAATCTAGCTTCTCTTTATAAATTTGAGGAATTACGCGATGTTAGTTTGCTTAACGTTTGGACAGGGGAAGAGCATCAAATAGAAGAAGGGACCATTCGCTTGCGTACGGGTGAAACCGGGTTTGCCGCTTTTGAAATAAAGGGCGAGTTAACGGAAGTAGTTACTGGGGCTGATGTGGATGTGGAAAAAAATAAAGAGGTCGAGGAGAACGCCGGCTCAGAGACGAATCCGTATGTGTTTTTCTTGATAGGGTTAATCGTCATACTCTTTGCCGCAGTCTCTTATTTCCTCAATAATAGAAGCAAGAAGTAATGCTTAAAAGTGAATCCTCGCGTTCAGTCGAGGTTCACTTTTTTTTGCGTTGTACTGCTACGACGGATTTCGTAGATTTATAAGGGTTAGTAGATATATTCGTAAAGTAGTAGATAAATGAAGGGGAAAAGTAGAAATATGAGTTCGGTTAGTAGATATATCAGAAAATTAGTAGATATATCGCAAAAATAGTAGATAAAATTCCGGGCGACAGGCACCTAAAAAGAAAATGTGAAAGTCGAGGCGGGGAGTGTGAGACCGAGTAGTAAATCAGGTATAATAAAGTCAATGAAGATTTACGGTAAAGTGGGTGGGTGGCGATGATTTATATTGGCTTGGCGGGCTGGGGCGATCATGATGATTTGTATATGAACGGAACGCAAAGGCAGTCGAAGCTTGAAGTGTATGCAGGACATTTTCCGATTGTCGAAATTGATGCCTCGTTTTATGCGGTACAACCTCTTCGGAATATGGAAAAATGGGTGAGTGAAACACCGCCGGCTTTTCGGTTTGTGGTGAAAGCCTTTCAAGGGATGACGGGTCATCAAAAAGGATTTGATCCGTTTCAATCGAAAGAGGAGATGTTTGAAGCGTTCCGGTTGTCGTTAGCTCCGTTGCAAAAAGCGAATAAATTAGCGATGGTGCTCTGTCAGTTCCCACCTTGGTTCGATTGTAAAAAAGAACATGTACAGTGGATTCGTTTTGTTAAAGAACAACTAAAGGAAATACCGGTTGCCCTCGAATTCCGTCATCGTTCGTGGTTTGAAGAACAGACTCGTGAAAAAACACTTCTTTTTATGAAACAAGAAGGCTGGATACATAGTATTTGCGATGAACCGCAAGCAGGCCAAAGATCAGTGCCAGTTGTAACTGAAGCAACAGATCAGCAAAAAACGCTCATTCGTTTTCATGGACGCAATGTTCATGGTTGGAATGATCCGGGTGATGGTACATGGCGGGACGTCCGTTATTTATATGAATATAATAAGAAGGAATTAGAAGAGTGGAAAGAAAGACTTGCGCTTTTACAAACGCAATCGAAGGACATTTACATTATTTTCAATAATAACTCTGGTGGGCATGCAGCGGGAAATGCAAAGCAACTAATTGACATGTTAGGAATAGAGTATGCTGGACTTGCACCTAGACAACTCGATTTGTTTTCTTGATAATAATAAAGATGGCATCACGGATGTTTAACGAGGAGTAGGTGTGAAAATGGTCTGGATCATCTTAGCTTTAGTCGGTTTAATCGGCGGAACGATCGGAAGCTTAATGGGTTTGGGTGGCGGAATTATTGTTGTTCCGGCTTTATTGTTTCTAGCTAGCTATTCCATTTTAGAGATTACCCCGCAAATAGCAGTCGGCACATCTCTTGTTATTATGATTGGTACGGGTTTGTCAGCTACCATTGCTTATGTCAAACAAAAGAAGGTTGATTACAAGAGTGGATTGCTCTTTTTTTGTGCAAGTGGGCCGGGTGCAGTTGTTGGAGCTTGGTTAAATCGTTTGGTGGATACAGAAGCGTTTCAACTTTTATTTGGTGTTTTTATTTTGCTTATGGCCACAGTCCTGTTTATCCGGAAATATTTGAAGAAGCGGCCATATGTAAAAAAGAGAATTGAACGAGAGTATATCGACACGGAACAAAATCTATATACATATGGTTATAACATACTTCCTGCGCTTTCTGTTGCTTTTATGGTAGGAATGTTGTCAGGGCTCTTTGGGATTGGTGGCGGTTCATTGATGGTTCCAGCCATGGTTGTGCTTTTTCATTTTCCTCCCCATTTAGCTGTTGCTACATCGATGTTTATGATATTGCTCTCGGCAATGGTCGGATCTGTTTCACATATGGTATTAGGAAATGTAAACTGGTTATACGTGTTAGCTCTTTTGCCAGGTGCTTGGCTTGGAGGAATAGCAGGGGCAGCGTTAAATAAACGTTTAACCAGTGAGAAATTAATGATTGTTTTTAGACTCATGTTAATCGTGATTGCTCTTCGGTTAATATATGAAGGGATCGTGTAACAGCGGGAAGGAGGAAGCGGATGACACATAAACAAATAACTATTTTTCATACGAATGATATACATAGCTGTTTTGATAACTGGTCACAGATGGTTGCTCATATCAACCACCATCGTGATGCAAACACATTATATGTTGATCTTGGTGACCATGCCGATAGAAGTAACCCGTTAACAGAAGCGACGTTTGGAAAAGGCAATGTCGAACTTTTGAATGCTGCTGGCGTTGACTACGCAACGATTGGTAATAATGAAGGTATTACATTTTCAAAAGATCAATTAAATCATCTATATGACGATGCTCAGTTCCAGGTGGTCGTTGCAAACTTATTTGATCAAAAAGGAGAGCGCCCCGATTGGTCTATTCCTTTTACTGTACATACGATGGAGAATGGAGTAAAAATTGGCATTATCGGATTAACTGCACCATTTACTCTTTCCTATGAACAACTAGGCTGGGACATAACTTCTTACAAAATACAACTTGAAAACTTACTTCCTGTTGTAAAGAAGCAAGTGGATATTCTTGTACTTATGTCACATCTTGGATTGCAAAAAGATGAAGAAATTGCAACCGAATTTAATGAAATAGATGTTATTATCGGTGCACACACCCATCATGTCCTACCAAACGGCAAATGGATTGGTAATACGTTAATCGCACAAGCGGGCAAGCATGGAGCCTTTTTAGGAGAAATTTCAATTGAATTCAACGAGTTGAATAAGCAGATTCAACAAAAACATGCCGTCCTACATGATGTCAAAACGAATGCGAAAGATTCGCAAACGGATCATATATTAAAGAGGCTCGAAGTAGAAGCAGTGCAACTGTTAAGTGAACCTGTCGCAACCATCTCAGAACCACTGATGATAGATTGGCATAAGCAGACTGAATTTGGCCAATTGCTTTGTGACGCTGTAACGGAGTGGTGTGGCAAGGAAATTGGCATGTTGAATGCGGGCGTTCTGCTTGAATCGTTGGAGCACGGTCTTGTCACAAAGGCAGACACTCACCGAATCTGTCCACATCCAATCAATCCTTGTGTCGTTGAATTGACAGGCAGGGAGTTAGAGAACACGATAAAAAGGGCTTTATCAAAAGAAATTACAGAATTAGAGTTAAAGGGTTTTGGCTTTAGAGGGAAGGTTTTGGGTGTGATGTTATTTACAGGGATTGAGGTAAATACTCAATCTGATCAATTAGAGATTTTTATACAAAACAAGCCTCTTAAAGAAGAAGAAACCTATCAGCTAGCGACTCTTGATATGTACACATTTGGTTATCTCTTTCAAGAAATTACAGATTCAAAGAATAAGCAGTATTTCATGCCTGAGTTTCTAAGGGACGTACTAGTTTGGAAATTAGCTCAAATTGGGACATAACCTAATAGGGGGATGCCCTTTTTAAACGAAGACGTAATTTAGGTTCACGCCTTTAATCATCTATTCATATCGTACTAATGAGATTGGAATGATGATTAGGGAGGGTTTACAATGCTTGAAATGAATCCAATTCAAATAGAAGGTGAGACGTTTATCGCTGTTACATTAAAGCTCCCGAAAACCAATTTTATGGCAGTTATGAACGACACGGGATACATCATGTGTGGAGCTTTAGACGTAGCCCTTTTAAATGCCAAGCTTAAAGAACGTAAAATTGTCGCAGGTCGCGCTGTTGGCGTTAGAACGATTGATCAATTATTAGAGGCACCGCTAGAATCTGTGACACTAGAAGCAGAACAATTAGGCGTCACAGTTGGTATGAAGGGGAAAGATGCATTGCTAAAAATGAAATACTAATTTTAGCAATAGAAGCAAATACGCAGACAAAAGGTAATACGAATTGACCATTAAATGACGTGATCATTTGGTGGTCAATTTTTATTTCATTAAGCAAAAGTTTCCAATGTTTAATTAAATGAAAGATATACCGATATTTTAAAAGGGAGAAAATGTTTCAATCTCTTTTTTCGACAAAATTCGAAGTTTTTCGTGTAAAAATGCATAGTTTTGCTTGCGCACATTTTAATATGTTGTACACTAGATATAGGACAATGGAAAAGGTCAGAACGATTATTAAACACTTTTAAATTCTATAACATAGACGTGCCAATTAGGGCAGTGCTCCATTCTTTAATCTATTATCACTACTGAAAAGGAGAACATTATGAGGTTAGTTTCGATACGCTCTATAATCTCTGGTACTAAGCTTGCAAAACCTATATATAACGATAATGGTCAAGTGCTGTTGTTTGAAGGAGCGGAATTAACCGAACGAGTTCTCGACAGGCTTACTCAACTTGGTTTCTCGTTTCTATATGTTCAAGACAGTCAAACGGATGATATTGTTGTTGAAAATGTGATTACCGAGGAAACAAAACGAAAAGCAATAAAAACGATTAAAGATGAATTTATAGCGATAGCGGATGAGTTGAAGTTAAAGAAAACCTTTAATGCAGATCATTTAAGCAAGGACTTTGGCAAAGTAGTCCAGTTGAGTTGATCTTAGCGGATATTAAAAATAACAAAGATGCTTTAGCGATTCTATCAGATATCTTTGTATATGATAGTTATATATTCACACATTCTCTTAATGTGACCGTTTATACGCTTGGTTTAGCGGTTGAGCTTGGCTTTACGGAGAAACAATTAATGGACATTGGAATGGGCGCGTTGTTACATGATGTTGGCAAGATGGCGATACCAACAGAAGTCTTAAATAAACCTGGTAGGTTGACTGTTGAAGAATTTGAAATTATAAAGTCCCATGCTAAAGCAGGCTACGATATGCTCCGAAATGCTCCAAACATTTCTTTGTTGTCCGCGCATTGTGCTTTCCAACATCATGAACGTATAGACGGGACAGGCTATCCACAAGGACTAAAAGGTAATCAAATTCATTACTACGCCAAATTAATTGCGATAGCAGACGTTTTTGATGCGGTAACATCTAATAGAATTTACCGCAAGCCGATGCTACCTCATGAAGGTCTAGAGTTGCTTTATTCAGGAGTAGAAAATCAATTTGATCAAAGTTTGGTGGAAGCTTTTAGAAAAACGATAGCCGTTTACCCAGCTGGTTTAAAAGTGAAACTAAGCGATGGTAGAGTAGGAATCGTAGTAAAACAAAATAAACAGTTGAGTACTCATCCAGTCGTCCGAATTATAGAGGAGCACTCTAGAGAACTCGCGAATCCATATCAGTTAGATTTAGTTGAACAGTTGAATGTTACGATTGTTGAGACGGAAACAACGCTTGCAGCGAGTAGTTTTGTTTAGCTTTTGTAGTTAATGAATGAACGTTTGCGAGCGGTAACTGGCTCACAAGCGTTTTTTTAGGTTGCAAAAGCAAGAAGACTGCAGGATTTGTCGAACTATTACTAATTTTTGGTTATTATAGCTAATAATAGATTTATCTTACAAATTAGCCCTAATAAGTTGTAAAATGAAAAAGATATAGATAGAATAGAAAAGGGTTCAATGAAGATAGGTTGTTAAGCGAGCCATTGGTTTGCTTACATATAAACAAACATAAGGGGGAATTTTCAAATGAAAAAAGTTAGTTACTTAATGATGTTAGCATTAGCTCTTATGCTAGTACTAGCTGCTTGTGGTGGCGCTGCAGATCCTGATCCAGCTCCAGCGGATGATGCTGAAGAAACAGGTGAAGAAACAGAAGCTGAGGGTGGCGAGGCAACAACTCGTGAATTCACAGACATTACAGTCATGACAGGTGGAGAACAAGGTACTTACTTCCCACTTGGTGCGGCACTTGCGAATAATATTATTAACGTTCACGTAGAAAACGTAGATGCTGCTTCTTTCTCATCAGGTGCTTCAGTTGCGAATATCAACAGCCTTGTTGATGGAGATGCTGATCTTGCATTAGTTCAAAACGATGTAGCGTTTTTCGCTTCAGAAGGTATTAACATGTTTGAAGAAGCTGGTGCACTAGAAGGATTCCAAGGAATCGCAACACTTTACCCTGAAGTAATCCAAATTATCACGGCTGCTGACAGTGGCATTGAAACAGTTGAAGATTTAGTAGGTAAGCGTGTTGCTGTAGGTGACTTAGGTTCAGGTGCTGAAATCAATGCTCGCCAAATTCTAGAAGTTCACGGCCTTTCATATGACGACATCAGTGAAGAGTATATGAGCTTCGGTGACGCAGCTGGAAGCATTCAAGATGGAAACATCGATGCTGCATTCATCACAGCTGGTTTACCAACTGGTGCTGTTGAAGCATTAAAAGCAACAAAAGAAATTTCACTAGTTTCAATTAGTGCAGAAAAGATTGCTGAACTTTCAGCTGCTTATCCGTACTACACAGAGTTCACAGTACCGGCTGATGCTTACGGAACTGCTGGTGATACAACAACTGCTGCTGTTCTAGCTATGCTAGCAGTATCAGCTGATATGGATGAAGACCTTGTTTATGATATAACTAAAGCAATGTTCGAAAACACAGATGCTTTCAGTAATGCTCACCAACAAGGAAATAACATCACACTTGAGTCCGCTCTTGATGGTATGTCAATTCCTGTTCACCCAGGTGCACAACGTTACTATGACGAGCAATAAAAAGAAGAAGATCGGCAAAAAGGCAATGCTCTTTAGCACTGCCTTTTTGTTCCTTTTGGTATGTGTGATGATTCTTACCTTTTTCCAACAGAAACAAGCATATTTTTTGCAGATTTACTTACCTTACGAAGATGAGGTTTATTTTGAAACAGAAGTTACTGTCAATGATGTGTTTTATCATGAGTATATTCATTCTGTAGAGTTATCTCCTGTAAGAGAATACTACAAAATCAATGAACAGTATCAAATGGTAGCAACCGAAAGTTGGACGCAATCATTTGGGGCTGGCTTGCCCTATGAAGCAAAGGATGAGTTGGAAATGAAAGATGGTTTTATCATTATTAAGCAGGAACGTTTAATTGAACATTTAAATATCCTTCCTTCACATCTTTTTCCGCATTCGTTTCATGTGGGAGAGGAAACGGTTGATTTATCTGGTGAATTAAACGGAGAGCGACTACGGATTCGAGTAATAACCAAATAACATTGTTGTAAAGTAGTATTTACTCGTAGTGAAATGGAGCGGAAGTCACTCGACTCCTGCGGGAAATTAGGTAGGGCCGAGACCCCACAGGCTCGGCACCTCCCCGCGGAAAGCGAGTGACTGCAGCGCAATGCAACGACCGAACATACATGTGAAGACAGGTAAGCCCTAAACCAAAAGTTTGCAAAAAACAGTCTTATCATTTGAAAGGAGTTGAACGTATGTCAAAGAAAGAGGAAATTAGTTATCAAGCTGATCCCGAAGTTGAAAAGAAAGTAAACGAGCTAGCAGGCAGTGACAGGGTCCTGCGTGGCTGGATGGCGCTACTCATTTTAGTCATTGCGATTGCGATGTCGTTGTATCATTTGTACACGGCAGGCTTTGGTTTAATGCCAGGTGTCGGAACTCGTACTCATATGATTATCCATTTAACATTTGGACTTGCGCTCGTATTTTTAATTTTTCCAATAAAGAGGGGACTTGGTCAAACAAAAATTGTTTGGTATGACTTTTTAATTGCCCTTCTCGCGATTTTTGTAGGCTATTATTTATATGCAAACCAAACATCAACGTCGATCTTGACAGGTCGAATGTCAACAATGGATTTAATTATGGGAATAACCCTACTCGCTCTTGTGCTTGAATCAACAAGACGTGTAGTTGGAAAGCCATTAGTGATTATCGCTTCGATTTTTATTGCTTATTTCTTTTTAGGGCATTATCTAAACCCACCGTTTAGACATACACGTGCTAATTTTGAAAACTTTATTTATGAAATGACTTATACGACTTCTGGAATTTTCAGTACACCGTTATCGGTTTCAGCTGTATACGTCTTCATCTTCATTTTATTTGGAGCGATATTAGAAGCGACTGGTGCGGGTAAAATGTTTATCGACTTAGCTCTTCGTGCATTTGGTAAGTATAAAGGTGGGCCAGCCAAAGCTGCTGTTGTATCTTCTGGGATGCTAGGATCTATTTCGGGGAGTTCGGTAGCCAATGCGGTTACAACAGGGACATTTACGATTCCGTTAATGAAAAAAGTTGGTTTTAAGCCACAAGTTGCCGGTGGAATTGAAGTAGCTTCATCTTCTAGTGGCCAGCTTTTGCCACCAATCATGGGGGCAGCCGCTTTCTTAATGATCGAATACACACCATATACGTATGCGGAGATTATTCGTTCGGCAGCGATTCCAGCTATTTTAAGTTATATCGCGATTTTATTTATGGTTCATATTGAAGCGTCCAAGCATAATATCAGCGGTTTACCGAAGGAAATGCTTGTGTCAGCTCGTAAAACTCTGATTCAGCATGGATATTTAATTTTGCCGGTCATTATTTTGGTGTATTTCTTAGTAAGAGGAAACACGGTTCCAAATGCCGCATTCTTTGCCATTGTGATCTTACTAACGCTTGCTGTGTTCACTCACCGGATGCGAGAAAAAATGGGCGTTGGCCTTTTAATTGCCGCAATCGTTGGTGGTTTCGCTTATGCGATGCATTTTGTATTAGATTGGCGAATTGAAATTGCTGTCATGGTTGCGATCGGGATATTTGTAGCTTTATTTGTCATCCTATTGCAGAAGCAGTTTAAAATTGATGCAGCACCTGTACGGTTTGGCATGAGAGAATTGTTTGCTGGCTTTGAAATGGCAGCACGTAATTCTTTAACAGTAGTTGTTGCATGTGCTACTGCTGGTATTTTAATTGGGGTTATTAACTTAACAGGATTATCAGCAAAGCTACCAATTATCATTGTGAACTTTGCTGGAGACAACTTATATCTAGCTCTTGCGTTTACTCTAATTGCTTGTTTAATTTTAGGATTAGGATTACCAACAACGGCCACATACGTTATTTTAGCAGCGATGGTCGCTCCGGCTCTTGTTCAAATGGGTGTACCGATTATGGCCGCTCATTTATTCGTTCTTTACTACGGAATTTTAGCTGATGATACACCGCCTATTAACTTACCGGCCTATGCCGTTTCTGGTATTGCAAACTCTGAGCCGATAAGTACGGGTATTCAAGGTTTTAAGTTTGACTCAGGGGCGTTGTTATTACCGTTTGTTTTTGCTACGAATACCGTTATTTTATTGTTACCTGAGAACGCAGGCTTGTACACATGGCCAGTCATTGCACAAAATATTTTCACAGCTTTACTTGGGATCGTCGCATTTGTTGTGTTCATCCAAAATTTCTTCTTAGTTAAATTGCGTTTCTATGAGCGTCTATTAGCCTAGCTACAGCTCTCGTATTCATTCATGGTTCGTGGATGACAGATGTAGCCGGAATCGCATTGTTGATTCTTTTAGTGGCTATCCAAGTGATGCGTAAGAAAAAAGGCGGAGATGGAGTTCAACCACAGGCAACGTAACTAGGAATTATTTCACAGGAAATCAATTGTCAGATAACTTTAAACAGGTGTTTAGTTTAAACTAAGCACCTGTTTTTTTTGTGTGAAAGCTATGAAGAATTCGGTGATGATAGTTGGTGCTTAGCGATCGCTCCGGAAATATACTTCGCTAAGGATCTGAGTTTAAAATTTTATTCATTTACCAGACTCTATTTTTAAAAAAACCAAAGTGAAATGGAGCGGAAGGTACTTGACTCCTGCGGGAAAAGAGGGAAGGACAAGACCACATAGACGAATGTCGTACTTGGCTTACTCCCCGGGGAAAGCAAGTACCTGAAGCGCAAAGGAACGGATTCGTTAGGGAGATGAGACCTAATCTCCTTTCGTTTTAACAAATATCAACTGAGTCATTTAACATCCTTTATGTTAAAATGAGTGATAGAAAAAATTGAGGAATAAAGATTGGATCACGAGAATTTGAAAGGGGTTTATACAATGAATCAAGCAGATAAAGTTTATTTAGATTTATGTCGTCATATTCTTGAACATGGAACAAAAAAAGAAGATCGTACAGGGACTGGTACCATCTCTATTTTTGGTCATCAATTGCGTTTCGATTTACAAGAAGGATTTCCGCTTTTAACAACAAAACGTGTTCCTTTTCGCTTAATCGCATCTGAATTACTTTGGTTTTTAAAAGGAGATACGAATGTCCGCTATCTACTTGAAAACAATAATCATATTTGGGATGAGTGGGGTTTTCAAAAGTGGGTAGAGTCTAGTGACTATCAAGGACCAGATATGAAAAATTTCGGTATTCGTTCTCAACAAGATGAGGAGTTTAACAAACAATATCAGGAACAATTAACGATTTATCAAGAAAAGGTGTTAAATGACGATGACTTCGCTAAACAATATGGAGATTTAGGGAATGTGTACGGGAAACAGTGGCGAAGCTGGGAAGGCGCTGACGGCAAAGTTTACGATCAAATTCAATATATTATTGACGAAATTAAACGCAATCCTGATTCAAGGCGCTTGCTTTGTAATGCGTGGAGTGCGTCTGAACTAGAAAATCAACAGCTTCCACCATGTCATTATGCTTTTCAGTTTTATGTAAATGAAGGCAAGTTAAGCTGTATGTTCAATATGCGCTCAAATGATGTGTTTCTAGGATTACCGTTTAATATAGCCTCATATGCTCTATTAACGCATTTGATTGCCCATGAGTGTGGTCTAGAGGTTGGAGAGTTAATTTATTCGGGAGCTGACGTTCACATCTATTCTAATCACGTAGAACAGATTAAGACGCAGTTACAAAGAGAACCTAGAGCATTACCGCAGATTAAATTAAATTCAACGCTAACAAGTATTTTTGACTTTGAATTAAAAGACATTGAGCTAATTGGCTACGAGCCACATGGGCCGATTAAAGCACCTGTTGCTGTTTAGACGAGTGGAATAATGAAGATGGCTTAATTGAGCGGACCTACAAGACGCTATTTTCATGAAATGAGCTCTTTTTGAGAGGTTAAAGGACAACAGATCCCTTATCTTAACCATTCAGCACTAATTTAGCTCATAAAACGTCTAATAGAGTCATCTGAGTCCGTGAAAGGCAATAAAGAGCTGTTTTTATCTTAAATAAGACCATCTGTGTCCTCTTAAAACTGTACATGTAAAAGCAGCCCTCCAACAAGAAACGGGCTGCTTTTAATATTATCGACCGCTAGTTGATTAACTGCTTAACAATAAAAATAATAGCTGCCCACAAAGGAACGCTTAATAGTGAGCCCCACATAAGGCCTTTAAAAACATTTCCATCTTCCTCCATAGTTAATCATTCCTTCTTTTATTTTAACTGTGTTCGCAAAAATTGTTGATGTCACGTCTAGAGTGAATCGCAATGTTGACCCGGTAAGGAATTGTAAATATATACGAAAACAGTCTTTATTTTTACCAAGTATCGACTTGGATGCTAATCACTATTCATATTAAGTAAAATATGATAAAGATAGAGAAAAGTGAGAACAATAAATAGGAGTGGTGTTGTGTTTAAGTTTCTTAAATCTTTATTTATAAAGCAGTGTTATTTCTGTAAAACAACAAAGGGTTATTTTACGTCTTATGTTAATACACGAAATGAACAGATCAAAGTTTGTCCAAAATGTTTGGAATATGCCGAAAGAAGAGCGTTCCGGAAAGCGAATTAAGAATGAACAGATTTTTTTGTGAGAAAATCTGACGAATACCTTTTTATTTGGATATTTTCAGACTATTATAATAACTAAGAGGTTGTCCGTGAACAAAAATTAAAGGAGTGATTTCAATGATGAAGGGTTTAATGGGAGATTTTAAATTTAAAAAGCATTATTTAGCTGAGATTGATCATGTAGGTGAAAAGCTAAAATCTTGGAGTTGGGATATTTACATTGCGGCGAATGATAAACAGGAATATAGAGGAAAAGCTCTTGCGCCAGGCCAAGGAATTGAGATTCCGTGGACGCCAATTGGAGAAAACATATTAGAAGAAATGATGGCTCTATGTGAACAACAAATGCCTAAGCATCCTTAATTGGGATGCTTTTTTGTGTTTTCTGTAGGAAATTTGGAGGATATCTACCAATTGAGACCACATTCCTATAAAAAAATTGCTATAATCAAAGTGTCGTATATTGGAGAAAACACAAACAGGGAAACGGGGGTGAGTCAAGTGGGTGTCCGTTATGAGAAAGCACTAGAAGATTTATTGTGGTTTTCAAGTAAGTTAATAGGAACGAAAACATTCTTCGTTAGTCAGATTGAAGAAACGTTTAAGATTATTAAAGTATTTAATCAAAATGGTTGCGATCTGAATGAAGGAATGGAGTTAGAATTAAACGATGCATTATGAAGTCTCATTGAAGTTAACGGTCGGGAACCGTTAGTGATTAATGATACAAAGAAAGATGAGCGAGCGAAGGTATTTGATTCAATCTATGCGGCAAATGTAGGTTCTTATTTAGGAATGCCTGTTTATTTACCAAACGGCAAACTATTTGGTACAGTTTGTGCGGTTGACCCGAAGCCCTATGCTTTTACTAAAGAGGAAATGGAAACCATTGAGAGGTTATCTTCGGTCATTTCAGTTATTTTAGAAAATGCCTTTACATCTAGTTACAATGAAGTAGATGATAAGTTAATAAGACTGGAAAAATTGGCGATGCTTGGCCAATTGTCAGCTGGTTTGGCTCATGAATTACGAAATCCGATGCAGTCAGTTCGAGGTTTTGTTCAACTGCTATTCGAGGATCAAAAAGATAATCATTTTCGTGATATTGTTTTAAACGAATTAGATCGAATGAACCAGTTAGTCAGTGATTTCCTACTGGCGACTCAACCAACAGCTCCGAAAAAAGCAAGTTGTAATGTAACGGATATTGTTTCTGAGACGGTCGAACTTATATCAAATGAAGCAATCTTACATAATATTGAAATTTCATTTAGTTATGAGCTAGAAGAACTTACTGTTTATGGCGACCGTGCTCAATTGAAACAAGTTATCTTAAATATTATCAAAAATGGTATTGAAGCAGTTGGGCAAAATGGCAGAATTCAGATTGATGCTAGGGTATCCTTATCTAAAGAAGAAGTGGTTATCGAAGTTAGAGATAATGGGAGTGGCATTCCATTGTCTATTATGGGGAGGATCGGTGAACCATTTTTTTCAACAAAAGATACAGGAACTGGTTTAGGACTATCCATTGCACAACGAATTATGCAAGAACATAATGGTAGAATTATGTTTGAAAATCAAGATGGTGGTACGAAGGTATCTATTTTACTACCACTTAATCGGTAATCATAAAGGATAAAATTTTAGGGTTTGAGGGAGGTAAGTATGGCATTTCTAAGAAATTGTACACCTGTTCAAGGAATTCTTTTAATCGCTGTTTTTGCCATTGTTATCGCTTTTATCTTATTAGCGACTCAGTCCTATTTTAGTTACGTAGAGGTAACAGAAGCGGCAAATGGTTGTTTTGATCAAGGGGGTTTCCCAGTTATCGAGAAATCAGGATTTCAATTAATATCTTTTCAGTGTAATAGGGATTAAAAAGCGAGCAGTTCGTAATATATTGAGGGGGAATCTAAATGGGTGTTTTTAACCTTTTGAGATTCCCCCTTTTGCATAGGCACTAAAACAGCAATGACAAAATCCATCCTCCTAAAGCACCTGTCACTACAATAACCCACGGAGGCAGTTTCCAGAAAACCAACATACTGAATAAGACAGCAGCAAAAGCGAAGTCTGCCGCAGATAGGATGGAACTAGTCCAAATAGGCTGATAAAGCGCAGCGATTAATATCCCTACTACTGCTGCATTAACACCCATTAATGCCCCTTTAATACTCGGGTTACGACGCATTGAATTCCAAAATGGTAAAGTTCCTAAAATAAGTAGAAAAGCAGGTAAAAAGATCGCAATGGTTGCGAGTAGTCCGCCTTTCCAACCGTTTATCACTGCTCCTATATAAGCGGCAAACGTAAATAACGGACCTGGTACAGCTTGTGCAGCACCATAACCAGCTAGGAACTGTTCTTCACTTAACCAGCCTGTTGGAACAAATTCTCTTTCAAGTAAAGGGAGTACAACATGTCCTCCACCAAAAACAAGAGCTCCTGCACGATAAAAGCTATCAAACATCGCTATCCAATTTAAAGTTGTTGCTTCCCTTAAAATAGGAAGAGCAATAAGTAGCCCGAAAAATAAGGTTAAACAGATGACAGCAAAGCGATGTGAAATCGGAAAAGAAGCGTTTTTATCTGTTTGTTCTTCAAGTGTATGATTTCTATAAAGGAGAAAACCAATCAATCCAGCTAAGATAATAATTCCTACTTGAGTAAATGCTGTTTGCCACATGAGTGTGACGACCACTGCGAATAACGCGAGCGTTTTCCTGTTCAGATCAGGCGTTAAGTTTTTCGCCATTCCTAAAATCGCATGGGCAACAACAACGACTGCTACGATTTTTAACCCGTGAATCCAACCAGCTTCTGTAAAACCAAAACTCTGTAAAAGAACAGCAAAAATAATTAAAGCTATAACCGACGGCAGCGTAAAGCCAAGAAAGGATACAATTCCTCCTAAGACTCCAGCTCTCATCACACCAATCCCGATGCCTACTTGACTACTTGCCGGGCCGGGGAGGAACTGACAAAGAGCAACTAAATCAGCATAGCTTTTTTCGTTCATCCATTTTCTTCTGCGAACATACTCCTCATGAAAATACCCTAAATGAGCAATAGGCCCTCCAAACGATGTAAACCCGAGCCTAGTAGAAATCAATAGGATTTCTACTAACGACTTTAATTTGTTTTGATGGGGATCTGTCATAATTACACCTTCTTTTTTATTCGTGTCTTTTGCATTTGTTTATATGTAAAGGTTAAAGGGAGAGAGAAGAGGTGTTCGTTCCACTCCACTAAGAGAAAAAAGCCTAATCCTTTAAAAGCTGCTTCATTTTAATCAAATGAATACAGTTTCAATAAGCTTTCTCCATACTCTATCTTCCAATTTATCATTTCTATAGTGAAAAGCAACCTAAAATAGAAACGAGGGAAGTGTAACCTTACTAAACAAACTAGATTAAAAAGACTATAAAATGAACATTAACGGGTGAGAGGGAAGAAAACACAGAAGGGAAATTTTCAGTAAAACTACCAGAGGCTTAATACATTTATTAAAACAACAAAATGGTAATTATTTAAGGTCTTCCTTGGTTTCATGAAGACTAATTCACATAAAAGGAAAGCAAAAAAAGGTCTTCACCAAGTTCATGAAGACCAATTCACCTAATAGGAAAGCAAGAAAAGGTCATCATCAGGTTCATGAAGACCAATTCACATAAAAGGAAAGCAAGAAAAGGTCTTCATCAGGCTAATGAAGACCAACTCACATAAAAAGAAAGCAAAAAAAGGCCTTCATAAGACTAATGAAGACCCAATCTACTCTTATTAATCCTTCAACAGTTCAATGAAGATAGGATTACCTACTCCTAAGAACTCCTTGAATAACCTCGTTTGTAATCATTGGAACGATTTCAAAGGAATAAGTTTGCTCCAAGCGCTCGAACTGTTTATGAGCGTCAAAGCCATACGGACCAATGTTTATAACAGGGACATTTATATCTCTAATATCTTGGTAATTGACAAAATGTTTAACGCCCCAACCTGGGTTGTTACTAGTGACTGCAGCAATACCTTGTTCATCGTCACTCAACGCAACAAAACTCATATCAGAAATATAAGGGAAGAAGTTTTTCGTTCTGATTGGATAATCGTAACTAGGTTGAACTTTCTTAATCGCTTCATCTAAGGCCTGAATTAAGATAGTTTCTTTATCGTCTTTTCCAGTTACTTCAATTCTCGGTGAATACAAGGATGAGTAGAACAAGATCATTGCTGGATCTTTATCTGGCATCCACTTCCAAGCTTCTTCCACAACTTTGGCTGAGAACATTCTAGTGTCTAAGCTAAGATCTTGTTTTAATTCAGCTTTAAAGTTTTCCATATGAACAACGTATACATCCCCATGCTCTTCTATTAATAGTTGCTGCATTTCCTCGTAAGTCATGACTCGAGGCTTCCAAACGACTTCTTGATAAGGTTGCTTACTAGCTTGGCAATATTGTAGATACCTTTTCTTATATTCATCAAGAGCGTTGGTGAAGGCTAACTCAGCTTGTTGTTTTAACTTGTCCAATACATCTTCTGGAGACCAGGAATGAATGAAGAAATTATAATAAACAAAAGCAGAAAGAGCGGTTTGCACGGTATAAGTTGGCTTTAAATCTGTTTGTTTTAAGGAAACCGGTGGAACGGTCGTTTCTCCGAATGCTTCATTGCATAACTCAGGGTTATAGTTAATCGTTCTTGTTAGTTCAGCAGCTAAGAAGTTTGGATCAAGCCCTTCAAAACAAGAGCCAACATGAGTTTCTGCTCCTGTTATGAAAAAGGAGGGAAGTAATTTTCCAACTGTACCTTTGTAGATATAGCGATTTTCGTCACCTTGATAGAGAGGAGAGACGAAATCGGCGTTAATAGCGGCCACATAATCAAACTGATGCTGTTCTTTAAGTTTTTTTAATTCTTTTAACGCAGATAAAATCCCGTGTGAACCATCTTCTTCATCACATTCAATAACAACCATTAAATTGCCTTCCAATTGATCTGGGTGCTTCGAATAATAGTTAAGTAGATGAATATGGCTAGCCACTCCACTTTTCATGTCAAGAACCCCGCGGCCAAACAGATATTGGCTTGACTGTAAGTGTGAGGCTACTAGGGGTGGAAGTTCCTCTGATTGAAGAGCTTCCATCAATTCGGCTGGGTTACAGGCTTTATTTTTAAGATGGTTGAAGTCATCGATTCCAACAGTGTCTAAATGCCCCATTAACAGAACTGTTTTTGGACTTGGTTTCTTCGTTCCTTTTACAAAAGCAATGACGTTATATCTTTCTTGCTCATCATTAATCGTTTGTTGCTTGATAATATAAGAAGGGTTTTCTTTAAAATAAGGAAAACTAGATAGAAGAGTATAGATGGCCTGTGCCAGTTCTTTTTCTCCTTCCGTATTAACAATGCTTTCTACTTCGACTAGCTGTTTCGTTAAAAATAAAAGTTCTTCGCGACTATTTAACATATGAATACTCCTTTGTAATCCTAATTATAATAAATATAACAGATAAATGGAGTTGTATTGAGTCTATAATCATCGTTTTCTCGACAAAAAAAGCAACTAGTGTCAGAAAATGTCTGACGATTGTTATAGGAATATACCAACACTTTGCAGAATATTAAGTATATTAGAGGGGAGAGGGGATTTTTATGGAAAACATTAGAGAGTTCACCGTTAAAAACCATTTTTTAGTTGAAATTGATAATCATGCTGTACAGGATGGTGCAGGTAAATTAAAAACATGGAGTTGGGATATTTACATTGCTGCCAATGATAAAGCAGAGTATAGAGGAAAAGCATTAGCTCCAGGAAAAGGAATTGAAGTACCTTGGATCACACTCGCAACGGAAAATTATTTGGAAGAAATGATTGCACATTGTGAAAAAAGAATGCCTCAGTAGCCCTAACAATAGGGGCTTTTTTTGGTTGAGGCAATTTATGACCAATCACTGCAACACTTTTTCCAATTCAGCAAACCCCATCACTTTAATGGCCTCTATCTCTTCTTCGGAAAAGCGTTCTTGAAGTAAGGATAATATCTCCTTTTTCTCCTCAGCACTCATACCATTTTGAACAGTTGCATACAAATTTAAAAGTTCAGTAAATGTGAATTGTTCTAGGATTAATTCGATAGCCTCTTCCCTAGTAAATGTCTGGCTAGCACCAGTTAAATTTATCTCTTCTTGTTGGTGTCCAGGTTCAATCACCTCTTTGATTTCAGGTACCGATAATGAATCATCAACATCGTTGTCGGCAAAATATAAGCCTAGTCCCCCTGGAATCAGGACACAGATGACTACAAAGATAAAACCAAACACAGCTGCTTTAGTCATAACAGCCTCCAATCAGAGTTGAAGTTAGTATAAAAGAATGTTCACCGTTTAATAGTGTGATAATTTGTTCTATTAAAAGAAAAACCGCCATAATGACAAGTGAACTTAGTAACAAACTAATAGCCATTCTAATCACCTCATAAAGCAGTGTTGTCATTTACGGCTCGTTTCAAACGTTGGAAAAGGGAGGAAGGATACGATTGGAACAAGAAGATGGGAACTTGTTAAAAGGATTTATTTGGGGTGTTAGTTTAAGTGTTCCTTTCTGGTTATCTTTTTATGGCTGGATAAAATGGTATCTACTTTAAAGTGCTGAACCACTTCTATCAAATTTGACAGACATATGGTAAAATACGAGAGATTTATATTGTTCTGGCAAATTATTTTTATTTAGGAGTGGTCATGTTGATCCTAGTCACAGGTGGAGCTGGGTACATTGGAAGTCATACTTGCGTTGAACTTCTAGAGGCAGGGTATGACATTGTTGTGGTCGATAACTTTTCAAATAGTAAAATGGAATCCATTGACAGAGTGAAACAAATTACAGGAAGAGATTTTCCTTTTTATCAAGTTGATTTATTAGATCAAGAGGCTCTTGAGCAAGTGTTTAAGGAGCAGAAAATAGAGGCTGTTATCCATTTTGCAGGTTTAAAAGCGGTAGGAGAGTCAGTCACAATTCCTCTTCATTATTACCACACGAATATAACTGGGACATTAGTTCTTTGTGAACTCATGAGAAAGTATAATGTCAAAAAAATCGTGTTTAGCTCATCTGCAACGGTTTATGGAATGCCTGAGCAGGTTCCAATTAAAGAAGATTTTCCACTTGGAGCAACAAACCCATATGGTCGAACGAAATTAATGATTGAAGAAATATTACGCGACCTTTATATTTCAGACGAAGCTTGGAGCATTGCTTTGTTACGTTACTTTAACCCGATTGGAGCCCATATTAGCGGGAGAATTGGTGAAGATCCAAATGGAATTCCCAATAACCTAATGCCTTTTATTACTCAAGTTGCAGTTGGGAAACTCAAGCAATTAAAAGTGTTTGGTAATGATTATGCGACCGTTGATGGGACTGGCGTGAGAGATTATATCCATGTTGTCGATCTCGCGAAAGGGCATTTAAAAGCTGTTGAAAAAGTGCTTGAGTCGACAGGGGCTGACGCATACAATTTAGGTACAGGAAATGGATATAGTGTTCTCGAAATGGTCGATGCGTTTGAAAAAGCGTCAAACAGTCAGGTTCCATATGAAATAGCGCCTAGAAGACCTGGAGATATTGGCGTTTGTTACGCAGATCCTTCTAAAGCTAAAGTCGAATTGGGTTGGTCAGCAACAAAGGGGATCGAGGAAATGTGTGTAGATTCTTGGAGATGGCAAAAAAATAACCCAAATGGTTACAGCGAATAAATGTGAAAAAGAGGGTATGTTAAAAGGTCAATGATCTTCTAACGTACCCTCTTTTAATTACTGTACATGTATGAACTCGCTGCTATACGAGCAGAACGTATATTGGTCATTTACCTTGGAACAAATTAAGGATTGAAGCTCTGAATGAGTCGCTTCGTATAATTGACGACCGTCAGGCATTTTAAAGCACTGATGTTTTAGGAGGGTGTCGATAATTTGTTCCTTATCGAATGCAGCAGGTGTTGTAAAAGACATAACATCACTCCTTTTAAAGATGTAAGCGTTTACAATTTCATTTTAGATGAATTGCACTTCACTGTCAAGATGTGATCAAGCCAAAATTAAATTGTAGACATTACTCATATAAAAAGTAACAATTGGCTATTATTTCTAGTAAAAATTAACTGGTTTTTTTAGACCGAATATTCAGATTATATAGTATAATAGATAGAGAATTCTTAATGGAGGGATCAGTGTTGAAGAAAAAAAGATACTACATACTACTACTGTTTTTCATCTGTACTCTTCTTTCTACGATATTATATCATTTTTATAATAAGGATACATACATGTGGGAACATCATCCGATTCCATACAAACCAAACGAAGAATTGATAACGGTTACAACGTTTAACATTCAATATGGAAAAGGAATTGATAATCGCGTTGACTTAAATCGCACGATTGAAACGTTACGAGGATTAGAAGCTGATATTATTAGTTTGCAGGAAGTAGAAAGGAACAGCTTTCGTTCTTACTTTACCGATCAAGTAACGACCATCGCAAATGCGCTCGGAATGAACGCTGTGTTTTCCCCTTCTTTAAACTATCCAGGGCTTTATTATGGCAATGCCATTTTATCTAAATATCCAATTGAGGATACAGCTACTATTCCATTTTCAAACCGGATTGAAAACCGTACAGCGATGTTAACGAAATTAACGATATCAGAAGAGCAATCCATTTATGTTCTGAATACACATTTAGGCTTAAACCGTTCCGAACGCTTAGAAGCAATTGACGAAATACATGACAGGTTAAAACGGCTTGATCAACCAATTTTGCTGACAGGCGACCTTAATTCGCTTCCAAAACATGAGGAGTACCGGGTATGGGAGTCATTATTAACAAAGACCAATAAAGGAATACCCATTCAAACCTTTCATAATCAAGACTGGCAAATTGATTATATTTTTCACAGTTCTGATTTCATTGTGAAAGAAACGAGGGTGACACAATCGGAAGCATCAGACCATTTCCCAGTTACTGCGTTACTTCTGTTAAAACCATGAGCCCGCCCTAACTATGAAAAGAGTACGGGGCTCATGAGTATTAGTCTTGAGATAGTTCATCTAGTAACTGCCGAGAGCGTTTCGCATTTCCTTCCGCAAAATTCACTAATCGGTTTTTTAAAGTATCGTTATCATGAATTCGCTCAGCAAGAATTAAATATGTTCTCATCATTTCTTCTTCTTGATCAAGACTTGTTTGTAACTGCGCCATCAATTGATCTGTCGATAACGTATCTTCCCGGTCACCATCACGGTCATAATCTAAATCGTGGTTCAAAAAGGATCACCTCAGTTTATAGGTGGCATACCACCGTTTTTATCAAAAAGGGAGAGAGGTTTTACATCTCTAATTCTTCATCAATTTTCTGAATTAGCTCGATCAGTCATGCGCCAATTAACAAATCCAATGGCTAAGAAAATGATAAACAGAAAAATATAAACTCTTGTCGACCAATTTCCGATACCGGTAAACGCTAGGAAAAGCCAAAGGAAAGCGGAGATAAAGAAAAGGATGCTACCTACTGGGAGTTTTTTCACAAATGTGACCTCCTACAAAAAATTTACTCATTGTTTCACTTTTTAATATGTTAGTAATCCATCTTTATGGTGCTCTAATCCAATTTAAATATTCAACGAGCAAAAATTTTCCCAATACAAAAAAAATGATTTCTTTGCTATCGTTAAAGTACCAAGAGTTCTTGGGACGTTAAAAATTAGGAGGGATTAAAACCACAAGCTACTAAGTTACTTATTAAAAGATAAGAGTAGGAGGAATTTTCTTATGAAAAAATACTTATCCTTGTTTTTTGTCGCGGTACTTTTGTTTAGCTTGACTTTTTCAGGTGTTGGTTTTGCACAATCTCCACAAAATGCGAAAGAATATTTAGTGCAGTTTAATGGTTCTGTTAATAAAGGACTATTGAAAGCTTTTGGAGTCGATAATCAAGATATTATTTATGAGTATCAATTATTGCCGGTTGTTCACTTAGAACTTACTGAACCACAAGCAAAAGGGCTTGCTAATAATCCACATATTAAATACTTAGAAGAAAACGCAACAGCTGAATCTTTTGCCGAGAGTGTACCTTGGGGTGTTCCTCATGTACAAGGAACGACTGCACAGGCAAATGGTTTTACTGGAAGTGGTGTGAAAGTAGCGATCTTAGATACAGGGATTGACCTGAGTCATGAAGATCTCTCTGCAAATGTAAAAGGTGGTTTCTCCGTTTTCGATGATGCAGCAAACCGAGATCCTTACTATGATGCAAATGGTCATGGTACTCATGTTGCAGGGACGGTTGCAGCTGTTAATAATAACTTAGGAGTACTAGGAGTTGCCTATCAAGCTGACCTTTATGCAGTCAAAGTACTTAATAATGATGGCAGTGGTTCTTATGCCGGAATTGCGAGAGGAATTGAGTGGTCCGTTCAAAATGGAATGGACATTGTTAATATGAGTTTAGGTGGGTCAACGAGTTCGTCAATCTTGAAAGAATGGTCGGATTTAGCTTATGCACAAGGGGTATTATTAGTCGCAGCAGCAGGTAATAGCGGAACACGTCCAGGTAGAGGAGATAACGTAGGCTACCCTGCCAAATATGATTCTGTAATTGCAGTTGCTGCCGTTGATCAAAATAATAATAGAGCTACCTTTTCAAGTACAGGACCTGCTGTGGAAATTTCAGCTCCAGGTGTAAGTATATTAAGTACGATTCCTAATAATGGATATGCTTCATATAATGGAACGTCAATGGCATCTCCTCATGTAGCTGGTGTAGCTGCGCTTCTATTAGAAAATAATTCGAATTTAACCAATACTGAACTTCGAGAGCTACTTCAATCATCAGCGAAGTCACTAGGTACTGCTTCTCAATATGGATATGGCTTAGTTCAAGCAATGGACGCAATTAATCAGTAGTAATAAAAAGGTCTGTAGCCGGTAGAATTGGCTACAACCTTTTTTACAGAGACCACTTAAGGAGGTGTTTATTCATCTTATTGAGTGGTCTCTTTTTAACAATAGGTGCTGAGTTATCAAAAACCCAGGTAAGAAAAATTTTCTCACCTGGGTTTGTTCATATTATATTTTTTTAACTAGGTGGATGAATCGGTTCAGGTTTCATTGTTTGTTCCATTCCTAAAGATTCACCTGTGACGACTGAACTGGCAAATCCTCCGGATACCGCTATTGTCATGACTAATGATAAAATGAAAAATGTTTTTTTCATTTCTTATTCCTCCTTTTTTAATGCAACTATATATTCGTTAAAATAAACATTTGCAAGGTCGATCTCTTTTAACTCTTGGTAATATTGGGCCAATTCTAGCGCTGTTTTCATTTTTTCTTCCACATGATCGTTTTTCTTTAAAAAGGGAAATAATTGATTTTCGATAAACTGATACATGTCAGTTTTAGATTGTAATTGGAGTTCAAACTTCTGAGCTAATAAACGATACTTTTTTAGCTGAGTAGACTGGCTATACTTGATTACTTCATTGATATGCTCACGAATAGAAGTTGTATCCTTATTTGTTAATAATAAAATTTCGATAATAGCTAGATGACTAAGTATATGGTGCCTAGAGCCTTTTGCAAAGACTTTGATAGCCTGATATAGAAATGCAAGAGCCCCATTATAGTCTTTTTTCTTAAATAAAAGTAAGCTGTAATTATAAATAATTTGATGATATAAATCGTTTAATTGAAGCAAGCGCGTGTTACGCAACAAAACCTTATACACTTCGATTCCTTCGTCGTACAAGCCAAGTCTTGCGTAATTAATCCCTAAAATCATTTGCGTGTGCACGGTTCGGATGTAATTATTTTCTTCTTTGTAATAAATTAAAGCTTGTTTCGCATAGGTAACAGCCTTTTCTGGCTTATTTAATAAACTGAAACATAAACTGATCTGATAAAATAAATCGCGAATAATAAATGGATTGTTACTTAAACTCATAGACTTTAATTGGAGGAAATGATCTTTTGCTTCTTGAACTTTATTGTCTGCCAGTAATAATAAACCAGCATTAAATGAGTAAAGAAGCTCTTCTAATGGAGTGAAGTTTACACGTAATTTTTCTAACATTTTCTGATGTGCTGTTGCTTTTTTAAAATGGTTGTTAAATAAAAAGAATCTGATCATATAAGCATGATACAAATTAATTAAATCGGTTCTAGCAAACATTTCTTCAAGCTTCTGTAACTTTTTCCCGAGCATATTGATGTTCTCAATATCGTAATAAAGAACAGCTTCCACAAAATGATCTAAATCGGATTTAATTTGAAGATACTGATCAAATTCACTCGAAAGCTCAACTCCTAATTTGTCCAAAAGAAGGGTAGCCGTTTCTTCGTTTGCACTGTAAGAGTTATTCTCAATTTTACTTAAATGTGGAATTGAACAAATTCCATCTGCAAGCTGTGATTGAGTTAAGTTACGTTTAACTCGGTAATACTTAATAACAGTTCCTACTTTCATGAGTACCATCCCATTTGTATAAAGTTGTTTCTCCTAATAATATTATTAAACTTTTGAAAATTGACTAAACAGAGAAAGTTTTTGTTGGGAAAAAAAGAGAGGGAATAAATGGAAGAAGGTTCTAAAACAAATGTCTTAGAACCAGAAACGTTATTTTTCTTCGTGCACATCTGCTTCTCCGTGTATTTCAACACGAGCTTGTTCTTTTTTTATCATTTCTTTTACTTGTTCCATTTCTTCAATTTGTTGCTTAGTTATCCAAACTTCATTTACTTTAACGGGGTGTTTTGAAATATCGACTTCTTCTTCTTTTAAAGGAATTCGATAAACTTCTTCATCACCTGATTCAACTACAAGTTCTTGACGTTTAATCGGTACGGTAAATGTTTTGTTTTCTTCGACTACTTCTTTGTACACTTTAACTTCACCAGTTTGAACTCTTACTTTATTAATGTCTAGTTGCTCTTCGCGTAGCTGCATCGTCTGTACTTGTTCCGGTTCTTGTTCTGGAGGAGAGATGGTTTCTTTTACCGAAGCTGCTCTCATTTCAAATAAATAACCGATAATAAGACCAGCGATGGCTCCAATAATTAGGCTTAAAACGATGGAAACATTAAAAACAAACGCAACAGTGCCGCCAATAATGGCTCCAATAATCATAAAAATACCCATCGGACCCTCCTGAGAATGATTTTTTCTTAATTATATTTTGTCCTGACTTAATGTAATTATAAATGTCTTTTGTTGAAATCCTAGTGAAATGGAGCGGAAGGTACTTGGCTCCTCCCCGCGGAAAGCAAGTACCTGTAGTGCAATGGAACGGTCTATTTGAGAAGATTTAAAAAACCTACTTACACATGGTAAGTAGGTAAAGATGAGGATAGATTAGTCTTCTCTAATGATATCTGTGTCACCGTGAGCTTCGATATCTGCTACTTCTTTATGAAGGACATCACGTACTTGTTCTGTTTCTTGAACGGAACGCTTATGAGCAGATACTTCACCTGTTACAACCGTGTGCTTATCAACATCAATCTTCTCAGCTGTGACAGGAATACGAATTGTTTCCTCATCTGTGATCGGATCATCTGTTGGTTCATGGTCTACGGCATGTTGCTCGATGACTACTTGATCATGTGAAACGGGAACATTTACAGCCTGCTCTTCTTCGACGATATCTTTATGAAGAGTAACGTCACCTGTTTCAACACGATGCTTATGAATATCTAATTCTTCTTCGCGAAGATCTAAATGTGCATTTTCCTCAGCGAATTCAGCATCTGGTACTCGATCTACTTCACGAACAACCTCTTTACGATTTTCTCGGCGAGTTTCTTCTTCTTCGTTAAACAAATCAAAAAAGCTCATGAATGAAAACCTCCTAGGAAAATGTGATTGGATCGTTGTACAAATATTATCTTGACCTTTTAATCGAGCTTCTATGTAATGGAATATAATAACTGCTTTGTCCCGCCTTGTTATTATTAAGTTTGGGAATTAATTGAATAGAATTTTAGCTATTACAAAGTCTGATTTATGATACGATATGAAAAGAATACATAAAGGAGTCGGTAGCTATGATTTCATTTGTAGTTGCAATGGATCGGAACCAGGTAATTGGAAAAGATAATCAACTTCCGTGGCATCTGCCAGCAGACCTTAAGTTTTTTAAAAAGGTCACAACTGGTCACACAATTGTGATGGGAAGAAAAACGTATGAATCAATCGGTCGCCCGTTACCTAATCGTCATAACGTCATTTTAACAACGAATGCCAACTATGAAGCAGAAGGTTGTGAAGTGGTCCATCAAGTTGAGGACGTTTTGCAAATGGTGAATCAGGACGAAGAGTTTTTTATTATCGGTGGAACCCAAGTGTTTTCTTTATTTTGGGATTATGTTGACCGATTATATGTTACTTTTATTGATCATGAATTTGAGGGGGATACGTTTTTTCCAAAGATTGAACAAGATCAATGGGATATGGTATCTGCAGAGTTAGGCATGGTCGATGAGAAAAATGTCTATCCTCATGAATTTCGAATATACGAGAAAAAAGAACAATAGCTTGCTTAAATTTTTTGGTCAAACCATCCCGCTTTCTTGCATATAGTTGTGAGGAAGGGGGATTTCATCATGAGAGCACCAAAAAAACGCAGACCCCAGTCTCGGAAAGGGCCACTGCCATTTCGGTACGTATTGCTATTATCTTTTCTTATTTTTGTTGTGTTGACTGTACAAGGGCTATGGATTATTGAAAAAGGGATTCGACCAACATTAATGCATATTGCGACAACAGAAACACGTGTGATTGCGACAAAAGCTATTAATGATGCTGTCTCGAAAAAAATTGCGTCAGATCTTGAGCAAGACGACCTTTTTATCGTTCAAACCGATGCTGAGGGTTATATCACGTCCATTCAATTTAACACGCAGATTTACAACCGAATCCTATCAGAAGCCACAAACCGTGTGCAAAGACATTTAAAAGCGATTGAGCGAGGAGAAGCTTTTGACGTGTCAATTGATGCCGATGCGGGCGAGACACTGACAACTGATGGCGGGATCATTTATAGTATTCCGTTAGGGCAAGCAACCAATAATGCTTTACTTGCACAATTAGGACCGCAAATTCCTGTTCGATTCTCCGCGATTGGTGATGTGAAGACAGATTTAAATTTAGATGTTCAAAACACAGGGATTAATAACACGACCTTGTCTGTTAACTTTGATGTCATTGTAGATGCTAAAATTGTTATTCCATTTGCTACAAACACTGAAGCAATAAAAACAACGGTACCTGTTGGCTTAGTGAACGTTCAAGGACGCGTACCGGAATTTTACTCAGAAGGAGGAGGGGGAATGATTCTTCCAGCTGGACCGTCCTCTGGAGGTGGAGGAAATTAACAATTGTCATTTCAGAGAAAACATGATAAGATCCTATACGACAAATTAAATAGAAGTACCTCATCGTAAAAAAATGAGGTAGAGGCGCGACGGCCATTAGTAAATTTCCTGAGGATGACAACGAAGAGGGAAAAAGAAAGGGAAAGTCGCCGAAGTGAAACCAGAGGTCAGACTGTTTTCGCTGGGTCTGTATTTAATAAGTACAGGACTGTCATAGCTTGGGTTAGCGTTCAAGTTATGGAGAACTACCATTCAAATGGGGGAAACACGCGCATTCAAGGCGATAGTGGGTAACCATTATCGCCTTTTCGGTGTTTTTAACGATTGAATTGTAGAATCATTACCCAAAGCCGTTATGTGGAGATTCTATCAATCTATCAAATTTTCTGGGAGGTTTTTTCTTATGGAATCATCTATTTTATCTTTACTACCTCCGATTTTAGCTCTAGTTATGGTTATTTTAACGAGACGAGTCCTGCTATCTTTAGGGACTGGAGCTATTATTGGAGCACTTATGTTGCACAGTTGGAATCCACTAGTTGCAGCAGCAAATATTTATGCGATTGTCATGGGCATCATTTTTGACTTTGAAGCCGAAGCAACATTTGGCGAAGTGACTCGTGCTATCGTAGCGAATCGTTTTGCCATTAACACGTGGGAGTTTTTTATTGTCATTTTCCTTCTATTACTTGGAATGATGGCTGCTCTCATTACTCGTTCTGGTGGAAGCCGTGCGTTTGGTGAGTGGGCGATGCAAAAAGTAAAAACACGTGTAGGTGCACAGCTTTTAACAGTATTTCTAGGGATCATTATTTTCATTGATGATTACTTTAACAGTCTAACAGTGGGAAATGTCAGTCGTCCGTTAACGGATCGTCACCGTATTTCTCGTGCAAAATTAGCTTATTTAGTGGATTCAACGTCTGCACCGATGTGTGTCATTGCCCCGATTTCGAGCTGGGGAGCTTATATTATTGCGATCATTGCAGGAATTTTTGCTACTCATTCTGTCACACAATATGAAGCGCTACAAGCTTTCATGTTAATGATTCCGATGAACATTTACGCTTTAGTAGCACTAGGTCTTGTGTTAGCAGTAGCCTGGTTTAACTTAGACATTGGTGCAATGAGAAAACATGAAGTGCTTGCTAAAGAAACAGGAGAGCTATGGAACGCCAAGCTAGGTGCAATACCTGGTTCTCAAGACGACATTAAAGCTAACTCTAAAGGGAAAGTAGGCGATCTAGTTTGGCCTATTATCGCTTTAATTGTTGGTACAGTATTTTTCATGATTACAACAGGTATCCAAGGCACAGAAGGCGATGTAACGATCTTAACGATTTTTGAAAATACCGATGTAGCATCAGCACTTGTATACGGAGGTCTTTTTGGACTTATCATTGCACTTTTATTAAATGTGTTAAAACCGAAATCTGAAACTGGTTTAGGATCATCATTAGTAATCGGAATGAAATCAATGCTACCAGCTATTTATATTTTGTTTTTTGCATGGACATTGATTTCAATTATCGGCGATTTAGGAACAGGAACGTATTTAGCTTCAATCGTTGAAAATTCTAATCTAAACCCAATGTATTTACCTGTTATTTTATTTATCATTGCAGGGTTTGCCGCTTTCTCAACCGGAACGTCATGGGGAACATTCGGGTTATTACTTCCAATTGCGGGTGAAATGGCAGCTGTTATGGATATAACATTAATTTTGCCAATGATGGCTGCAGTACTTGCTGGTTCCATTTTCGGAGATCACTGTTCTCCAATTTCAGATACAACTATTCTTTCTTCTACTGGAGCAGGAAGTCATCATATTGACCACGTCGTCACCCAGCTTCCATATGCATTAATTGCTGCAGGAATTACGGCGATCTCCTATCTAGTACTAGGTGCAACATCGAGTGTGGTAGTCAGTTTACTTGTTGCCTTCTTGCTTTTAGCAGGAGCGGTCTTTGTATTAAAACAGTTATCAAGAAAGCAAGCTTAATCCGTAGAGTATGTTTGAGGGAGAGAAGCGATAAATTAGGTGAACCTAATTTATCGCTTTTTTTTGCATCAAGTGTTTTTATTCATTCTTGTGAGTAGATTATGTTTGTGGGAATGAGGGGAACAGTAGTATTTGGTGGAATAAGGAATCGTGTGTCCGCGAAAGCAGGCTAATCAACGTTTTTTGTGGAATAAGAGCTTGTGAGACCTCATCGAAAACCTCGGCGGCGGACTCACGAGCTCTTATTGAGGTTAAAAGCCGCATTTAGTCGAGGTGAATGGCCAAGGGGTGCCTTATTGCGAGAATATGGGCTGAGAATGCTAGCTGAATTGGGTGATAAGGAATCGTGTGTCCTCGAAGCCGGGGAAATCAGTGATTTTTTGTGGGATAAGAGCTTGTGAGACCTCATCGAAAACCTCGTCGGACTCACGAGCTCTTATTGAGGTTAAAAGCCGCATTTAGTCGAGGTGAACGGCCATGAGGTGCCTTATTGCGAGAAAATGGGCTGAGAATGCTCACCGAATTGGGTGATAAGGAATCGTGTGTCCGCGAAAGCAGGGGAATCAACGTTTTTTTGTGGAATAAAAGCTTGTAAGTCCTCATCCAAAGCCTCGGCGGACTCACAAGCTCTTAACTAATTCCATCATTCAATTTAATATATGTTTAACGTATGTTGATTTCACAGTCTATCAAAAACTGTACAGGAACCTGTTCTTTTTCGCATTTATAACGAATCACTAGAATAAAATTCGTTGAAACGAATTTAAAAAGTTATCCGTATGTAGAGAGGAGCGAAAGGGAGAGGATCTAAATGATTAGGAGTTTTTGGCAGGCGTTAATTAGTTCAACATTGGTTTTCTTGTTGTATGGTTTTGGCATAGTCGCATACGGTTATTACCAAACGACAAGGTACGTTCCAGATATTCTCTCCGAATATGAAAACGTCTCGTATCTTCAAAATGAGATTGCATTCGGAGCAGTAGGTAGTCCTACACAATATATATGGACCTATCTTGGTCTTTTCGTTCTATTTTTTATCTTTTTTATCATTAAAAATTCCGAGAAGAAAAAGTGAGGGTGGACCCCCTCTGTAAAAAAGCCAATTACCAGGAGGAAACTAGCTATGGATAAAACAAAGATCATAGTAGGGTTGTTAGTAGGGAGTTTGGCTTTTAACATTTATAATGTAGTGCAAATGAACTCGATAAATAAACAACTAACTGAGCATATTTCTAATACATCAAATTGGGTGAGCTCTGAAATATCAAGCCTTTACTCAGATCTTTATAGCTGGCAACAAGAAGACAAGTGGGTTAAAGATATTGAATTTAAACCGATTAGACAAAGTTCAGACCCAAATCAAATAGTTGTTGATGTTAAATGGAGCATAGAAGAATTGGAGTCAGGTGCGGATGTCTTCTTTTTATACCGAGAAAACGAGCAAGAAAATTGGGAAAAGGTGACTGCAGTTCCAAATGATCAATTTACGCAGTACGCTTCCATTATTTTAGATCCAACAAAAGAGTATATGTACAAGATTATAGCAGAAGGAAATTATATAAAAGGAAGTAACACAAGCTTTATTCCATCTGATTCTTACCGCCCTGTTTCGCTATCTGTTGGATATAGTTCAACCCATACAGCGGGATCTTCCGTTATTCAATATGAAATTTATGTTGAACAATATGTGAGTGAGGAAGATTATTATCAGGCCGAGGAAATATTTGCTATCTTTACGGGAAAAGATGGTGAAATTGAGAAAGAGCCTTTGAACGAACGTGAGACCGGCTGGAATCTAAGTTTCAACTGGGACCAAGAAACAACGGTTCAGCTTGAAGTGCATTATACAAATGGCTATGTAGAGTTAATGGAGACAGAAATCGCTGAGATTTATATGGATTAAAGAAAGAAGAACACTGGGAATAAATATTCCGAGTGTTTTTAGCTATTGGTTCTACAGTTCCCATAACTTACTTTAGTAACATAATAAAAAATCTCTAGTACAGCAACGGATAACCGTGTAAAAGTGCATGAAAAATAATTATAAAATAGTTAGACTAATCTAACGTTTCTGTGAATAAACAATTAGTGTAAGCGCTTTAAAAAATATGAGATGAGGTGAAGTTAATGAACGGAAGGGAACAATGGGGAACACGTGCTGGTTTTATTTTAGCAGCCATTGGTTCAGCTGTTGGCTTAGGGAACATTTGGCGTTTCCCGTATGTTGCGTATGAAAATGGAGGAGGAGCATTCTTTTTCCCGTACTTATTTGCTCTTATAACTGCTGGTATTCCTCTTCTCATTATGGAATTTACTCTCGGCCATAAGTATCGTGCTCTGCGCCATTATCTTATGCAAGAATGAGTAAAAAGACAGAATGGATTGGCTGGTGGCAAGTTGCGATCTCATTTGTCATCGCAACCTATTACGCTGTTATTATTGCTTGGGCGATGTCTTACACGTATTTCGCATTTAACCAAAAGTGGGGCGAGGATACAGGTGGCTTCCTAATGGGAGATTACTTACAAAGAGTCGATCTCGTCTCAGGAGGGGCTCCTGGGGATATAGGTGCTCTTGTACCAGGTGTATTTATCCCATTAATTTTAGTATGGATTATTACATTAGGTGTGTTGTTCAAAGGGGTAAAACGTGGTATTGAGATTGCAAACAGAATTTTCATCCCACTTCTCGTAGCGATGTTCCTTCTGATTGTTATTAGAGCCGTGACGCTAGAAGGAGCTTTAACTGGGTTAGATGCTTTCTTCAAACCGAATTGGAGTGAAATCATGTCACCAGGAGTGTGGGTGGCGGCTTATGGGCAAATCTTCTTTAGTTTGTCGATTGCGTTTGCAATCATGATCACATACTCGAGTTACTTATCTAAGAAATCTGATATTACCAACAATGCTTTTATAACTGGGTTCAGTAACTCTAGTTTCGAGTTACTTGCCGGGATTGGGGTATTTGCTGCACTTGGTTTCATGGCCAATGCATCAGGTGTTGGGGTTTCAGAAGTAGCGAGCGCAGGAATTGGTCTTGCCTTTGTTGTCTTCCCTGAGATCATCAATACGTTCCCGGGCATGAATGGGTTGTTTGGCGTATTATTCTTTGGCTCACTTGTTCTGGCCGGATTGTCTTCACTTATCTCAATTGTTGAAACGTTTGTTTCAGGGGTACAAGATAAGTTTAAGTTCTCAAGAAGAAAAGCTGTTGCGATCGGTGGAGGATTATCTGCCTTAATCTCGATTCTTTTTGCGACACAAGGTGGTTTATTCTTCTTAGATGCTGCTGATTATTTTATTAATACGTTTGGTATTGCGTTAGCGGGTCTTGTCTCCGTTATTGCAGTATCTTGGTTTACGAAGAAATTGCCAGAATTACAAACACATGCAGACGCTGTTTCAGATTTCCGCTTAGGTTCTTGGTGGCAAATTTGCTTGCGTTTTGTCACTCCTATTGTACTTGGCTATATGTTTATCCAAAATACAATTGAGAATGTAACATCGAACTATGAGGGCTATTCAACGGCTTTCTTAATTGGTTCAGGCTGGCTAGTAGCGATCGCGGCAATTGTACTTGGATTTGTGTTTGCAAAACTAAAATGGCAAAAAGGTGATTTGGACATTCCGAAAAATTAAACAGGGGGGACGCATATGAGCGGTGGAGCAGTAACAATGATGATACTTGGGATTTTGATCATCTGGGGAGGCCTGGCGCTGAGCATTATGAATGCAGTCAAAGTTGCTAAAAGTAAAAACTGATTAATAATAAAAAACAAGCTCGGTCAGCCGAGTTTGTTTTTTTGTTATGTTGTTGTTTTACTCGTTCTCATGAAGTGTAAAAATAAATTGGTTATCAATCTTGCCATCACTAATACAACTACATAAGCAACAAATAAGTGAAGATAATTAATGGACTCATGCATGCGAAACATTTTAAGGACAACTAGGTAAGGTTTGAATATAAATGCGAGACCTGCACTCAAACCAATAGTATAGAGATAATAATTTTTGTTGTGGTTTAAAACATATTGATAAACGAACATAAATAACACAGGGATTAGTGAGACATCTAAACCTAAATTAGCAGTTATCAGAGGAAATGTTTGAAAAGGATATCCAACAAGTCCGAACCTGACAAAGCTTGTATCGATATAAGTGAACCATACGTGAATGTTAAATCCATAAAACCCTAATAACAGCGCTTTGCTTCTATCCATTTTAAAATATAAATAAACAAGTGGGGCTACTAACATAAAGGTATTAACCCAAAAAAACCCTACTGTTGGGTTTGAATATTCAGCCCAGTAGCTGACGAATTCCCTTGCAATGTCAGCTTGCTTTTCTGAAACCTCTGTAAAAGCATCTAAATAGGTTTGGCTCATATTCCACCTCACTTATAGAGAGATCGCTAGAACCTAAGGGTCCTAGCGCCATCCAATTATTTTTTCTTTTTACGATCTTGATAAGCTTTGCGTTCCCATTGTTTTAACGAAGGATATGGATCAAAAGACCATTCGATCCGGCCGTTATCTCTGTACATTCCGTAGTGCAGATGTGGGGGGAATTTCCCTTGTGTTCCAGCTTACCGTAGCCAGAACTTCCACAATAGCCAATCACATCTCCAGGAGCGACGATACTACCTTCTTCTATTCCTTTTTCAAATCCACTTAAGTGAGCGTAGTAGTGGTAAATATTATCTAAGTCACGAATACCAATACGCCAGCCGCCGTACTTGTTCCAGCCTTTAATTTCTACTCGTCCATACGCCGTAGCTCGAATAGGTACATTATAGCCTGCAAAAATATCAGTTCCTTCGTGAATACGTCTGCCACCCCAGCCGCGTCGATCACCCCAAGTATTTTTATAGCTGTAATTATAATTGAGCGGCATTGGAAAAGCATGGTCATCTAAATCTAACGTGTCATACTTTTCATAAACTAAAGCATGGCCATGAACAATTCGAACAGATTGATCTCGCTTATATTTCTCCCATAAAGCGATACGAAAATCGTCTTCAGATACACCATACTGCTCGATATGGTGAGCAAGAGTATAAAGAATATCTTCATCATTTAAACGATCAGCAAGACCATCTCCATCTCCATCTAGACCGACTCCTCCGAACATTTGAATAGAGAGGGGATGATTATCTGATTTATTCGGATTAAATTGTCCAGCCCATTCATCCTCGGTGTAATAAATGGAGATAAAACCCTCTTCTTTTGGACGATCTCTTAAAGCTCGTCTTAACCCACGCTCATACGTATCAACCGCTGCTAAGTATTGCCATGGAACGCTTGTAAGTGTTTCGACCTTCTTATATAAGTCCATGCGTTTTTCGTAGATCTCCTCTGAACTCAGATCTTCCTTCTTATCTGCCGCGTAAGTTGCCATTGGAAGAGAAACAAACACGGCTATAAGTGCTAAAACGATGATTTTCTGAAATCTCATAATAGGCTCCTTTCTACCTTGACCCAAAATGCAGTTTCCTGCGTCCATGTTTTCTCTCTTTATATATATTGTGAAAAAAAGCTAAAAAAATTGAAGAGAATCATTGGTAATTTTGAGCGCTCCCTTGGTTATTTCATGAAAATCATGATAAAGTATAATAGGAATAAAAATGTACAAGTTGCTGATTACCATGTTTCTCCTTGCTATATAAGGGAAAACGGACAAATGCAATGATTGGATGGTGTAAATGAAATGGCAAAGAAAGAAGAGCATTTACGTAAGCCGGAATGGCTTAAAATAAAATTAAACACAAACGAATCTTATACAGGACTTAAAAAGATGATGCGAGAAAAGAACCTCCATACAGTTTGTGAGGAAGCTCGTTGTCCTAACATTCATGAATGTTGGGCCGTTCGAAAAACAGCTACGTTTATGATTTTAGGGGACATTTGTACACGTGCATGTCGTTTTTGTGCCGTTAAAACTGGTTTGCCAAATGAGTTAGACTTACAAGAACCAGAACGAGTTGCTGATTCTGTTGAAACGATGGGACTTAAGCATGTTGTTATTACAGCAGTAGCAAGAGATGACCTGAAGGACGGGGGATCTGCTGTTTTTGCTGAAACGGTTCGCGCTGTAAGACGTCGTAATCCATTTTGCACGATTGAAGTATTACCTTCTGATATGCTAGGGAGCTTTGACAATCTAAAAACATTGATGGATGCTCGCCCTAACATCATGAACCATAATATTGAAACAGTACGTAGTTAACACCAAGAGTTCGTGCAAGAGCAACGTATGAACGTACGCTCGAATTTCTAAGCCGTGCTAAAGAAATGCATGCTGACATCCCAACTAAATCAAGCTTAATGATTGGTCTTGGAGAAACAAAAGAAGAAATCATTGAAACAATGGATGATCTTCGCGCCGCTAATGTTGACATTATGACAATCGGCCAATACTTACAACCAACGAAAAAGCACTTAAAAGTTCAAAAATACTATACGCCAGAAGAATTTGCTGAATTCAAAGAGATCGCACTTCAAAAAGGCTTCAGTCATTGTGAATCAGGCCCACTCGTCCGCTCTTCTTACCATGCAGATGAGCAAGTAAACGAAGCCCAAGTCCGCGCCGAAGCCAAAAAAGTAACAAACCAATAACGAGTGGTCTTCTCGTTATTGGTTTATATAACGAGTGGTTTTCTCGTTATTGGTTTATATAACGAGTGGTTTTCTCGTTATTGGTTTTTATAACGAGCGCTTTTGTTGTTATTGGTTACATAGCGACCTTCTTGGTTGGCCAAAGCCAACCACATCAAAAAAGGATGAAATCACAAAGATTTCATCCTAATTTGCTTGCCATGTATTCAGCTCGAAACCCGACTTAACGATCCATTAAACGTCTTTGTTTTTCCTGCATGATGTTAATGTTATCATCCGTTCGCTCGTTATACTCCCCTTGAGGAGATAATAACGTCATTTCTTCTATCGTCTGTTCAAGCGAACCATCCATGTTAGGTGCTTCTGACGTTAGATTTTGGAATCGTTCGATCTCGTCAAAATGTTCAGGGTCATCGGTAATATAAACCTCATAATAACGAGGAACGATAGACAATGCACTTCGTTTTACCTGATCGGCCACAAATTCACGATTATCTGCTTGCGCATCATATGCGACAAGAACGTATTTGTCCGTTACAAGTGTTCCAGCTTCACTAACAACGTCATTTGTTAAAACCATTCGTGTCACGGCATCAGCAACAAGCTTCGATCCACAACAGGTATTAAATCTTGACGACCATTGTTGTTTACATGTTCTCTATCGTAACGCTGATATCCGTAGTGAGTGTAGTTCTGAGTGTGATTTACGGGATTAATTGGATAGTGACCACCATTTGGTTGATGACTCCCGTAATTTGCTGTACGTTGTAAGGATTGACCTTCTTCTGGCATTTGACAACCAGTTACGAGCATTAATCCGGCAAGTCCAGTTGCAACTAATGATTTTTTTAGCATAATCAAACCTCCCCTACTATAAGAGTGACCAATATCCGGTTTTCTTACAGCTAGTAAATGATGGAGGGTAAAAGAGGAAAGACTGTTGCCTAAGTTAATTTGTGGTATAATAAGCTAAGTTAAAATGGAGAGGTGAGCCAAATGGTTCGCATTCAAGGGATGCAATATGATGTTGTAGAAGATGTGAAAGATGCCTGGGATGAAGAAGCGTTCAAAGCACGCTATTCAGAGGTATTAAGCAAATATGATTATATTGTTGGTGATTGGGGCTATAACCAATTAAGGTTAAAAGGCTTCTTTGAAGATCGCCATAAGAAATCAACGCATGACACTAAAATAAGTACGCTACCGGATTATTTGTATGAATATTGTAACTTTGGATGTGCTTATTTTGTAATTAAGCGTGTAAGAGAAGAAAAAGAAAAACAGCCTAGCGTAGAAAGCTAGGCTGTTTTTCTGTCTTATGTTAAATCATTTGTCGTATAAGGTGGTTCTTCATTTTTATTTGGATCATCATGTGTAGGATGAGCCCCAGGGAACTGTCTTGGTAAATTTTGATGTAAGGATTTAAACTCATAGTTAAAGGCACTATAAGTGCGTTGTCCTTCTTCCCAAGGTGTGCTTTTCCCTTGAACAGGTGTGTCTTTATTAAATGGAGAACCATAAGGTCCTTCTGGTGTTTGCTCGGGGATAATGAAATTCCTCATTGTTTCCACATTAGAAAAGTCAGTGTACTCTTGACCTTCTTTATCCTTAGAACCTGATTTTCTCACCATGAAAAACACCTCCTACCGGGTAGTATAACCAGATAAGGGGAGATTACTTAAACAATCTCATGTAAGAATGATCGCAATTCCTCGGCTTCTTCGGCTTCTAATTGATAAGCATGTTCGATATAACCAGGTTCTTCTAAGTCATCTGAACCGATAATGGCAAAGCGACTTGATTGAACATCAAGAACTAATAACTTCCCATAATATCTAGAAGAGTTTACAATGGCTAAGTCAAAGCGTTGGTTTTCTCCCATAAAACTAACAAAGCGTGTTCGTGTTTCCTCGATATCATCGTATAAAAAAAATCTTTCTGACATGATTTAACCTTCTTTCATTTAATTCTCCATTAATCATACCATTTAGAAAGCAATGTTGAAACGAACGGCTTATCGAGCAAGAATGTTGTATACTAAACGTAAAACGCAAAAAGTGAGGAGAACGTTATGTATTTTGTTGACCGAGAAAAAATTGAACAAACGCTTGTTTATATGGAAACACTTCAAGAGCTTTTACCAACTATCACTGATGTAAGTGATTTAAAAAGTAAGTTAACATTGGAACGCGTTGCATACGTTTTAATTGAATCAATTATTGATGTTGGAAACAGCATGATTGACGGCTTTATCATGAGAGATCCTGGTGGGTACGAAGATATTATTGATATTTTAGAGGATGAAAAAGTCGTAAAAGAGCAAGATGCTTCGGCATTAAAGGAAGTTATTGGTTTAAGGAAGCAATTAATTCAAAACTACTCTGAAGTGGGTCATAAAGAGATTCAACAAACTCTTAGCCGGAACGTGGAAACACTCAAGCAATTTCCACTTGATATTAGAAGATATTTGGTTGAAGAGTTAGGTCCTGTTAGTGCGTTCTTACCAAATCAATCGTGAAAAAAGTCCTGTTTCGAGTGACATTATTTTGAAATTGAACCATCATCGCATACAATGAATTGTAAGGGTGGTGATCGTTGTGAAAAAGGAGACGAACTCTACACGTCAAGTTATCTTAACTTTGTTAAAGCGGCAGAAGGAGTTAACCGTTTCGGCTTTAGCAACGGAACTTGAACTGACGGAGATGGCAGTTCGAAGACATTTACGTGAGCTAGAAAAAGATCAGCTCATAAGCTCGAGAGTTGAAAAACAAGCAATGGGGCGACCTATCCATAGATATTTTTTAACCGAAAAAGGAAACGAATCATTCCCACGAAATTATAATGAGCTATCATTAGGGATCTTGCAGGATTTGGAACAACTAAGTGGCAGCGAGATCGTTGATCAATTATTCGAACAACGAAAAGAACGTCTCTATAAAAAATATGAAGTCGACATTACAGGATCATTCGAAGAACGAATTGAGGCATTAGCGAAAATTCAAAGCGAAGGTGGCTACATGGTCGAATATAAAAAGACAGAAGACGGATCCTTTGAATTCGTTGAATACAACTGTCCAATCGCACAAGTAGCAAAAGAATATCCAATTGCTTGTTCATGCGAACAAGAATTATTCAAAAAACTACTAAAAACCAACTCAGTCGAACGAACATCCTGCATCGCAAAAGAAAACTCAACATGCTGTGTCTATAAGCTGAAAGAGTAAACTGATGGTGTGAATTCGCACTGTTGCAGTTTTTCGTAAGACTTTTTTTTCTAATTTTCAATATAACCAAAGTGGAATGAAGCGGAAGGCACTCGACTCCTGCAGGAAAAGAGGAAAGGCCAAGACCACACAGACTTGGCATCCTCCCCGCGGAAAGCGAGTGCCTGAAGCGCAATGCAACGGAGCCAGAAGCAGAAATCAATTACATAAGCAAAGAATAACTAAGCTTTGAAACAGAAAGAGGGAAGCTATGAAGGCCTACAAAGGATTTTTAATCGATCTAGACGGTACCGTTTATCGCGGAAGTGAAAAAATAGACGAAGCTGTCGAGTTTGTCAAAGAATTAGAAAGAAGAAATCTCCCTTATTTATTTGTAACGAACAATTCAACCAAAACACCAGAAGACGTAGCAGCACACTTAAGAGAAATGGACGTTCCAGCAACGACTGAGCATGTTTTCACCACAAGCATGGCAACGGCTACATACATCTCAGAACTCAAGAAAAAGGCAAAAGTTTGTATGGTTGGTGAAGCTGGGTTAAAGTTCGCTCTTGAAGCAGAAGGACATCAAATTGTAGAGGAAGAAGCCGATTTTGTTGTAATGGGATTAGACCGAACGATTAATTACGAAAAACTTGCCAAAGCCGCTTTAAATGTCAGAGCTGGCGCAACTTTTATTGCGACTAACGGCGATGTTGCTCTTCCTACTGAACGTGGACTTTTACCTGGAGCGGGGTCGATTGTCTCCGTTGTCTCTGTTTCAACAGGCGTTACACCGAAGTTCATTGGGAAACCGGAATCAATCATTGTTGAACAAGCTTTAGAAGTGATTGGACTATCTAAGGAAGAAACACTGATGATTGGTGATAATTATCATACAGACATTTTAGCAGGTATTCGAGCTGGTATGGATACATTGATGGTTTACACAGGTGTATCAACAAAAGAACATATTGATTCCTACACAGACAAACCAACTCATGCGATTGACTCATTGGCAGAGTGGACGTTCGAGTAAATCAAACAGAAAAGTCAGTTCGTCTACTACTAATAAAAGCGCATGGAATTTAGAACATTCCACGCGCTTTTATTTATTTTTTGATTGGGAAAAGCAAAGTTACTGTAGTTCCTTGATTGACGACACTATCAAAGTAAATTTGACCATTGTGAGATTGAACAATCTTAAAACTAACGGTTAAACCGAGGCCTGTTCCTTTCTCTTTAGAAGAGTAGAACGGTTCCCCTAATCTTTCAAGTCTTTCTTTGTCAATGCCATTCCCATTGTCTTGAATCGTGACCTTTAGAAAATCGTTTTCTTGATCTATCTTAATGCTTATCTTCTTGGCATCAGCTTCAACCGAATTTTTAATAATATTAATAAATAATTGTTTCAACTGATTCGGTTCGCAGTCAATAAGAGGATGCAATTCAATCTTTTGATAGTCAATTTCTACACTATAGAGGTTGGCTTGCGATTCAAGTAACCACATAACGCTTGTTATAATATCGTTCATATTTGCTTCTTCAAAATGAACTTCTCGGGGCTTTCCGATCGCAAGCAACTCACTTGAAATTTGATTAATACGTTCTAACTCATCTAACATAATTTGATAATAAGAATCATGCTTGGAATCATTTGAGTGCATAAATTGAATAAATCCTTTTATAGAAGTTAATGGATTTCTAATTTCATGAGCGACACTGGCAGCTAGTTCGCCAATCACGGAGAGTTTCTCCGTCTTTCTCAGATGTTCTTCTGTTTCTTTTTCTTTCGTTATATCTAGTGCATAGCCAATTGCGCCCTCTACTTGATCATCGACAACTGTAGGGACAGCGGTAATTCTAAGTGTTCGTTTTGAGCCATCATTTCTAATGATCTTTAATTCTTTGTTGATTAATGATTTCTTGTTTGTCATGATCTCAGAGAAAGCTCTTTTAAATTCTTCTTGATACTCTTCTGAGATAATAGAAACAATTGATTGACCTATAAATTCATTGCTATCATATCCAGTCAAAGCTTTGAACATAGGATTGGTCTCAATGACTTCTCCTTTTGCATTCAGGATATAAACGAGCTCAGGGTTGTATTCAATTAATGATTTATATTTCTGTTTGCTTTGTTCAAGTTTTTTCTCAGCCTTGACTTGGTCAGTAATATCTCGTCCTACAATAACCAACTCTTTCCGACTTCCATCCGCGTTAAAATGAGGTATCTTTAATGTATCAAATGTTTTGCTTGTTCCATCAGGCATAGGGATCACTTCCTGCCATCTCGACATCTTCCCTATTTTCCAAGCTTCTTTGTCAGACGTTTCACAATAATCAAGAGCTTCTTTGTAAAATGGACTATAAGCTCCGAGTTCCGAATCTTTCTTACCTTTATAATCAACATGGTCTATTTGAAATAATTTTAAGGCAAAATCATTCGCTTGTGTCCAGCGACCGTTTGCATCTTTGAAATTAACAAAATCAACCATCGAATTAATTAATGATTCTAATTTTTCTTTTTCAGCTGTCATCGCTGCATTTTCCTTTTGTTTGATAAAGCTATAATAGATAAAGAAGCTTGTTAACAAAACAAAAAACATCGCTTTTATTTTCTGAACGACTACGTAAAGATCGGTATCTAGAAAAAAATGATCAAGCATATGGTCTGTGCCGAAAACCCAAATGAGGGCTAAAAGAATATAAATGAACATTTTCTTTTTATGATTCATACAGTACCCCCAAAAGTAAATTCCTACCTTATATCTTAACATTAAATGATACCTTTGAGGTTTAGTAAAAATTGCCGTACAAGAAAAAAATGTTGAAGTCGAATACAACAAAAAAAGACCCTATAAGGTCTTCTCTTGTTATTTCAGTTTATTCTGTATTTGCTGCACTATGAGCCAAGCGACTAGAAGCTGCAGCAGCAATGGCTCCGACAATGTCATCTAGAAAGGTATGACATTCACCGGAATCTTTATCATTTAACTTTTCTAATATTCCAGGTTTCTGTTTGTCAATATAGCCATAATTAGTAAATCCAATCGATCCATAAACATTTACAATAGAAAGAGCAATAATCTCATCTACCCGTACAAACCTTCGTCTCGATCAATGATTCCTTGAAGCGGATCTTCTAAAAGTTTTTTCTCGGCCAAAACGTCTAGTTGAATACCAGTGATGATCGCGTTTTGAACTTCTCTTTTACGAAGAACTTTATCTACATTGTCTTTACAAACTTCAAGCTGAAGATCCGGATGGTATTTCACTTGTAAAAAATAAACCAGTTCTGCGATATCGTCAATCGTTACTCCACGTTCGACTAGCCAATCCCTTGCTTTCTTTTCTACTTCGTTCATCTGTCTCTCTGTCATACGTAGCACCTCCGACGACTATTACTTACACTTTAACTATAAACAGGTTAAGCGAAAGACTTCAAATAAGTTGCCTATGTGTGAAATCTTATCATTGCTACTACTAGTCTACTATGTACAGACACATTTTATTCATTTGGGTCATAGACTAGGAAAAGGACTGCATGTAAGGGGGGAAGGAAATGTTTGAACGAAATTTATATGATGTGTACGGAATCTACTGTGAATCCAGATTTTCAATCGGTGAATATGAGGGTTTTGCAGCAGAAGGGACCTCTTATATTTTATTACCGAAAGAGGAGTGCATGCTTTCAGAAGAGGAAATGCTGACTTACACCGAATATATGAGACAAATAGGTGATACATCTATTCTGCAGCCGATTGACACTTTATATAAGAGGAAGTCGGGACTTATAGATGGGCAAGAAGTTTACGTTTGTCCACTACCTAATGATGAGAAGCGCGATCAACATGCTGTTTTTCGATTTCAGTCAGCAGCTGAAAAAGGAGCTCATTTAGCAGCCGTTCATCATTACGGCAAACAGCTTTCTTACACAAGAAAGGGATATGACTTTTTTGGGCAGTGGCCAAAACTTTGGGAAACGAGGTTAGAACAATTAGAAGGATGGTATCAGCAAGTGGCTTATCAAAAACCTCAATCATATGTTGATGAAGCATTTTTGTTTTCTTATCCATATTATATGGGGCTAACTGAAAATGCGATTCAATATGTTGTGGATGCTACTTTAGATGATCGCAGTCTCGAACAGGAAAAGCCCACGATCTGTCACAGACGGTTTAACGACCGAACATGGATTGTATTGTCAGAGGCTGGGGATATTGTAAAGAAACCGACTGCGTTCGTATACGATCATCCATGTCGTGATTTAGCTGAGTGGGTTCGAGATCAGCATTGGACAGAAACACCTTTTTCATGGGAAAAGATTGAGTCCTTTATAAGGGGTTATGAGCAATACGAAACGCTAACAACGTATTCTTGGAAGTTGCTTTATGCGCGTTTACTATTTCCACTGCATTATTTTGAAACCATTGAAGACTATTACCGAAGTCAATTAAGAGAAGAAAAGATCAAATACGGTCAATCATTCATGAATTTACTAGAGCATGAACATAAAAATGAACATTTTCTAAAAGAGTTTGCCCGGAGAATCCTTCTCAGCCGAGGAGTAGGATCAGGGCAAGTACCTCCAATTGACTGGTTATAAAAAAAATGGACCTGTAGTGTTTCTAGTCTCTACAGGTCTACACTTTCTCAATTCGGACAAGCTTTAAAACGAGGAAAATAATAAGAGTAAAGCGCTTTGTTTATTTTTTCTGAATTTTTACGAAAAACCTATTGTACTTCAAGAAAAGAAGGTCTATAATGTCCTTTATAGATAAACAAATGTATTTTTTAGAGAAACAAGAAACATGGTAGATAGAAGGAGTGGAGAGCATGTCAGCAGCGGAAGTTCGGATCGGTTTACTTGGCCTAGGTACAGTAGGAACAGGAGTCGTGTCCATTATTAGCCGACATCAAGAAGAATTACGCCATCAAGTTGGCTGCCCTGTAACGATAAAAAAAGTACTCGTACGCGATATGAAAAAAAATAGACCAGTGGATCTAGATGATTCACTGATTACAGATCAAATTGAAGATGTTCTCTTTGATCAGGATATAGATGTAGTAATCGAAGTGATGGGTGGAGTAGAGTCAACGAAAGAACATCTTTTAACGGCTCTAAGAAACGGAAAGCATGTTGTTACTGCGAACAAAGACTTAATGGCTATTTACGGAGCAGAGATTCTACAAGTAGCAGCTGAAAACAACTGTGATGTCTATTATGAAGCAAGTGTAGCTGGTGGTATTCCAATTTTAAGAAGTTTAACGGAAGGCTTAGCAGCAGATCGAATTACAAAGATGATGGGGATTGTGAACGGAACAACAAACTATATCCTCACAAAAATGACCCAAAACGGCAGTTCATATGAAGAAGTCTTAAAGAAAGCACAAGAACTCGGATTTGCAGAAAGTGATCCAACTGCAGATGTTGAAGCTTAGATGCCGCTAGAAAAATGGCTATCTTAGCTACACTTGGTTTCTCGATGAATGTTAGCCTTGATGACGTAACGGTTAAAGGAATCTCTTCTGTCTCAAAAACAGACTTAGATTACTGCGATCAACTTGGATACACGATGAAATTAATTGGTCTTGCTAAGCGTGATGAAGGCCGTGTAGAAGTAAGTGTAGAACCGACACTTCTTCCGAAAGAACACCCGCTCTCATCTGTTCATAACGAATATAATGCGGTGTATGTTTACGGAGAAGCTGTTGGGGAAACGATGTTCTACGGGCCAGGAGCAGGGTCTCTGCCAACGGCAACAGCTGTTGTCTCGGATTTAGTTGCGGTTATGAAAAACATGCGCTTAGGTGTTTGTGGAAAAGCAGTGCAGGAGCCGTTACATCAACGAGTGTTAAAACAAGCGAATGAAATTGATTCAAAATACTTTTTACGCTTGAAAGTGGTTGATAAAGCTGGGACCTTCCAAGCAGTTACAAGTGTATTCGCCGAATATGAAGTTAGTTTTGAGAAGCTGTTGCAGATGCCAATTGAAGGTCATCAGTTAGCCGAAGTTATCGTCATTACGCATCATACAAACAAAGAAAACTACGAAAACTTATATAAAAAACTATCAGAGCTTGAAGTCATTGAATCGATTGAAAGCTGTTACCGTGTCGAAGGGGGACGCTAGATCATGAGTCGTTGGAAAGGTTTAATCCAAGAATACAAAGAATTTTTACCTGTTACAGAGGAAACGCCTCTGCTTACATTACACGAAGGGAATACACCGTTAATTGAACTTGAGCATATTTCGAAAGAGTGGGGAGTTAACATCTTCGTAAAATACGAAGGTTTAAATCCAACTGGATCATTTAAAGATCGTGGTATGGTTATGGCTGTTGCCAAAGCAAAAGAAGAAGGAAGCAAAGCGATTATCTGTGCTTCAACAGGAAACACATCAGCAGCAGCAGCAGCCTATGGCGCACGTGCTGGCCTGAAGTGCGTTGTTGTTATTCCAGAAGGAAAAATTGCACTAGGAAAGCTTGCTCAAGCCGTTATGTACGGAGCTGAAGTTTTAGAAATTAAAGGGAACTTTGATAATGCACTAGATATCGTTCGCGAAATTAGTGAAACAGAGCCAATTACACTTGTAAACTCAGTAAATCCATACCGAATTGAAGGACAAAAAACAGCGGCCTTTGAAATTGTTGATGCCTTAGGAAAAGCTCCAGATGTACTGGCGATCCCTGTTGGAAATGCCGGCAACATCACCGCTTACTGGAAAGGCTTTAAAGAGTATCACGAGAAAAAAGGAACAGGACTTCCTGAAATGCGTGGGTTCGAAGCAGAAGGTTCCGCAGCAATTGTTCGTGGAGAAATCATCGAAGAGCCAGAAACGATCGCAACAGCAATCCGCATCGGAAATCCAGCAAGCTGGGACAAAGCGGTTGCCGCTAAGGAAGAGTCGAATGGCTCTATTGACTTTGTCACTGACGAAGAAATTTTAGAAGCTTATCAACTGCTTGCAAGTCGTGAAGGAGTATTCGCAGAACCAGCTTCATGTGCTTCCATTGCCGGTTTGAAAAAGCAAATAGCTTCAGGAGAAATCAAAAAAGGTTCAACAGTTGTTTGTGTACTAACAGGAAACGGCTTAAAAGATCCGAACACAGCCATTGATACAGTAACAGTAAAACCAACTGTATTGCCAAACGATAAGGAAGCTTTCCTTGCTCATATCAAGGGCGGTGTCACTCAATGAGCCTTGAACCATTCCAGATAACGGTTCCTGGTAGCTCGGCTAACCTCGGCCCCGGATTTGATTCAGTGGGGCTTGCGGTTAATCGTTATTTAACTCTAGAAGTGCGAGCTTCTAACGAATGGTTATTTCACTCAAATTCAGTCGATCTCCAAGGAATCGAAACAGGAGAAGACAATTTAATTTATCAAGTAGCTGCTCATGTAGCAAGCGCACGCGGTGAAGAGCTTCCACCTTGTCACGTGGAAATGACGAGTGATATTCCACTCGCACGTGGCTTAGGTAGTAGCGCTGCAGCAATTGTTGCAGGCATTGAACTTGCTAATCAGTTAATGGGAGAACCTCTTTCTGTTGAGGAAAAGGTACGCTTTGCTAGTTTATGGGAGGGTCACCCAGATAATGTGGCTGCTTCTGTCTACGGAGGTCTTGTCATTGGAACGCATACGGAAAGTGCTACAGATGTATTGTACGGTGGAATACCCGAAATCGATCTTGTTTTACTCGTTCCTTCTGAAGAATTAAAAACAAAAAAAGCCAGAGGGGTTTTACCGGAGCAGTTAGGTTACCGAGAAGCGGTTAGAGCGAGCAGTGTTGCTAACGTACTCGTTGCTTCTCTTCTGCAAGGCAATTGGGAAAAGGCTGGCAAAATGATGAATGAAGATTTATTCCATCATCCCTACCGCCGTGAACTGGTACCACACCTTGAAGAAGTCATTCGAGTCGTACAAGAAGAAACAACGGCCTACGGTGCTGCGTTAAGCGGGGCGGGTCCAACAATGTTGTGCTTAGCACCAGCGAAACGTGGAGAAGAAATACAAGAAAAGCTTCAACGTCACTTTCCAGCCTTCGAGGTTTTAGTGTTAAGACCTGCGAAAGAAGGCATTCAAGTGAAAAAGGGTGTTTCACAAAAACAAACAAACTGAATAGTTTAGCTTCATGGCGGGCAAACCAACAAAAAAGGGAGGCCCGCCATGCTTGATATCCAGCAGTTAGAAGAAGGACAACAAGTTTACATTATCTATAGAAATCCACATACACAAACAGTTTCCACTATTCAAGAAGCAACAATCGCTAGAGATCCGATGAATCCAGCTCAACTATCTCTGCTCTTATATGATTTTTATCACCCGATTGAAGCAGACGATGCGATCTTTAATTCCTACGAAGAAGCTGAAGCGATGTTTGATCAGTTTCTCATGTAAAAAGAAAGAAACACCCGAGCATAGCATGTCGGGTGTTTCTTTTTTTATTAAAAGACTTGTTCGATTTCCTTAACTCCAGGAACCTCTTCAAGAAGTGCTCGCTCAATACCTGCTTTTAACGTGATTGTAGAACTTGGGCAAGAACCACAAGCGCCAAGAAGACGAACTTTTACAATGCCATCCTCAACATCAACAAGTTCAACATCCCCGCCATCACGAAGCAAGAAAGGACGAAGCTTATCTAATACTTCACTAACTTGTTCAACCATTTCAGCTGTAGCCATTTAAAACAACTCCTTTCTACTACCTATTATAAAGGGGATTCAAGAAAAAATCCATGAATCTGCTTGAATTTGTGCTCATAAATGAGTGAAAAATTGGAAAAACGTTTACTGTTGGGAAGGAGCGATGCTATCCAATATTGCGCTAGTATAATATAATGATTTGTGAGGTGAGCTGATATGAAAATCACTGTGTACGGAGCAGAGCAGAAATGCGCAAGTTGTATTCATCTTCCAAGCGCAAAAGAAACAATGGAATGGCTAGAAGCTGCCATTACTAGGAAGTATCCTGAGGTGGAGTTTGATTTTGAGTATGTCGATATCGACGAACCCGGACCGGACCAAACCCATATTGAGTTTGCAGATGCCATTAAAGACGATGAATACTTTTATCCACTAGTTGTGTTAGAAAACGAAGTAGTAGCAGAAGGAAACCCAAAATTAAAGGAAATTTACGAAAAAATTGAACAGCTAAGCTGATTCAGTTTTTTTTTTGAGGTTTGTGATCGGAGTTGAGCAATTTGTGGTCCAAAGTAGTTAATTTATGATCCGCTATTGCTAGTTTATGATCCAACTTTTATTATTTCTGATCCAAATCAAAGAATCTAAGTTCATAAGTACGATTTTTTTTGCATTCCTGATTGTTTTAAATCAAGGGAAGTAAGCAACTTAGCAGCAATTGACCTAGATGATATGTTACAAAACCATCGCAACCGTTTATTGGTAATCACACTTCCAATTAGTAGGTAATAATCGTTTAACGTATAAAGATGAGCATCTTTTGAAGCAGTCTTACAAACTGGACAGATCCACGCACCTTTTGAGCGAAGCAGAGGCAATGAGCCGCACGTAAGACAATATACTCCTACCTGTAATTTATTTTGACATATATCATATTGCTTAAGCGGATCGGGAGTAGCGGGCGAATGATGTTTTAAGAGTAATCTCGCAAGTTTATTCATATCTTTTATTGTCATCACTTCATCTTTATAAAGATCTTGTAAGGATTTGATTTTAAATAAAAGCATCTCTGAGTGAATGACATGGTGAGTAGCAGCAGTATGGTTGGGATTTGTTTTGATAACAGCAGAGGAATTCGTCATAACAATGAGTGAGTGGATAGGGAGAGAGGGAAAGTTATGTTTGATCAAAAAAAGCTGAAGCTGTTGGCTCTGTCGCCTGACTTGAAGGAGGGGATCAATAAATTACTCTTCTTCACCATTTTTTGTTCGAATTAATTGATTAAACGTTTGATCAAAAAAGAGGGTGCCTGCAATATTTTTTACCTCAAGGATGAGAAGATAATAATTCGTGATAATGAGCACATCAATCTGAAAAAAATGTCCAGTAGTGTTGGGTAATCTAAGATCATATAAAACATAAGTATTTGTTAGGGGAAGATCAGTCAAGTAATAATCAAGCGAACGTTCACCTTTGATTCCTGCCTTACTCTTTCTCAAATCTTCTGTAATATTCGATCTTTTATTGTGATCAACTGGCAATCGTCTCAATAATGCCTCTAATTGAAGCATTTTTAAGGGCATATCTCGTTCTTTTTTTATCAATAGCTGTCACTCCTTTATATATTGCTAGGAAGAAGTTCTGCAAGAACAACGAAATTCCTTCTAAAAAAATAATTTGTGAGCCAGAAATCACCTTTCTGATCTGAGTTTAAACATTTATGATCCGACTGTACTTATTTATGATCCAATTACATAGTTTTATAATCCAACCCACAAAAAAAGCCTCGCCGAAGCGAGACTTTCCTCTTATGAACCAGAATGATATTTATACATCCATAACACGCCACTTTTCAACACACGAGGTACGCGCCCTAACAATGTCCGTTCTCCCATTAAACCAAAGCCATGTTTCTTCCCTAAGGAACCTAGCACACCTTTTAGTTTAATTTTTGGCAATTCTTCTGGTAAAGCTTCACCAGCCCATTGCTTTTTCAGGATAGTCACAATTTGCTCGGCCTGACCCTCTGCAAGCTGAGCGCTCGGAGCGTGCGGCAAACTAGCACAGTCACCAACAACAAAAACGTCTTCATTCGTCGGTAAGAAATGTTGGGGTGCTAACACGATGCGACCTTGAGAGTCCTTTTCAACGTCGAGATTTCGAACTACTTCAACTGGTTGAACACCAGCGGTCCAAATAATCGCGTCGCATTCAATTGGTTCATCATGGTTATATAAAATACCTTCTTCAACTTTTGTGATGTTCGACTTATTAACGACATCAACACCGTGATCAATGAACCAGTTTTGAACATAGGTACTAAGTTTACGAGGGAACATGGAAAGAATTATTTCACCACGATCAAAAAGCTTAATTGTCAAATCAGGACGACTTTCCCTAAGTTCACTCGCTAGCTCAACTCCACTCAATCCTGCGCCAACAATGGAAACTACTCCGTGTGGTTTAATATTGTTAAGCGTTTCATATGTTCTTCTCGTTTTATCCATTGTTTGAATGCTATGAGTAAACTCTTGTGCACCTGGCACGTTGTGATATTTATCTTCACAACCTAAACCAATAATCAATTTGTCAAAAGGTAAAAGTTCATTTTCATCTAACTCTATCGTTTTAACATCTAAGTCGATGTTTGTAATCGTTCCGTATTTAATCGAAAGTCTTGGATCTTCAGGGAAGCCAACTCGTAAATGATGGTCGGCTGCTGTTCCTGCGGCTAAAGCATAATATTCCGTTTTTAAACAGTGGTAAGGTAGGCGATCCACTAATGTGATTTCAACATCCTCAGGTAAACCCTCAGGCAAAAGTCTTTGAAGAACACGCATTCCTCCGTAACCCCCACCTAAAATAACAAGCTTTTTCATAAATGAATATCCCCTTTTTTCTAAAATAGCTTCAAGACTGGAATCGACCAAAATCATTACATTTTCTAGTAAACGAGCTTTTGTTGGTTCATTAGTAAAGGTTTGTATTCCATGTGTAATGAGACTATGAATGATATGAGTCCATGTTTCAATAGAGGTATCTGGTTGAATTTCCCCTTTAGTTTTAGCATCTTGTAAGAGTTCATGCCAATGAGCAAACAGCAATGATTGCTCTTTGAGTACATGATTCCACATTTCAATTGTTAGAGCAGGATAACGATCATAATCGGTTAAAATAAATTGTAAATAAGAACGTAACCGGATAGAGATTGGTCTATTTTTAAAGTGTGGTTGCTTCACATAAGGCATAACGTCTTCAAGAAGTTCTCTTGCAAGCGATTGCATGATAGAGTCCTTAGTGGGAAAATGATTAAAAAAAGTTCCTTTAGCTACTTTAGCTGCATTTGTGATTTCTTGTACTGTTGTTCGAGAAAACCCTTTTTCTCGAAATAACGCTAAAGCAGATTGTTCAATCCGTTCTTTTGTCTTCACTTTTTTTGCTTGTTCACTCATATCGTATCTCCTTAAAAAAGTGACCCTGGTCAGTTTTGATTATAACGAGGATTGGCAAAAATAACAACAAATTTGTGAATTTTTTTGAAACCCTTTTCTTCTATTGGTGAAAGCTAATCGAGAATTGACTTCTTTTCAACACGAGAGTAGCATTAGAAGTAGAATGAAGAGGTGAGAACATGCGTCCAATAATTGAATTTTGTTTAAGCAATTTAGCAAGTGGAACTCAAAAAGCAATGGAAGAATTAGAAAAAGACCCTAATTTAGATATCATTGAATATGGATGCTTAAACAATTGCGGCATCTGTGCCATTGAACCATTTGCACTCGTAAATGGCGAATACGTATCTGGAGAAACAAACGAAGAACTCGTTGAAAATATATATAACTTCCTAGAAGAAAACCCTATGTTTTAGAGATTTTAGAAAAAGGACGAACTTCCCTTTTTCTAAAATCTCGATCTATGAGCGAAGCCACTGCAAGGTTTTAAGCCACTTTGAGTGCTTTTCTCAAAGAGGCGCGCAGTGAGCGAAGCCATAGATCCCGAGCTTCACTAAGCCAAGGCAAAAGCGAACTTCCCTTTTTCTAAAATCTCGATCTATGAGCGTAGCCACTGCAAGGTTTTAAGCCACTTTGAGTGGTTTTCTCAAAGTGACTCGCAGTGAGCGAAGCCATAGATCCCGAGCTTCACTAAGCCGAGACAAAAGGACGAACTTCCCTTTTTCTTAAAGCTCAAAAAAAACTTCCTTCAATTCAGAAAGGAGTAAGAATAGATGGATGTAATCCCATTTGTAAATTCTTGGCCGTATGAGCGGCATTTTGACGATATTTATTTTCATAATTGTCCATTTTGTCAAACAGACCATGTATTAACCCATATGAAAAAGTCCGAATTTAAACGAGCGCAAGAGGGGATTAAAACGGTGTTGATTATGCCTTGTTGTAATGAGAAAATAACGATTTTAGAAGCGGACGAGGATTATTTTTGGACGGATAGACGTTTAAGGAAGGGATGAGGAACTGTTGCAATTTACGAAGATGCATGGTTTAGGAAATAGTTATATTTATGTAGATATGTTTAAACAAACGATTGATGAGGAGAAATTAGCTCCACTCGCAATTGAAGTTGCAGATAAAAATAAAGGGATTGGCTCGGATGGGATGATTTTAATCTGCCCATCTGAAAAAGCTCCTGTTAAGATGAGAGTTTTTAATAATGACGGGTCCGAAGCGAAAAATTGTGGGAATGGCTTACGCTGCGTAGCGAAATTTGCGTACGAGCATCAATATGTTCAAGAAAAAACGTTTAAGATTGAGACGTTAGGCGGATTGGTTGAAGCGACGGTTTTTGTGGAAAACGATCAAGTTCATACCGTCAGCGTAGATATGGGTTTTCCTATTTTAGCAAGAGAAAGGATCCCTATGTTAGGAAAAGCTCAAGACCAAGTGGTAGCGGAGCCATTTGAGATAGATAACGAAGTGTTTGAAGTTACGGCCGTTTCGATGGGAAATCCACATGCGGTCATGTTTGTCGATGATATTAATCAGGCCCCTGTAGAAGAGATTGGTCCTAAAATGGAAAAAGACAAACGTTTTCCAGAGTGGGTAAATGTCGAATTTGTGGAAGTTGTCTCTAAAAATGAACTTCATTTCAGAGTTTGGGAGCGCGGTTCGGGCATAACCCAAGCTTGTGGAACTGGAGCTTGTGCAGCAGTTGTAGCAGCGATTCTAAATGGTTATTGTCAAAAAAATGAGGAAGTGGTTGTTCACCTTTTAGGTGGAGATCTAACAATTACTTGGCTTGAGAGTGGCACCGTATTAATGGAAGGTGCAGCTGAGATTATATGTGAAGGTGTTTTTAAACGAAAATAAGATAAATTAAGCAAAAACCGAAATGGCTTCAAGTCATTTCGGTTTTTTTATGGGAATTTGTATAGGAGACATTTCCTATATTCCTTTATTAATAACGTGAGTATAGTAGAAATATAAAAAACTTGTCAAAATGTGTAGAAAAATATCGAATTATATGTAGAAGAAAAAATTGATTGGAGGCCGTAAGAGATGAAACAATTTAATAACTTAACTTTAGCTACAAAAATGAATGTATTGGTTATTTCAATTCTTGTTGTTTTTTCAGTTGTTTTAGGACTGGTTGTTCAACATTTAGTGACTGATGGTGTGAAAGAAAGTGCGGTGGAAAAAGCAAAATCAGATTTATATCTCTCTTATCAAGCATTGGAAGAAAGGTATCCAGGGCAATGGTCCATTACGGACGGTTCACTTTATAAAGGAAGCGTGAAAGTGAATGATCACTTTGAGATGGTCGATTATATTGCAGGAATGACTAACGGCAATGTGACGATTTTCCAAGGGGATACAAGAGTTAGTACCAATGTTTTAATTGACGGAAATAGAGCTGTAGGAACACAGGCTTCTGACTCAGTAAAGGAAACCGTGTTAGATGGAGGAAATTATTATTTCGGTGAGGCGAACGTTGCTGGTTTGATGAATCAAACGGCGTATCAGCCATTACAGATGCAAATGGCACCATTATTGGTATGTACTTTGTAGGAGTATCTCAAGAGTTTATTGACCAAACGATATCAACGATTTTCATCGGTTTTGTCATTGTGGCAGTCATTGGAATTGTTGTTGCAATTCTCCTTGTTTTCTTATTCTCAACGCAAATTAAAAAGCGTCTGCAAAAAGTAAATGAAGCGATGGAAAAAGCAGGAGAAGGTGATTTCACCGTATCTCTACAAGATAACGGAAAAGATGAAATTGCTCATTTAGCTATTAACTACAACTCCATGAAGAGTAACTTATCTGGTTTAATCAAACAAGTAGTTGATACGTCCGAACAAGTAGCAGCCTCTGCTGAGCAATTATCTGCAGGTGCCGAAGCAACAAGTAAGGCGACAGATCAGATAACAGAATCAATTCAATCAATTGCGAGTGGTTCTGAAGATCAAGCGAGTACAACATTAAAAGCAAACCAATCTGCAAGTGTAATGGTTTCAGATATGGAAAAAATCAAAACCAACGTTCAAAAAGTGAAAGATTCTTCGGCCGTCACAAAAGAAAAATCTGGTTCAGGTCAACAAGTCATTCAGCAGTCGATTGAACAGATGAATGTCCTTCATAAACAAACTGAAGAAATTTCAATTGTCGTTGGGCAATTAGGCAATAAGTCTAGTGAAATTGGAAAAATTGTTACTCTTATTACCGAAGTAGCTGATCAAACCAATTTACTAGCTTTAAACGCGGCGATTGAAGCGGCTAGGGCAGGAGAACACGGCAAAGGATTTGCGGTTGTTGCCGATGAGGTTCGGAAGTTGGCTGAACAGTCAAGCGGTTCAGCAAATCAAATCAGAACACTTATTCATGATATTCAGGCTGACATTAATAAGTCTGTTTCATCAATGACTGAAACGAAAAAAGCAGTGTCAGGTGGAATTGCTTCTGTTGGAAAAGCGGGTAATGAATTTGAAGAAATCTCAACATCCGTGTCTGTAGTAACACAACAAATAGAAGAAGTCTCAAATGCGGTTCAACAAATTTCTAAGCAAATGGGATCAATGGTTAGTTATATTGATCAAGCAACGGAAATAGCAGAACAATCTTCGAGTTATTCACAAGAGGTAGCAGCATCAGCAGAAGAACAAAATGCAACAATGGAGGAAGTAACCGCAGCAGCCTCTACACTAACACGTATGGCAGAAGGGTTACAAGAGTCAGTGAAACGATTTAAAGTTTAGATTTTAACAATAGTCTTTAGCAAAATAGGGGGTGTCGCATTGCTTTTGCGACACCCCTATTTTTTATATATTATTCGCCGTCTTCTTCGCCTTCTTCTTCAGCCACTTTGTTTCTTTGGAATGGTAGTGTTTCCCAGAAACTAGTGTCTACAGTTTCAATTGAACCATCTGCAATTGCACGAACGGTAGAATCAAGAGTGGCAATTGATTGCTTAATTAAATACCCATTGCTTTTTTGTCCTAATACAGCAGATGGATTGGTATGATCGGACATACCACGCATTTCAAATAAAAGTGTTGCAATACCATAACGCTTAGCAATACCGTTACGCCCGATATTATCACCAGATCCACCATTGTATTTCCCTAAAAGACCCCAGCCTTTTGATTCAATCTCATGATAGACGACTGCCCCTAGTTTTTTAGAGTTTTCAATAACATGAGGGTCAACCTCTCCGTTAGTAGGGTATAAAATAGACCCAGATACATATTTATTATCTAGAGCACTTTGTGTTCCTTGATGATGGAGGTCAATTAAATAATCAATCTCATATTTTTCGAAAACATTTTCATATAAAGCTCTTGCCTCAGGTTCCATAACTGAAATGTCTTTATTATGTTCACGGTTTAAGTCAACATTATTCGCATTTGCACGAGTTAAATGACGACCACCATCAGCGATATAATTATCGGTTGAGAAATTCACATCTCCCATTGCGCCATCAGGATTTAACATTGGCACCACAATCACATTGACATTATCTAGCACGCCTTTTGTTTTGTTCGTTCCTAAATGCTTAATGAATTCTAATGCGCCTTCTGTTGCAAGTTGTTCGTTCCCATGCTGTTGAGTTAGAAAAAGGATCGTTGGATTTTCTGGGTTAGTAATGAATTTGGCCACATATAAATCGCGTCCCTTAACAGATTGTCCAATTACTTCTAGCTCTAGATTAGCTTGTCTTGCTTCTTGTTTCTTTAAAAAATCAACCATTTCTTCATATGTAGTAAGTATAGATGTTCGAATTGATTCATTTCCGTTGTAATTTGGTCCATTTCCAACAGCCCCAACTGGAAGAGCCGCCGTCGTTAAGGCCCCAAAAACCATAGCACTAGCTAAAGTGACGGTAAGAAACTTTTTGCTTTTTTTCATTAGAACATCCCCTTATTAATCTATTTCCACACAGGATCCTATGTGTACCTTATTAGCTTAAAGGAAAGAGTGTCCACGTGGAAAAAGCATTTTTACATATTTAATGAGTGTACGGAAAGTCATTGGAAATGATGTTGATAACATAGATTTTTGTCGAGGTCTATCAAAATGGAACGGAACTATGGAGATAAAGTAATAGTTCTAAAAAAATCATATCGGAAAAGGGGGGTATAGAGGTGTATCTTTATAACTAAAGAATGTCAGATAATCTCCAAGTAAGACTTTTGGTCTAGAATTAAAAAAGTGATCCCGTTTTAGGATCACTTTTCGAATTAATAAGTTTTGATTACATTATAAAAAGTATCTCGCTCAACAGGCGTTTTTCCAGCACTCTTAATCAAGTACACTAATTCATCACGAGTGATTCCTTGTGAAGTTAAAGCACCAACGGCGTGTGAGATTCTCTCTTCAATCAACGTTCCGTGAATATCACTTGAGCCAAAAGTAAGAGCCATTTGTGTTAACTGCACACCAATATTAATCCAGTATGCTTTAATGTGATCAAAGTTATCTAGCATTAAACGACTGATCGCTAGTGTACGCATGTCATCCCATGCAGTTGTACGACGTTTTAACCCAGCACTCACACTACGCGGCTGCATCGCGAGTGGGATAAACACCATATATCCATTTGTACGATCTTGCAGTTGACGAAGTCGGTCCATGTGAATTAAACGTTCCTCTGTCGTTTCAATTGATCCATATAGCATAGTTGCATGTGTTTTTAGACCCAGATTATGAGCGATCTCATGTGCCTCTAACCATTGGTCAGTCGAAGCTTTATCAGGACTCATTTTCAAACGATATCGCTCTGTTAAAATCTCTGCTCCTCCACCAGGTAGAGTATCTAAGCCAGCTTTGATTAACTCTTCAAGTACTTCTTTCATTGAAAGACCTGAGATGCGAGAGAAAAACTCAATTTCAGCACCAGTATAAGCTTTAACCGTAACTTGAGGATAATGCTTCTTTAATGTACGAATCGTATCTAAGTAGTAGTCAAATGGTACTTCATGATTGTGTCCACCTACAATATGAAACTCACGAATATTGTCATTCCATCTTTTCTCCACATACTCAAGTAACGCATCGCTGTCCATCGTATAAGCACCTTCTTGACCAGGCTTACGTTTAAAACCACAGAACCCACAATTGGCTTCACATACATTTGTTGGATTAATGTACATATTCTCTATGAAATAGACATTATCACCATTTTTTTTATAATTCACTTGATTCGCAAGTTGCGCAATACCAAGTAAATCTGGACTATCAAATAAATATAACCCATCTTCAATTGTAAGGCGTTCACCATGATTCACTTTATCTGTAATAGTTTGCATTTTTAAATCTGTTATGATTGCTCCCATAAATTGATCCTCCGTTTCAATTGTAACTAAACCGTAACATATTCTATAGTAAAATTCGACTTTAAGAAGGAATTTAGTCCTGTCTTATAGAAAACTTAAAATAAGGTTTATATTTATTCGTATTTGCCTACTATTATACTATCAGAATCCAATGAAAGAAAGAAAGAGAGTCTTCTTGGAAAAGAGAGGCAATCAAAAAGACGCAAATTTGTTAGATTTCATAAAAAAATCCTTTTTTTAGTGGATTGTATATTGCGTTCTTTTCCTATTGTTTGGTAATATTGTTTTATTACTAATATAGGTACGAACAAGTAAAACTGTACGTGGAGAGGGTGATGGTGATGAACAGTGTATTGAAACAAGAGGCATGTATGAATAAAATAGAAGAACTACGAAATAAAATGGTGAGTGCAGCAGGACAATACGGTATGAGTCATCCTATCGTTCTTCGTTATAGTCAAGAACTAGACCGTGCACATAATAAAATGATCTTACTTGAAGTAACCAATACAACAAATTGGCAAAACTCACTTTCCTTTTGAAAATCCGCGCGCAGATCGCTTGAGGTTCAAGAGTTGAAAGGGTATACTAATCGTAACAGCGATTAGGAGGGATGTCATGATTACATTAACAGAAGCAGCAGTAAGCCAAATTAAAGACATGATGGAAGCTGAAGGTGACCAAAGCTTAATGCTTCGTATCGGTGTAAAAGGTGGCGGCTGTAGCGGTCTATCATATGGAATGGGTTTTGACTCGGAAAAACATGAAGAAGATACATTGTTAAATATAAATGGCCTTTCTGTTCTAGTGGATAAAGAAAGTGAGCCAATTATTCAAGGACTTGTAGTCGACTACAAGCAAAACATGATGGGTGGAGGTTTTACAATCGACAACCCTAACGCGATTGCGTCATGTGGCTGTGGTTCTTCATTCCGAACAGCAACAAATGCAGGAACCCCTGAAGATTGTTAATCTAATACGAAAATATCAACCTTTTTAGTGCTTAGGCATTAAAAAGGTTTTTTTGATTTCGATATGGGGTTGGCTGGTCCGAGCGGACTGTAAGGATCTTATTTGATGAAAAAATAATGATATTTTAAGTTTAGGGG